>JALPYG010000140.1 GCA_023271215.1 Dehalococcoidia bacterium
AGGTCCATACGAACGGAGTTCGTCGAGGAGCATCGGCTGGCCCCCGAATTTCACCGCGTTCCCCCGGAATTGGCCGAGACGGTAAATCGGGCAAAAGCGGAGGGGAAGAGGATTATCGCCTGCGGGACCGATGCGGTGCGGGCACTGGAGAGCGTCGCCGATGAGAGCGGAAAGATCCGCCCCGGCTCCAGGTGGACCTCGCTTTTCATCACCCCGGGATATCGTTTCAGGGTGGTGGACTGTCTCATCACCAACCTTCATCTTCCCCGCTCATCGCACCTCGTGCTCGTCTCCGCCTTCGCCGGCAGGGATTTCGTCCTCCGGGCCTACGAATTCGCCATCCGAAACAGGTTTCGCTTTCTCAGCTTCGGCGACGCCACCATCATACTTTAGAAAGCCCCCACTTTCCGAAAGTCAACGCGAAATGGAGAAGGAATCTGGAAATATGCCGGCATCCTCGATCGCCTGCCTTAGAAGGTCCGGTACACCCATTTGTCCGGCCATTCGTTGGAGATATGAGAAATCCAACCTGTTACCTTGAACCTGCAAAACTCCCAACACATCCAGCCATTGCCGCTCTGAAGTCCCTTTCCCCAATCGGAACCATTGAAGTTTGCTTAGAATGATGTCTTCTGCACTCGCGAGAAAAATGCTGCTCGCAGACTCATCTGACAACTGGTATCTCTCTCTCCGTGCCATTGCCTCACGGCCGAGTTCGTTGCGAAACACAAAGACGTCGGCCTTGAACATGGTCTCAAGATGAATGACATTGAATGACGAACGGCGTTCAATTGCATCCCGTATCATCTGTTCGTCAACGTAGAACTGCGTTCTGAGGGCTTCCGCAAATGGCGCAACATGCTCCGATTTGATGTCTGCCACTATGTCGACATCTTGAGTTGCCCTGGGGATTCCGTGAAGGGAACTCGCCAGAGAGCCGCCAACGAAGTACGGAATCTGGAGGTGATCAAGTACATTAGAAATGAGTTGAGTGATTCGAGCGGGCTCCGGTAGAACCATTTTCAATAGCCCTCTTTGTCGGGATCCCAGTCAAACACTTTCGTCATGGTTTCTCTATCTAACCAGAGAGCCGCCAAACGAAGCATTTGTTCCCTCTCTGAAATGTCTCCGTACTGTTTCCTGATGCGAAGCAATGCCAACTGCTGAACGGTCCTGTTGAGTTCGTTGACACGTTGCATTTTCTGCCGGGGAGTCATTTTTCGATATCCCTGGATGAGCTCCTTCTGTATCTGAGGGGGGGTATCTGTTAATTGAGGCTTCATGTTGCCGTCCATGGAGGCCATTTTGTATTGGAAACGTTGTTTTGAATGACCAGGTGAGGATGATGATAACCTGGTTCGGATCCTGACGGCTCGCTCAGATTTACCCAGAACACGTCTCCTTGATTAATCACCATTGATCTCTCACCAGCTCACGGTGTTTGGAGCGCATCTGCTCTCGCAGTGTTTCTTCTGCTGGATCAGGTAAATCATCATAGGCGACATTTATCGCGTTCAGCAATTTCTGGCTCTTATGACGCTGGATGAATTCCTGAGCAGCCAACGAAAACAGATGACTCCGCGAGACTTCCATTTGTTCCGAAAATAGATTTATGCCATCTGCAGCACAGGTTCTATGGTGACTCTATTGCCGAGGGATTCGAGCCTCTTGACCAGCTTCTTCTCCAGGACGTCCTTATTCAGCCTGTCCAGATAGTCCGCTCCCAAGTCATGATAGGGAACCTTGCGAAGTAATACGTGATAGGCAAAAATGAGAATCTTGTGAGCTATGGCAACGGCAGCGCGCTTCTTCCCCCGACGACCAGCGATCCGGTGATACTTGTCCTTAAGGTAGCTATTCTTGGTTTTTGAGGCAGCATGGGCCGCTTGAACGAGTATACTCTTTAACCAGGTGTCACCTTTTGTTGTCTTGCCACCCTTTCTCTTCCCGGCACTCTTGTTGTTTCCCGGACAAACCCCTGCCCACGATGAGAAATGTCCTTCTGAGGGGAATTGGCTCATATCTACACCCATCTCAGCAATGATGCATTCTGCGGTCCTCTTCTCTACACCGGTGATGGAAATCAAGAGATCTCGCTCCTCCTGGTATGGCTCCATGGCTTTGTCAACCCTTTCATCCAGCTCTGAGATAAGTTCAACCAGATATTCAAAATGCCGAAGACTCATTTCCAGCAAATAACGATGG
>JALPYG010000141.1 GCA_023271215.1 Dehalococcoidia bacterium
CTGTGAAACCTAATTTAACATTGTCAAGGTAAGGAAGATAAAAAATATCTGTCCTCACCATCACAGGTATATTGCTTCTTACATAATCCTTTACAGCAAGCCACCATTCAGCATCTTCTAATCCTGATTCCTGAAGAACCACAGTGGTAGCCGGGGCAATGCTTGTAGTTCTGTATAATATGTTTCATATAACGGAAACTGTTAACCGTCTTTGTGCCGTGAGCCTGCCTTGCCTAAGTTATATGAATCTCGCAACCCTAAGCATAAATTTCACTGATGAGGTCCTTGTATTTCTCGCCAATTGCACTCCTTTTTACCTTAAGGGTGGGGGTAAGTTCGCCTGTTTTTACACTAACAGCATTATTAAGCAGGCGAAACTTTTTAACCTGTTCATAGTCATCAAAGGCAAGGTTTGCCTCATCAATGACCCTCTGAAATATTTCAATTACCATCCCATTGCGAAGAAGTTTTTCATCAACCTGAATCGGAACCTCCTCTCCAGCAGGATTAAGACCAAATTTTGTCAATTCCTCGCTGAATTCTATGTTTCTCTCCCTTGCAAACTCAAGTAAAAGTTGATATGCAGGCTGAATTAGCGCAGAGACAAATTTTTCATTATCGCCAATTACTACCGCTTCTTCTATCCAGCGACTTTTCTTCAACTCTTCTTCAATCGGTAAAGGAGCTACATTCTTGCCTGTAGAAAGCACCAGAAGATGTTTTTTTCGTTCCTTGAAAACGAGATAGTTATCCTCATCAAAGTATCCAATATCTCCTGTCTTTAACCAGCCATCTTTAGTAAAGCTCTGTCTGGTTTCCTCTGGAAGCTTATAGTAACCCTGCATGACATTATCGCCTTTGATCAGAATTTCTCCATCTTCGGCAATTTTTATCGTAACAACTCCAGGAAGCGGGATTCCCACAGTGCCCACTTTAGAGCGCCCTATAGGATTTACGGTAGCCGGGCCGGCATTTTCCGACATTCCGTAACCTTCAAGGATTGTAATTCCCATTCCGTTGAGAAAGTAAGCAAGCTCTTTACGCAGCGCAGCGCCGCCAGAAATTGCTCCTCTCAGACGGTCCATACCTGCTTTTTTGCGAATTGCCCAGTAAATTGGACTCGCCAGGCGATGTTTCAGCTTTAACTTCAACGAAGGCTTTTTCCAGCGACTCCTGACCTCTCCCATATCTCTGGCTACTCCAGCAGCCCAGAAAAATATTTTCTTTCGTATTTTCCTGCGAAACGGTGGAGTGGTGCTTTCAATCTGTTCAATAATCCGGTCATAGAACCGCTCATAAATGCGTGGGACAGAACAATAGGTAACGGGCCTTACTCTTGGCAGGTCCTCTGCGAGGTCTTTGGGAGAGCTAACATAAACCGTTACTGCAGACTTTAACATTGCAAAATAAGCAACCCGTGCGTAAACATGAGCCAGAGGTAGAAAAGCAAGAGCTGCTTCTCTTGGGGTGAAGCTAATCACTTGAGTCAGAGAAATAGCACAACAGCACCAATTCCAGTGGGATAACATAACCCCTTTGGGTGGGCCGGTGGTGCCGCTGGTATAAACAAAACTGCTCAGATCTTCCGGCTTAACACTACGCCAGATCTTCTCATAACGACCTGGATTTGACGCTTCAAATTGTCTTCCCATCTCCATCACCTCAGACAAAGTATAAATATTAGCCCGGGGCTTGGTGATTAATGGCTCAAATACAATTACCTCTTTTAGCTGTGGAAGCTCTTCCCATACTAAAAGAACTTTATTTAGTTGTTCCTGATTTTCCACAAAAATCATCTTGCTGTCGGAATGATTAGCAATATACTGCACTGTCGTGGGTGACAGGGTCGGGAAAATGGTAACCGTAACTCCCCCGGCAGTGAGAATGGCAATGTCGGCCTGCATCCATTCGTAGCGGGTCTCACTGAGCAAGCTGACCTTATCTCCCTTATTTAATCCAAGAGATAATAAGCCCTGGCTCAAAGCTTTAGCCCGCTCGCCAGCTTCGCGGTAAGTTATCTTTTTTGTGAAGTTACCCGCCTCGTCCCGATAATAAACTGCAACTATTTCCGGGTATTTCTCAACAATATCCCAGAACAGCTCATTGATGGTTATCTTTTTTATATCCCCCAGTTCTTTTCCCTTAACAATACTCATAATCAACCCTCCTCGTATAATATGTTTGTTTTGGTAGCATGTCAA
>JALPYG010000142.1 GCA_023271215.1 Dehalococcoidia bacterium
AGTTATACACGTCCAACAAGTATAACTAATTATACTGATACGTGAAGTAGCTGTCAAGCGGTTGAATTAAATCGTCTAAAATGTAACCAAAATTATAGTTCTTTGCAAAAAGATTTGGAATAAATTTCCTCTCCTCCCTGCCTTCGCAGGGACAAGCTTGAAGGGAGAGGTTAGGTGGGGATGAAACTTCAGGAGTTCCCCCTCCCTCGAGGGGAGGGAGGATTATAATGATTTATGCAGTTGACTATAGTTGAGGCGGAGTGAGCATCCTCAGATGCGAACAACCCACCGTCGGCATCTGAGGATGCCGACTCCTCTGGAACTCCTTACGGAAGCGGCGGCGATGCTCCCGGCCAATTCGGAAGGCAGGAGAGACTCCCCCCTTGACAAACGCCAAAAACCTTGCTATAATGTAGATGAATGATGGATCGGGAGTACCCGGTCGCGGGGGGGGAGCCGCATAGGCTCTCCCCTTGTTTTTAGAACCCTCCATTCAGATACAAGTAATGATCGAAAGTGGCTTGGGGAAAGATCTTGATGCCGTATCCCAAAATGCGACTGGCATCTCCTGGCTTGTGACAGATCTTCGCACGGAGCGCGTCAAATGAGAGTTGAGCACCTGTCGGATCGAGAATCTTCCGCGCAATTGGATAAGCGGCCGGATCAGCGATTTGCAGTCCTATGATGTTCTTTTGCTTCTTCTCTGTCCATAGCGTAGTAATCTCATCAAAACCATGATAGCCGGAACCCTCAGCTTTTAACCGGAAGACCTCCTGCTTCAGCAATTCATCCTCAACTCGGCCCCGCGACTCGGCGATGATATGTCCCTCATTGCTCCTACCGCTGCGACGCATCGTCAACCCAAAGCGCTCCATCATGAATTCCAAGCTCAAATAATAGGGATGCCTGGCACGGTCTCTGTATTGAGCCAGGTGCTCACGCTTGAGAATCGCTATCACAATGATCGAGAAATCCAACCGTCTCATAAGCTCATTGAGGGCTTCGTAGAATTCCTCTCGCCTGTCCCGGTCTTCCAGTCTTTCAGAAAGTAGAAAGCTCCCTGTTGCGTGCGAATGTCCCGAGAAAGCAGGATGACATTCGTAGAGTTCCAAACCCGAATTTTGAGATTGTCAATCAGTGGCCGTGCCGTGGTACGGTAGTACGCCTTTTCGAAAACACATCCGCACAGGCAAACAAGGGAAACTGATCATCAATACTCTGCAGATTGTGATCGCCTGATTCATCAACGAACATCACATACTGAGCCAATACCTTACCCCACGCGTAACTACTCACGTTCAAAGTTCCGAGGCTCAGGGTTCAAGGGTTCCCCTGAGGGGTCACCCCGAAGGGTCGGACCGATCAGGATTGAACGGTCAGGCAAAGAACCATCAACCATCAACCTGACAACCTCGGCAGTTACGGTGAGTTCAGGCTTACTGTTACAGCCCCGGTATCTTGAGCCCCCCGGTTAGCGACCCGAGTCTCCTGGCTGCAAGGTCCCTGGCTTTCTCCATCGCCTCATTGAGCGCCGCCAGTATCATGTCCTCCAGAAGCTCGACATCCTCGGGGTCGACCACCTCGGGGGAGATCTTTATCGACCGAATCGCCTGCTGACCGGTAACGACCACGGTCACCGCCCCACCACCTGAGCTGGCCTCAACCGTGGCATTCTCCAGTTCGTCCTGTGCCTTGAGCAGCTTTGACTGAAGTTCTTGGGCTTGCCTTAACATCCTCTTGTCCATCGCACTTACTCCTCACTGATAATCCTCGCTCCCCGACTCAATGCTTCCTTAACCAGAGGGCTTTCACTGGCCAGGATAGGAGCGGGTCTGCTTTCCTTGCTGATGAGAATGCAACGTATCTCATAAGGTTTCCCGAAGACCTCTTTGAGCTTCCTTTCTACCATGCGCCCGTACTTGCGATCCTCGATCTTGCTCTTCTGAAACTCGGCATAGAAGCCTAGAGTCAAGCAGTGGCCCTCCAGAGAGACCGGTCTGCAGGCCCGCCGGAGCAGGGCATCCAGATTACCCCCGGAGCCTTCACCGCGGCAGGCATTTACAAATTCATTCCAGTGCTGCTGAAGATGCTCAATCTCAGAGGAACCTTCGGGCCGGGGAATTTCCCGGGCTACCCTGGCAACCGGCGGCCCAACCATCGCTT
>JALPYG010000143.1 GCA_023271215.1 Dehalococcoidia bacterium
AAAGTTCTCCTGCAAAACGAAGCGATAGTCTTTAGGAATAGCTACCTTAAGACGCGAAGGCAGATACTCATCGCCCTCGCTTTGCTGATCCCCTTCTACCTTGTGCTTGTGGAAGGGCTGGGGCGGGAATTTGTGGGAATGATGCGCGGGCTAGTGGGTGACCTTCCCCCGGAACTGGCAATGCCTGTTATCACATCCCTCTTTTATGTTATACTGCCCTGGCTTTTGATTTTAGGCTTTTCATTCATGGTGAAGGAAGCTCCATTCAAGTTCTACCACTCACCTGATCTTAGCCTTCTCGTCTCCAGTCCCATACCAGCAAGTACCCTCTTCGTCTTCCGCTTCGTGCTGGTTGCCTTTTTCCCAATAAGGGTGTTGTTTGGTCTTGCCATAACACTTGCGCTCCTGATTGGTATAGGTATAGTCGGCGCTGCCCCCTGGTTCTATTACCTGTTTAGCCCTCTTATAGTCTCCTTTCTCCTTATGATATCTGCTGCCTTCGCTATAGTTTTGGTGATGCTACTGGCTAAGGTGTTATCACCTAAAAAGATAATGCTGGTAACAGTAGTCTTCGGTTTGCTCGGAATAATCTTGGTGTTTGGTCTCATTGGTATGGACGAGGAGACCTTGTCCCGATTGCTTGAGTGGGTGATGGAGGCAGATATGGTTTGGGACATAATGTTTCCCTTAAGCGATGCCGCCAGGGTCTTAAGCGGTCTGGTTCAGGGAGAGATTGCATTATGGCGCTTACTGCGTTTGTTTCTGGCCAGCGGGATAGCCCTTGCGGGATGCATGCTGGCAGCAAGGAGACTCTTCCATGAAGGCTACGAAAGATCGCAACTGGTAGAGATCGCTGCTCCAAAACGGGTCGAACGGCAAGCTAAGGCCCCTCGTTTCCTGGGGAGAAGGAGCAATCTTATCCTAACCGAATGGAAGAAGGCGGTGCGTAACTATGGGATGGCCCAAGAAGCGCTTAGTCCTCTGATGATACTGTTCCTGTATCTTTTTATGGTCGGGGGGACCGCACCACCGGAGCCATGGGATAGTCTACTCCTTCTTGTCCATATCGGAATGATCGGTTTCCTGGTTTCTCAGGCGGTAGCGACCTTCTTTGCCCCTGCGTCTGCGGGGCAAGATAGAAAAGCGCTCCGCGAACAGTACTCCGTGCTTAAGTCCGCGCCCTTCGTGGGAAGGGAGCTTATTTTGTCTCACTGGCTTGCCCCGTTTGTTCCCCAGATACTCCTTTCGGGGACAATATTGCTTGTGCTTAATATCGTTATCGGAAGCAGTATCCTGATTATCCTTCTTTCTCTGGCGGTTCTGGCTCTGCTTGTGGGAGCAGGTAGAGCCTTTTCACTGATGATAGATATGGCAGCACATAGCCGACAGGAAGAGACAACCAATCTGCTTCACCGTGTTCTACGCATCATCCTGCCCATTGTTTATTATAAGCTTGCCCTGGGGATTCTTGCCGTGGGACTGGTCTTCACCGGGGTGATGATAGCTATCAGCAATGCTGCCTTCCTGGCTTTCGTCGGTTACACTTTTTATCACTCCTTCCGCTTCGGTGCTAAGTACTGGGAAGCGATGGAGGTATAGAGGTGCAAGATTGGCGGACTTTTCGCAGTTCGCAAACTCATCTAGCCGATTCCTTCAACATCTGTTATAATGGTCGATGGGGATGACCATAAAACCGGCGAAAATCGAAGCTAAACGGGCCTTGTGTTAAGAGGAGGCGTCAAGTGGCAGAATTAAGAGAACTTCATCCAGCATTCCGGCATAGGGAGTACCTGTTTCGCAGGGGGGTATTCAATGTGTATGGAGGGGCGTTCCACGTATATGATGCAAATGGGAATCTTGCTTTCTATGCAAAGCGGAACGTATCTAAGGTGATGAGGCCCGAATTTCTGGTTTATTCAGAGGGAATCCAGAAGGAAGAATTTCTCTCGATTGAGACCCCAAAGATTCTTGAAGGTGATACAACTCATAATGTGCACGATACAACTACAGGCAAGACCGTTGGACTTATAAGACGCAAGACTGTCAAATCCATTATTAAGGATGAATGGGTTTTCCTTTCTAACGAAGGTGAAGAGGTGGGAAAGATTTGTTATCGTTTCAGCAAATGATATAGAAGTTGTCCAAATCAGACAAC
>JALPYG010000144.1 GCA_023271215.1 Dehalococcoidia bacterium
TCACCTTCTTTTTACGGGCTCGTTCTTGCTGTGTAATAGGTTTTGTATTCCTTTGTCAGGTCTAATTTTGTTGTCATACTTCTTATCACCTCCATATTTATGTAATCGCCTTCCTTTTTAAAGGCGAGCCTGGGCATTTCACTTAACATTTCCAGCATATACGACATTGCGACCGAAGGGAGCGATGTCCCCACCTGCTTGTCGGCAGGCAGGAGGGCAAGGGCGATAGCCCGCAGCGTATATGCTGTGTTGTCCGAAGTCGCCGAGATGTTCTCACAAATTGTCAATATCTTTGATCATTGCTCGTAGCATATCAAACTCATTAAGCTTGGTCTTCTTGTTTCCAAGACTTTTGCGGATCTCAAGGAGAAGATTGCCCCACAGATGCATCATTTCTTTCAGGTCTTGTTTTCCTGTGGAATCGGCCTCGTATGTATGTTTCATAAGAGCATTATAGGCGCGAACTACCTCATCGGAGCCGAATAGGTTGAGATCAAATGCAGTTTTCCTGTACTCATACGAAGTAATCCTCTTTATCGCCTGAGCTGGGCCTTGTCCCTTTAAATCAGCGAAAAGACGAATGTAGGGATCTAATATCTGGCCGTAAATCTTCCGGCGTTCTTCTCGCAATCTTTCCTCTGTAGCACGGAGTTCTTCCACACGAGATTTAAGTGACCAAGTGATAATTCCTCCGAGCAGCATAAGTAAGGGTGGTCCCAATACTTGTAACCAGTTCATATTTTCTCCTTTTCAATAGTGTTTTTAGGGCGATTTCGGACAAAGTCTCTCGGACAAAAGAAGTTGCCGAAGGCAATTTGGGCAAAGCGAAGCGAAGTCTTTTACACCGTGTTATACGCTGCAAATTTTTCTTCCGTATCTCAATATGAAAAATACGGAAATAGCAATAAACATTACTCCAGTAATTAACCCTGGCATGTATTGATGGAAATAGATTGACCAGCCTATATGCCAAATTCCATTCAATATCATCAACACCAAGAAAACTCGGGTAATATTGATAGTCCACAATTTGTTATGCCATAGAGACACCCAAACTGGGACAAGGACTAAACTCACCATCACATTGAAAATTACAAATATAGTTTTTGGCATGTCATAGAGAGGAAATACTTTCCAAAATTCGTATATGTATTCCTCTATTTGATGGGCTATGAGGATCATATACATCAATATCGTAAAATGTTTGAGATTCATGGCAATTTCCTCAAAGATTTATTGCGTATAACGGTTTGTGTGTTTGCGACGTTGCGACCGAAGGGAGCAATGTGGCTTTAGCCCTTGCGTAAACACAGTTTAGATGCTGTTGGTCGCTTCCTTCTTATGGTCATTGGTGAAATCAATCTTGCTTAAAACAAATTCTTTTACTTTGTCGGCTATTTCAAGAGCTTCTTCAGTCTCTTCTATTCCTGGTTCAACCCAAACATCTGGATAACGAACCTCTACTGCATAATCTGTAAGATTATCTGCATCTTCTAATTATTAACCAAATCCTGAATAACTTCATCTCGATTCATAAATAACCTTCCCAAATTTATTTGCAGGATAAATAATGGTACCAATAATATCCTTGTATGTTTCAAATTCTTCAGCAGTTTTTACCATCACGTCCACCGGAATTTTCAAACCAGTTAGTATCTTTCTGACTTTACGATTCTGTATACGTGTTGGGAGATCACTATCTTTAATAATCAATAAATCCAAATCACTATCCTCTGTGGGTGTTCCATTAGCATAAGAACCAAAAAGAATTATTTTTTGAGGCTTGAAATCTTCTGCAATTCTTCTTTTGACTTCATCTATTTGTTCTTCAGTTACCATCAAAGTACCTCCTCTTGCCTAATCAGCCTTATTTTACACCTTTTTGGAGTAGCAGTCATTTGACAGAATAGGTAAAGGGGCCACCTCTTCCGAGCGAAGTCTCGGACGAGGCGTAGAACTCTTGTGATCAAGAATCTCTTGGATATATCGCAAGTCCGTACCCGACCCCGGCAAATGGGTGGCAAACGAATGGCGCAGTGTATGCACGGACACGTCCTTACGAATCCCCCGCTATTTCTCGGGCTGTTCAAAGACTTCCCACATGCCGTTAACGCCACTGTATCACGATTTCAACTTGGATGTCAAGT
>JALPYG010000145.1 GCA_023271215.1 Dehalococcoidia bacterium
TAAAAAGAAACGACCCTTCCGAAAGGAATGGCCGTCGGACCAGGGATGTTATCTCTGGCGAGGAGTTCAGTCCTTTGGTGGCGTTTTGCCTTGCCGCCGCCAGGAAGGATAATTGTGAAGAGCTTGGAGGGGGTCACGCCATTCATCCTCTGTGGCAGCTTTTCCTTTAGCAGTCAGGCGATAAAGCCGTCGTGGTTTCGGGACTTCTGTTAGTATTGTTCCCCTTCCAGGAATTAGTTCATCGGTTTTATCACTACTGCCCCAGGTTTACCCCAGGGTTTATCGGTTACTATACCGCCCTGAAATGATGGCTCCTCTTTCCCGGTTACCTCTGCCCACCCCAGCCGCTTGAGGTGGTCAAAGTACCGAGTGAAGCTGGCGTATCTTGCTCGGTGGAATTTGATGGGAATGTAGTCTAAGAAGTGCTTGAGGCGCTCCTGATGCTTCTCTTCTGTATAAGCCGTCTCCCCGCGCCTTATGGCCTTCTCCTCTTCCCGAGCTACGGCGTCTTCGGCATACTTGAAAAGAAGGACAGTCTTATAACTGTCGAATATATCAACCATCGGGGCGCCAACATCCGGGTCTATTCGAGGTGATTCCTCAGGAGCATGACCCTTCAGGAATTCTATAATGAACCAGGTCGTGCCGAAAGGTCGAAGGAAGCCCCCGCGCTTTGGCTTTAATATATCGGTGGTCATTCTCCGTCCTCCACAAGTTGCATTATGACTTTTTCATAAACCACCCGCATCCAAAGGGACGTATCCAGTGCCATCCACCTCGTTCTGGTCTGAGATTCATAGTTCTCCCTAGTTTTTCAAACCGAGGTATCTCTGCTGGCGCTCTTCTCGTCTCTTCATGCATCTTTTTCGCAGCTCGGCCTTCCTTTTCCGTCTATAGCTCCATAGTCCCCTTCATCAGTCGTCTTACCTTTAGCGGCAAGCGAGTCCTCACCAATTGATCCCACCCATCCCAGCCATTTAAGCCAGTGGAAGTACCCAACGAAGCTTGTGACAACGGACCTTCGTCAGCTTAAAGGCAATCGGCCTCAGGTGCCAGTCATCTCTTTCATCAAAACCTGTTCCTCCGGGGCGCAGGCTCGAGTATCCGGGAGTATTTTGTAATGAGAAATTCTTTGTCCTCCTGGCACATTTGTTCCGGAGCAGCCAACAGCCGCCAGCATTCATCGATATGCTTTTGGGCTGCCTCCAACTCTTCCTTGGATAAGCGTCCAAAAACACCTCCCCAAAGTCTTTCTTCTACGAGCCTATCGATGTGCTTCTTCAAGCACCTTTTTAGCAGGTCTCTTTCGACAGCCTCTTTGTCCTTCCGCTCCTTAGCCCATTCCTCAAAGTAGTGATGAGCCATTGTCTGAGGAATGCCCAATTTGTAGCTGATAGTTTCCACCCTCCAGCCGCGGTCAAATAGCTTAAACGCTTCCATCTCGGTAGCCAGCTCTTTCAAACGGCGGTTCCTCTCTTCATTTAGAGATTCGCTTAACCTTAATTGTTCTCGCTTAACAGAAGATCTGAGTTGAGCCAGCTCCTCTTCCAGACCACTGATCTCCGCTTTCAGACCACTGATCTCCGCCAGCTTAGCCTTTATCTCCTCCTGGGCGATTCCAGCTCCGAGCTTGACCAGGTCGGAGTAGCTAAGTTGGCCTCCGGCCTTGACCTTTTCGAGCTCGTTATATACCTCCTGATGGACCCTGAAGGTTACGACCCTAGTCTTGGCTTCATATCGCTGTCTCGCTTTCATCATTGCTGTATACCTCCTTGTATACCATAGCTGTATACCCCTGGCGTATACCATAGTTGGCGGCCTCGCCCAGATACCTCAACCGATTGGGGAGGGGTGACCATACAGCTACAGAGGTGACCCCTCCCAGTGGGGGATGACTCCGCGGCCCATATCCCCTGTCGAGTACACTGCCCTATGGTATACGGTGCAATGGCTGGACCGCTCGCTTCTATAGCCTCATACTTTTGTCAGGTTCTGCTAGTGAATCTCCCAGCCCAAAGGGCGGGGCTTCTAAGCGGTAGGATTCTTATTGGGGATCCTACCCCCAAACCCCCGCAGAAGGATGCCATTCATCCCCGTTCAAAGAACGGGGCATTCTGGCATATTTACGTAATCTCTGCTAGC
>JALPYG010000146.1 GCA_023271215.1 Dehalococcoidia bacterium
TCCTGCGATCGGCGAGCGTCTTTCTAGGGATTATTACCCTCTCTGTAATCTCCACCTCTACCCCATAGGGCTCGAATGCCCACCACATATCGGTGCTTACGCCGGATATATCGGGCTTGTATTTTTCAATATAGCGGATGTTGCCCAGCGCCAACTTCTCCGCGTCGAAGGCGAATTGCCGCATCGAAACCCCGCTCAGTGTCCGTGCGATCGTTCCCGACTGGTGCCAGATGGGTATCTTATCCGGCTTCTCCCCACGCAAATAACAAAGGGCTCTCTCCAGTCCCGTCATCTCGGCCATTATTGCACCCCCTTCAGCAGCCTGTTAACCTCCCTGATCGCCCCCGGCCCATCGGGAGCCCAAGCGTCGGCGCCGATTTGCTTCGCCCACCTCGCTGAGGTTACCGCTCCTCCCACAATGACCTTCGCCCTCTCCCTCAGGCCAGTTGCCTCAAGCAGTTTTATCGCTCCTTCCGGTAAAGGAAAGAACTCTAAGATCATAACTGATAGGGCCACGATGTCCGGCTTCTCCCTTCTCACCGCCTCGACCACATCCTGAGGGAGGACGATCTCCCCTAGATCGAGGACCTCGAAACCATCCGCCAGGAAGAGAAGCCTGATGATGTCCTTCCCCAGGTAATGGGAGGAGCCCAATGTGCCAATGATGACCTTACCCTTAGGCTTGACCTTGAGCTTTACGAGTTCGTAGCCCATCTCGAAGATGGAGGAAGCAGCCGTGATGTGCGCGATACAGAACTGACCTTCTTCGTACTTCTCCAGAGCTTCGTGAAACGAGCCTAGAAGGGTCTGCACGACGTTCCATCTCGGCACGCCCGCTTCCAAGGCCCGCTTCACCGCTTCCTCTGTCTCAAAGAAGCGGAGGGAAGAAGAAGCCTCCACTACGGCTTGCAGACGTTCTTCCATATTCTTCTCCATTTGCTGAACGATCTTTCAGCTTCATTATTCGCCTGCCCTCCCCTCGTTTGACACGCCCTTCGCGGCGGGGGTAATCGAGTGTGTAGAGCTACCCATTGATCGGGTGAACACTTACCCTTCTGTGGCTGATTCCATTCATCTGGCGAGAGGCTTTTCTTCCCCGTCAGCCGACGAGCACCAACCCATACCATGAGACGCAGGGGACAGAGTGCTCCGGGTGCTCAGGGAGGATGAGATAGGTCTTCCAGCCCACGCTACGGGCTGTGGCAAAGACGTCCACGCCGCAGGCCTCTAAGGCGGGACGAGGGCGAAGATATTGATAACAGAGTTTGCCCTCGAGTACCGGGCAACGGGGCACCTCTTTACCTACGAAAACCTCACCCGTGAACTCCGCCAGGAATCTACCGCATAGACAGCAGGGACCACCCTTAAAACCCATCGCCAGATAGTATCCCATATAACCCGCCTCTGTTTCTACAGCCGAGACGATCTGGTTTAACTCGTTGACACAATCACCGCCTTTACCCAGGAAATCGGGGTAGACATGGTTTTCGACAGGAGACATGTAGCGCAGAAAGACACCGTATTCGTATCCAGATACAATCTTACGCATCTCTTCGGCTGTAGGAGAGTAGGGTGGACACATGGGGCTGGAACCGTAGCCAAAGCACAGGGGGACGATGCATTTCCACCGGGCTCGCTCATCGATGACAATCTGGTCGGTGGTGATGACACGGGCTTCGGCCTGGGCTTGCTTGCCCGCCCGTTGGGCTATCTCATTCCCCGCCTTGACGGCCACTTTTACCAGAGCTTCGAGGTCTTCTGGAATCACCTCCCCCTTTAACTCTGCCATAGGGCGGTCTTGCTTCTCAGGCAAGGGATAGCGCCGTTGGAGAAGAATTTCACTTCTCTCTCGAGTGAACTCAGTGTATTCCACCTGGCCACCTCCTTTGTTAATGATGCCTCAGTTAGAACTCTCCCCTTTGTGCCGGGCTCTTATTTTCCCGAGCGGAAAGCTGGAGTAGATTATTAATAAGGCTGGGTAGCATGTCAAAGAGCCGGCATTCCCCAGAGATTGTCTCTGTAGGGTACCGTCCTTGCCTGATAGTCTACAACCTCAGCAACCGTTTGTCAACACATCGTTTCCGCAGTTTATCTTTTGGGTGGATAGGGGGGTGACCCTGGGGTGG
>JALPYG010000147.1 GCA_023271215.1 Dehalococcoidia bacterium
TGGCTGACACAACATCCACACAGATGACCTCTAATGCTGGCTGGCGTTAGATTTGCCAGCCACCATTTGCAGGTCTCGCCAATCTGTTGACCTGGTGGCCAGTGAACTTTATTCTCTCACCCAGACTCGCCAGCCCGGAAACTCGCCTTCCACTCCAGAGACTGGTGATAACACCATGAGGTCTACACCATCTGCGTAGTCTACACCATTTACGGGTATAGTGCCTACGTGAAGTCCGTGTATCTTTGCTCCGTGCATTCGTCTTACTGGATCCCATACTGGGAGCCAGTACGGACTCCCGGAATCTCCACCCATTGTCCCGGGAAGATGGACCCGTGGTCTCACTATAACTTGATCGCGAAGCTCCTCATAGGGACCGCTGTTCGTAAATGTTCGACGCTCTAGCACGTCCACCGAGAAGGTTACACCAGTCCTCCCCGCGCTTATCCAGATCACGATCGCATCCGAAATTCCCACGCGCGCAGCGTCAGCGTAGGCAATCCTCCCTGCGTTATCTCTTACCCTCCCAGCTTCATGGGCCGGGGTTGGCTGATTTATATGCATATTGATCGGAGTTATCGTTCCGCCCGGTCCTTTGTGGCCGGTTATGATGTAATCCTCGTCCGGGTCCCAGGGCCAATACCACCTCAACCGCTGAACGGCAAAGCTTGCCGTTGAGTACCTCGCGGGGGCACCAGCAGGTGTAACCTTGACTGCACCAGGTATCTCAGCGAAGGGCTCGTTCCACGGCGCCTCCCAACCAGACGAGGCGGGCCCAGGCGGAGGATCGAGAGCAGATGGCCCAGTACCCACGGCATTGGAAAATGTTACTGGTACATTCTCGATTCCAAAGAGCCTCTCTGCCTTCTCGGCTATCATTTGATAGACCTCTCTTGCATTTGGAAGACGATCCGTGTATACGCCTATACTAATCGCGCCTTGCGAAACGACAGCAGATATCCAGGGAAATTCCGAGCGGCATAACCGCCGCAATAACGGAGCTACCTCTGACAGCACCTTTTCCAATTTCTGGTTGAATTCGTCTAACTCCTGCTCGCTGGAGAACTCAGGAACCCTTCCGAATAGCCCAATAATGGAAGGATTGCGGCCGAGCTCCTCAAAACACACAGGTCCCCATTTGAGTGGGGGTCGGGGCAAACTGTCAAGGAATTGGTCAAATTCCCAGAAAGTCATGCTCCACAGGTCCACACCGGGGAATAGCTCACAGAACCTTTCCCTTACCTCATCGGGAGACATTCCCTTCGCCTCGGCGACCTGCTTCATGATGGCCTCCACCTCCCCCTCAGGATCTCCCACTATCTCCCACCAGTAGGGCTCCGGCTCAACAGGAAGGGGAGCAGGAGGTTCAGGTGGTTCTGGCATTTCAAACCCTTTCTTGTGGGCATAATGCTCAAAGAGACGGAGTACTTTCTCCTGTCCGTCGTAGCCTATTAGCCTTCCTACTTCATCCATTTCCTCTGAGGTCATACGAGAGATATCTATCCCGAAGTAGGTGTCAAGTATCAGAACCAGTATGTCTCTTACCTGCTTGCGCTGATAAAGGGGCAGCTCCAGGCCATCCCATCCCCACCAATAGCAAGCGTCCCAGTTCCATTCGAACTCCTCATCGCCAGCGCTATCCCCGGCACCGGCGGCTGCTATTCCAGCCACTGAGCCTATCACCAGCAATATGGCGGCCGCAAGTAAGGCGATAGTTTTTATTCCCTTCGGTTTCATTTTGGTTTACCTCCATTTCTTATTTTTTACCCACTTTTTTTTGCGAGTGTGGACCAACTCGCAGTTGGCCTGATCCCATTTAGCTTATCATGATTGGCTCTCACCTCCCTTATCCAAGATTTGCCCCCCTATAATATATAACGATGGGGACGGCAAAAGGTTGGGTGCCAACTTTCTTCAAGGGTAACTACACAGCCCTCAAGCAATATTGGGAAGAAAACCGCCGATGGACACCGATTCACAGAGATTGAAAAACTACAGAGGCATATCTGTGTTTATCAGCGTGCATCAGCGGTTCCTTTCTTAATTGCCTGAGTACTTACCTTAAAGGAAGATTATCGCCCGATGCCAATTGCGTTGTTAGGGCATCTCAGGTCCCTGATCAATCT
>JALPYG010000148.1 GCA_023271215.1 Dehalococcoidia bacterium
AGTAGGGAACAGGCGAACAGCGGTCACCTGTTTTTCCAGTTCCCCCTCATCGAACCGTGCGTGAGGTTTTCCCTCACACGGCTCTCGGACAACCCTTCACCTTCAAGCCCTTCGCCATGAAACTCGGTAGTCATTATACAGTCCAAGGTTTTTGTAAAGATAGTCGCTGCTAATCCGCTTCCACCCATATCCTGCCTTGTTACGCATCCTCCTGATGCATCTCCTTACCTTCTTCTCCACATAATACCTTACCTTATTGAACCATCTCGAGGCATGTCCTATCCGAAAGTAATTCACCCACCCCCTCAATAACCTGTTCAGCCTCGCTATCACAACCTCTATCGCCACTGGCATTCGGGGGTTGGCTATCGCTCTTATCCTCTCATAGCGCGGCTTGCGGCCGCAACCAAAAGATAGCAAGGCGGCCTGTCCTTGTGCGATAATGAAGGCTGAAGTAACGCCACGGTGGGCGCCTATAATGGAGCTCACAGGCTCAACACCAACCATTACCCGGAGGACAGGCCATGGAAACATTTCTAAGTATACACCAAGATGACATCATCGGCACGTTATCAGCGTTTGACCGCACTATTTTCAAGGGCCATCTAACCGGACTCTTCCCAGATGGTGCCTTTGCCCGGTTTCTTAGCAGACAGGGTATCTTGCTCAAGGATTTTGGCCAGTACGTAAAGCAGGCCACTGAAACCCTCAAAGCCCAGGCCCAAGCTCTGGCTAAAGAAGCCGATCGTCCCTTCATCTATTTGCAGTCGGCAACGACGAAAGCCAGCGGTCAGTCCAAAGAAGATCTGGCGCGTGACATTGCGGACCGGGACGGGATCACCGAAGGCTTGGTCTGCGTTTTCTCGGTGTTGGAAACCTGCACTTCCTTTGACGTGCGAGGCAATCACCAGACCCACAAGTTGGAAGTAGTACGCCGCCGACGCAAGTGTTTACATTTCTACTTCTACTACCTGGATAGCGAATTTGGCTTCATGCATATCCGCCTTCAGAGCTGGTTTCCCTTTGAAATCCAGATTTACATCAATGGGCGAGAATGGCTGGCCCGACAACTCAACCAGCGTGGCATCGCCTATGAGCGTTACCACAACAAAGTCATTCCGCTCACCGACCTGGCAATTGCTCAGGACTTGGCGGACAAGTTTGCCCATCGTCAATGGCCGCGGGTGCTGGATGCCTTTGCCCGGCGGGTCAATCCGCACCTGAGCATCTTGGAGCAAGCCGGCTTCGGCGGCTACTACTGGGTAACTGATCAGGCGGAATACGCTACCGATGTCTTTTTCCGTAACCACGCTATTTTGGATGCCCTTTTCCCCTCTCTGGTAGAACTGTCGATGACGGCGTTCGGTGCCGAGGATGTGATGCGTTTCCTGGGACGCAAACTGCATGGCAACTTCCAGGGTGACGTGATCACTGATCGTAAGCGTCGTCCTGAAGGCCGACGGGTCAAACACCGGATGAAATCCAATTCCTTGAAGATGTATAACTCCGGCAATGTGCTCAGACTTGAGACCACGATCAACAATCCGCGCGAGTTCCGCGTCCTGCAGGTCATCCCGACTCGCACAGGAACCTCGCGGCGGTGGATGCCGATGGGCAAAGGCGTGGCCAATCTCTGGCGCTATGCCCAGGTCTCTTTACAGTCTAACAACCGTTACCTCAATGCCCTGGCGCACGCTCAACCAAAAGGCAAAGCGATTGCCGAACTGGATCGCTTGTGCCATCCGCATACCCAAAAGGGTAAGCGCTACTCCCGCTTCAATCCGGTAGCATCCGAAGACGGTGAGCTCTTTGCGGCGGTCATGGCTGGGGAACACACCTTGAATGGATTTCGTAACAGAGACCTGCAAACCCACTTGTACTCGTCTCCACCCGCTTCCGAGGTTGAACAACGCCAGCGGAGTGCTCGGGTGACACGCTTGATCGCCAAACTCCGCGGGCATGGTCTGATTGCCAAAGTCAAAGACTCCCGACTCTATCGTGTCACCGCACGGGGAACTCGCCTCATGTCAGCCGCTATCCATTGTCGTAACAAGGATTTCCCTCGCTTCGCCTTGG
>JALPYG010000149.1 GCA_023271215.1 Dehalococcoidia bacterium
AACGGGGGGTCTTATGCTGATCCGCATAAGATCCCGGATTGAGAACAGAGGAATGGGTAACTCATTATAGCGCCGTCGGTTACGAGAGAAAGCTTGGCTGGTGTGCCGGTGTCTTATACCGCTAACCGTGAGTGTCACGGGTGTTATACTGATCGGTATACTCATTGTTATGCTCAAGAAACAGATGAATTTACCTTGCAATCACAACCGAGGAGGTAACAATGTTTGACAAAAAAATGTTCGGTCAAATGAGAAGAGCAGGCATGAGTGTTGGATTATCTAAAAACAAACTCTCTGAAGCTATGCTTGAAATTCTCTTACAACTTCCTGTAGGAACTACCAATCTTAAGGAGACCATAGTCGACAATATTGGCTTGTTGGGACAAATGTCTGCTACACGTGATATTAATGACGCATGGGATCAGACTAAAAAGAAGGTGGTAAAACAGTACCCCGAAAAATTTGTTCTCGATGGCCGGAAGATACTTCACTGGAATGATGGGTCCATAGATGTATTGGATAAGAATATATCACCAGCAAACTTTAAAGAACTCAATGATTTGGCTGATATCGAGAATTGCAGTGTAAACAAACTCATATCTAAGCTTATCAAATCATACGAAAAGGGAACAAAACCATAACAAATCGCTCAAGTTGACCGGAAGGGCTGGGTTTATATCCTTAGAGTTGAGAATTACGAGACTTTGAATTCTTCTAAAGCGTGGCTCCAGGAAAGGCCAATGACTATAATTTTTCTGCTATCGAACAGCAAAATAAGTGAAATTTGCTACAGGAATTTCGCAGAAGATGTATTAAGAAAGAGAGACGATAATAGTGTTTTCGAGGTTAGGAACTTTGTAGAGGATAATCACTGTTTTTCTCTTGTCACTAAGCTTCAACTCTTACATTGGGAGGGGGGGTAAAGTGCCAAATCTTAACCCAATTAATGTCTATCTGAAAATATCACCGCGTATCAAGGTGCCTGAAATTTTCTATGTAAGCAGAAGGCGCGTGCTTAAGAAGGATTATGGCTTTTCTAACCTGGAGGAAATATTGCACGTGACAAGGGGGCTTGCCGATGAAAATGCCTCGATTCTTGCATACGATTTCTAACATAAAAGATTTCTTAAAGAGTAACCCTGTATTTGTAATTCTCCTCTTGGTGCTTATTCCGATGGATTTTACTGAGGCACTAAGTGTAGAGTTTTTGGGGCTCTTTATGAAAGACCTAGGGTTTGCTCCTCTGGTCGTATCGGCTATTGCAGCTATTATATTCGTGCCAAGCCTGCTCTCACTGCCGCTGGGGATTCTCGTCGACAAATTCGACAAGAAAAAACTGCAAATTATTAGCTGTGCAGCCGCTGCCGCGGGCACATTTATCTTCGCATTTGCTGAAAACCCTATCATCTTTGCACTGGGCAAATTGTTGGCAGTTACCGGTGCTGTAATCTTTTTGAAAGCAAATTTTGTCTATGTGGCGAGCATCATTCCAAAGGAATATCTAGGAAGGGTATTCGGTATAAAGTCATCGGTTATGAGCTTTGCAGAACTCGTCGGACCTTTAATCGCAGGGGCACTCTACCGATGGTATATGAGGGGCCCTTTTATCACAGCAGGTATGCTTGCTGTTTTATCTTCCCTGATTGCATTTCGCCTTCCACGCATAAAGAATACTAAGCCGCAACACGATAGTACTGCCGCTTCAGACGAAGCTGAAAGTCCCCAATTTTCGACGGTGGCTTTCCTCAAAGAGCATTTGAGAAAGGTCATAGGACTTACCCTGATAAGCCTCGGAGGCACGGCAATCCACACGGGCGTTCTCTTTGCAGTTATCTATATGAGAGAGGCATTTGAAGTTGACGAATTAGCTATTGGCTCGGCCCTAGCCTTCATGGGCCTTACATACCTGATCACGCCACCTCTTTTGGGTAGCATCGTGGACAGGACAACAAAGATAAGGCTATGGATCTTTATTAGTTCGATCAGTGGTGGGACATTGTTTCTGTTTCTTCCCTTCATTCCAGCATTCGGTTGGGTGTATCTTCTAATCCTGATGACCGCTCTATCCCCACTG
>JALPYG010000015.1 GCA_023271215.1 Dehalococcoidia bacterium
CTGTTTCCACATGGCCAAATCATTATTTCCTCTTAGGGTTCACCAGGGGGAGATTCCCCTGATGAACCCCAAACGATCTCAATCTTCAATGGCAAAAACTACCTGCACGTGCACGATAACCTCCTGCTCCCCAGGCATGATGGGAGTGGGGCCAGGGAACCCAGCGGTCTCCAAGACCATCATCTCCATTCTGGCCATTGGCATCGGTGGGGGGAAGTGGGCCATACCATCGCTGATGAAGGTAGGCTTTCCCAGGGTCAGGTCGGCCAAGCCAGCCAGTTGCTCCGCCTTGGCTTTAGCATCGGCAAAGGCCTTCTCTCGTGCCTCGTAATGGTATGGAGTGGGATCTTCCACAGTGAAGCCAATTCCATGGATTCTGATGAGGTCCCCTCCAGCTTGGACCACGGCATCGATGATCGAGCCGACATCATCCAGTGCCCTGATCTGGGCGCTCACCATATTGCTCACCAGGTAGCCGGCAAATTCACGATCACCAGTTATTCTGTCCCATTCCCACGCCTCAGTGATGCTGAAGCGGAAGGTCCGGATGTCCTTTTCCGCTACACCGTGTGCCTTGAGGGCGGCGATAACGGCCTCCATGGACTCAGCCGCCTGGGTCATTGCCTCTCGCACCGTATCCTCCTGAGCTTCGATGCCTAGTCTGAGGGCAGCGATGTCCGGGGTAACCGATACCCTGCCCTGGCCGCTCACCCAGATTTCCCTCTCCTGGGGATTGCCTGTATCTGCGGCCACAGGTGATGGGCTTCCTCCCTCGATAGCCGCGCATCCTGCTACACCGAGCAGGGCAATTGCCGCTACCAGACTTATGACTACCAACCAACCTTTCTTCATTTTCCTTCTCCTTTTCTCTTTTGTAATCGTTCACCCGCCAGCATTCACCGTTTGTTCATTTTTTACATCTCTATCACCTCCTGAAAGCACACCTGCCACTTCCTCGTTTGTCCCCATAGCTTATCCACTTTTTTTACCCCTCTATAATATATAACGATGGGGACGGCAAAAAGTTAGGGTGCTTCTTCAACAACCTCCCAGTACCAAACGCCCCAACCCACTTTTCTCCAACAACGAAAACCCGGAACTTCCTCCTCAAGAATGATTACGGCCTCTGCTATAACCCTGAAGTAGCCAACCTCTGGCGGCTCTATCCTCACCTCTGAGAAGGTGACATCAACATCCTCTCCGATTTCCCAGACACGGATCGGGCATACGCCATAGACACGAGGAGTAGTTGGTGGCGGGACCTGTTCCAATCTCCAGGTAACGGTCACCGCTTCCTCCGTGGTTATGCTGAAGGTCATTGTTTCACCGATGGTGCTGGATATGTAACGGTCCTCAGGCTCCTCACTGATGGGAATGTCGGGGAGAACTGGGGGCGCTTCCTGAAATGGGGGGTCATATGGTGGCACCTGTACAGGCCGCAGGCATCCGCCGGCAGCAAGGGCGAGTATCACTAAGGCCCCCAGGAGAAGGTAGATTGGTCTTGCGTGTTTCTTTGTCATTTTTGTTGCCTCCTTTATATTTTGGTTGTTCAGACTTATCTGTTTCTGAATCTATGTCTTCGCCGACACTTACTCTCGGGTTGGCCTTGCTCTTCAGCGACGTTTATGTCTTTTCGATGAATGGGCGCAAACCCACATCAGTTTTCCCTGCGCAGGAGGCGGGGCGCGTATATCCATCTGCGATACTCCATACATTTCGTGAAGGGTCATCGCTTTGCTCCTTTCGTCTGGTGGGCCATCTTTGCTTTGTAGCACAGATCATCAGGGGGATTCTCCCCATGAAACCCCCAACGGGCTTCGGCCTGGGGATTGCTTGAGATACATTGAGAGTGCCTCATCCACCGGTATTTTGGCCTCTATATTTAAGACGTCGGAACGAATAGGTTTTGCTCATCCACTTGCGATTGCTTTCCGCATCAGCGTATAATGTGAGTAAAAGGACTTCTTAGGCTATTGAACGATAATTTCGTACATGAAGAAATAACCCTGATTCGCCAAGCCAGGGAAGGAGACAGGGAGGCTTTTGGGCAACTGATGGAGATTCATGCACCGCGAGCCTATCGTATTGCCTTCGCTATCCTCTAGAACCGGAGCGATGCCGAGGACACGGTGCAGGAAGCCTTCATCACTGCCTATAAGTCTATCAAGAAGCTGGAGAAGGAGGGCTCCTTTAGCTCCTGGCTCAGCCGCATAGTGGCCACCCGGTCCTATGACCTCCTGCGCAAAAGCCAGCGGGATCGCAAAATTGTCGAAAGTTCGATATCCATATTCAAGGAGGGGATGTCCAATCCCGCCTCCAATCCTGTAGAGAGCAAACAGGATTTTGATCTGGACGTGCGTGAGGCGATAACCAATCTGCCGGAGCTGCACCGCCTGGCCATCCTGCTGCGCTATTCCGAGGATGCCTCCACCGATGAAATAGCCCGCATCTTGAATCGTCCGGCGGGAACCATAAGAAGGATACTGAGCGAATCATACCGCCTGTTACGTCTTTATTTAGAGGGGGGTGAAAGCAGATGAGGTGTAACAAGGTCAGAGAAAGATTCCTGGAATATGCAGAAGGGGCGCTCTTAGGCAATGACCTCAAATCCTTTGAGGAGCATCTCCAAAGCTGCCGGGATTGCCGCTATGAACTGGAGAGCCTCCGAGAGTTGGAGGTTCGTCTGAAGCAAGAGGTCCCCAGATACTGGGAAAGCGTGAAGCCGGCACCGGCTTTCCTTGCCCGCCTGAGAGGGTTGGAGCTGGAAAGTCCCCCGCGGCGGATTCCCTCCATCGCAGAAGCGTTCTCGGCATTGCGGCTGCGGCATCGCCCGGCGCTGGCGGTAGGACTCTCGGTTTGTCTGGTAGTGGTGCTGGCAGTTACTGTTTTCTGGATTGTCCCTCCAGCGGTGGAGCCTATGATTGTCGGTGAGGAGCTCCCACCGGAGCTACAGGAGCAGGAGAAGCAAGCCGTCCCGCCGGAGGTGGGAATACCTGTCCCGGAACCTCATCCTGTCCCTGTGGTAATGGATGTTCCAGTTGCCGTCCTGGAGGTACATGAGCAACAAATCGCCCGGGCGGTGCGGTTCCTCATAGCCCATTTCGATCCGGAAGTCGGCCTTATCCACCGGAGCGAGGGAGCCGGTCCCATGATTGTACAGCACCGGCAATACCGCTACAACCAGACATTCTGGCTTTATCCCGATAACCTGGTTGCCTCCTATGCCCTCGAACCCTTCGAGCCGGAGATAGCTCAAAAGATAAGGGAGACACTGCATCACTACGATCAGCCGCCGAGCCTGCTATTTGAGGTCCTCTTTGGCAAGCCGATACCGGAGGACATCGCCAAAGCCCGGCAGGTGATGATAGACAGGGATCATGAGTTCCTGATTATGGCTGAGTTTCATGATTCTCCTGACCCGTTATCCTGGAAAGACTACGGCGACATGCTCATCTACCAGTCGCTCAATCAACACCTGCGGGGTGACACGAAGCGGGCGAGCAGATACTTCGACCAGGCATATTCGATGTGGGATGGAAAGGGAATACTCGATGCCGAAGCCAAGGAAAAGAACCGCTATGCCGGCCACAATCTGGCGCTCATTCTCTACGCCGGCAGGGTTCTTAATATAACCATCAACAGCCAGATCGAGGCCACGCTATGGGGTATGCAGAACCCCGACGGCGGAATTGCAGCCTATGTCAGTTTCGAGGAGGATGTGCTGGGGCCAAGCTGTGTCAAGGCGACCGCCATGGCGCTCTTAGCCTATAACGAGGAGCTCATCGCTCGGATGCCGTGACTTTGCCCCAACCGTGGTCGGGGGTCAGGCGTTGACTTTGGACTTTTCTCCGCGGCACGGCCAAAAGGCAAGGGGCAGAAGATCATCAGGGGGGGGGAATCGCCCTGATGATCTTGATCTTTGAGGCGGTGGCACCACTGGCCGACAGTCAACGCCTGCTATTAAGCGCCGAATGCACCTCCCAGCCTCAATATAATACCACCACACCCCTTGCCCTGAGTTGTGGGACGTAAGTATTGAGCGATCCGGCGCTTAAGGGATTCCCCCGGAGGTCAATCCCGTCCCTTTCAGAAAGCCCCTCGTTCGCCACCAGCGGTGAGATGTCGCTTATTTCATTATTTCGAAGGCCGAGGCAAATTCTTACTCCTTCACGCTCCTCAAACGCCACTTTCATAGGATGCCCAAGGCGAGTTAATCCGGAAAGGGCTGATATATCGGTTATGTTGTTGTCGTCCAGAAAGAGAACCTGCAGGCTGGTAAGGCCGGCTAAAGGGCTTATATCGCCTATCTGGTTCCCGCGCAGGCAGAGCGCCGACAGGGTGAGGTTTGAAAGAGGGGAGATGTCGCTTATCTGGTTGCCGCCCAGCTTGAGGGTGCTCAGGTGGGTGACTTTTGCTAGTGGCGAGATGTCGCTTATCTGGTTCTCGTCAAGCCTGAGATAGCTCACCAAAACATTCTTTGAAAGAGGGGAGATGTCGCTTATCCGGTTGCGGCGAAGACAGAGTGCCCACATCCTGATGTTTGAAAGTGGCGAGATGTCGCTTATCTCGTTCTCCCCAAGCACGAGTACGATGAGCTCAGTGAGATTTGAAACTGGCGAGATGTCGCTTATCTGGTTGCCCTCAAGCATGAGGCCCTCCAGGGCAATCAGGTTTGAGAGTGGCGAGATATCGCTTATCTGGTTATTGCAGAGGTGGAGCGCCCCCAGATTGGTGAGGTATGCTAGCGGCGAGACATCCCTTATCTGGTTGTCCTCAAGCCAAAGCAACCACAGGTTGATGAGACCTGAAAGGGGGGAGACGTCGCTTATCTGGTTGCCACCAAGCTCGAGGGTTCCCAGGCGGGTGAGGTTTGAAAGTGGCGAGATGTCGCTTATCTGGTTCTCCCGCAGGTCAAGCGAGTCCAGGTTAGCCAACCGTGAAAGGCCGGAGACGTCCCATATCTGGTTCTGTTGAAGCAGAAGCGACTCCAGATTGACCAGTGCCGAGAGAGGGGGTATCTCCCTTATCTGGTTGCCGTGAAGCGAGAGGTGCCTCAGGAGGGTGAGATTCGATAGCGGCGTGATGTCCTTTATCTGGTTGCCATCAAGCCGAAGCCACTCCAGGTTGACGAGCCCGGCAAGTGGAGAGACATCGCCTATCTGGTTGCAATTAAGCCCGAGGCTGGCCAGGTTGGTGAGGTTGGAAAGTGGCGAGACGTCGCTTATCTGGTTCTCCTTAAGCCAGAGATTGGTCAGGCGGGTGAGGTTTGATAGAGGCGAGACGTCGCTTATCTGGTTCTCCTCAAGCCGAAGGCACTCCAGGTTGACGAGACCTGAAAGGGGAGAGATGTCGCGTATCCGGTTCCCGGCAAGCTTAAGCTCGGTCAGGCGGGTGCAGTATTCCAGACCGGTAAGATCAGCAATGTCTCTTCCGAAAGCCCGAAGCGCGGTGAGACCCTCGAGATCTGATTTGTAAATATGTCCTTCTGGTTTCCCGATTGCTTCACGAATGGCCGCCTCAAGGTTGAGGTCGGGGAAGGTGACCACCTTATCAATATCGTCGGGAACATTGTTGCGATAAACGTTGTCGTCAGGCGTTTTCAATCGCAGGGTGGAACAGACGGAAACCCAGATGGCACCGCCCCTACCAGCCGTATTGTCTGTCATGGTATTGGCCGTGACAGCCGGGGAGGAGCCAAGGATAACAGCAATTCCGCCCCCCAGATCAGCCGTATTGGCTATAATAATGTTGTTCTTGATGGTGGGCGAGCTTCCGATAATCAGAATCCCGCCGCCCCAGTATCCTTCAATTACCTCCCTTACTCCCTCGTGTTCAAACTCGAACGCCTCCCGTGTGCCACTGCCACCGATGATGGTGAAGCCGGAGAGCACGCTCTCGGGGGTCTCTCCATTCCTGAAACTGACCACGGAGCGGTTATTACCCCCATCTATTACCGTAGCTGCTACGATTTCGGGATCATCCGGAGCAGTGCTGCGCAGGGTAATCGTTTTGCCTCTAAAGTCAATATTCTCCCGGTAGGTGCCGGGCTCTACCACGATTACGTCCCCATCCTCCGCCGCATCAATGGCTGCCTGAATAGTGGGGAAATCGCCTGGAACACTGATAACCACCGGAGCCGGAACAACCGGAACCAGGCAACCAGCAGCCACCCCAGCTACCAGGACAACAAGCAGAGGAACCAACACCAGGAACGGCCATCTAAACCTGCTAATCCCTGGCCGCCGATCAGAAACAGGGGTAACGTCTACCTGTTCCCGACCACAATTTTCGCAAGAACCTTCGCCCCCTCCCACTTTTGTGCCACAAGTTGTGCAGTATCGCATTGTTCAAACCTCCTTCCACTTTTTCCGCCTTGCCGGTTTGCCATTGCTCGATCACATCCATCACTCCCCTATAATAGTATACGCTTTGGGGAGCAAAAAAATTCATTTCCGGTAAACATTCAGCAGTCAGCAAAATCGTTTTTTGACAAGACCGCCAGGGGGATACCTCCCCTCAAATCCCCTAACCTGGACAAGTCAGACCCAAAATTGTGGCTATTCACCACGGAGACACGGAGACACGGAGAATTTTTGTGTTTTTCGTTGTGCCTTCTCAGTGCCTCGGTGTCTCCGTGGTTGGCTATTTTGCCATTTTGCGCCTGTCTGCCGCCAGGCAGGCAAGACTTCAGATTTTAGATACAAAAGCAGTCGTGTTCTGGGCTTTTAGAGGGGCCTCGCCCCTTGACGACCTAGCGCTCAGGTGCGAGCTTAATCAGCCAGAAATCAGCCTCTCCTGCACCAAAGGACTCTGTCATTCCGGCAACAATAAATCCGCCGCAGGCAGTCTGCTTAACCGAGTATGCTATGTCCATCTCTCTTAATGTACCAAAAATCTGCGTCCATTCTTTATTTCCATAAGCATCGGTCTTGACCACCCAAATACATGCGCCCGGTGGTGGTGGTAGTGGGGGTACGCCTATCGGGACTCCGCCTATCGGGACTCCACGGAAAATAGTTAGTGTGGTTGTTCTTCCGGCAATGATGAAACCGCTGCAGACGGTCTGCTTGACCGAGGTTGCCCGGTCAAACCCGGGCCCGCCAAAGGTCCGGCTCCATTCTTTATTGCCCTGAGGATCGGTCTTAACCAGCCAGAAATCGCCCTCGCCATCGCCAAAGGACCACGTTGTTCCGGCAATGATGAAACCTCCATCCGCAGTTTGCTGGGCCGAGTATGCCCAGTCGCAGTAGGGCCCGCCAAAGGTCTGGCTCCATTCTTTGTTTCCCTCGGAATCGGTCTTAACCAGCCAGAAATCACGCGCTCCTGCCCCGAGAGACACTGTTTCTCCGGCAATGATGAAACCGCCGCAGGCAGTTTGGTAAACTGACCGTGCCGTCTCAAGGCAGGACCCGCCAAAGGTGCGGCTCCACTCCTTCGGTGGTGCCGGGTAAGGACCCGGTGGTGGTGGCTCGATCTCCACCTCCACTATTGTTCTTGGACAGCCAACAGCCACCAGACTCAGCATGAGCAACGCCAGTATCGCCAGTAAAGGTCGCTTTTTCATTTTTCCTCCTTTACGATTTTAGTTGCCTGAGATACAAACGTAGTACCATACACCGCTATTCTAACTGGGGTTATTTAATTCTGCAAGCCCTATTTTGGCTTCAAACCTTGGGGCTTTTGTTGCGCCTCCTTTTTGTTTCCTTGCCATGGCCTAAATGGACAATCACGCAATGACGTCTGAGGGGCCTCTTCAAGCGCTGCTCATGAGCCCTTCTATCATGCCGATAAACGGGCATCAAGCGGTATCCCGAACAGGATAAACCCATGGCGGCCAGAAGCCAGCAGTAAGAGCCGTCCAGCACAGCTACTGGTTGCTGGCCTCGCAGGGGTCTTTAGACGCAAAGAAGGTATCGGCCACGGTTACAAAGTAGTCTTCGCCGCCGATATTATAGAAATACCCCTTGATACCGATGGGGCTGGTTCCCCTGTTATGCAAAGTTTGCTCAGATACCCTACTCCTCAGGCGCAAGCTTAATCAGCCAGAAATCATCCCGTCCTGCGCCAAAGGACTCTGTCGATCCGGCAACGATCAAACCACCGCAAGCGGTTTGCTTAACGGCCCTTCCCCTTTCCCATTCACGTCCACCGAGGGTCTTGCTCCACCTTTTATTCCCTTCAGGGTCGGTGGCTATCAGCCAGATATCAGTTTGCCCGCTGGGACCTTCGCCAACAAAAGAGGAGGTTGTCCCGACAACGATGAAGCCGCCGCAGCGGGTTTGTTGAACGCAGTTCGCCACCTCGCACCATCCATTCCCGAAGATGCGGCTCCACCTTTTATTTCCGTAACCGTCGGTCCTGAGAAGCCAGAAATCAACCTCTGCATGATAGGCCGTGATTCCGGCAATGATGAAGTCCCCGCAGCGGGTCTGTTGAACAGACATGGCCATGTCAAAGACGCAGGCGCGAAACGATGGTCTTACATGCCTAAAGGTTCGGGTCCACTCCTTGTTTCCCTGAGCATCAGTCTTAACCAGCCACATAGAGCCCGTCCGCATGGGGATGCCCGCACCTCCAGCAATGATGAACCCCCCGCAGGCAGTTTGCTGAACGGACGAGGCCCCCTCCGACTCCGGCCCACCAAAGGTGCGGCCCCACACCTTGTTTCCATCGGCATCAACCTTCACTACCCACATATCTGGCCGTTTGTCCATAATTAAGTCTGCGTATCTTGCAATAGTGTAGTCCACGTTTCCGGCAATGATGAAGCCACCGCAGGCGGTCGCGTAAACCGAGTGTGCACGCGTCCAGAATTCCTCTTTGCCGAAGAATCTGCTCCACTCTTTGCTTCCCTGAGGATCTGTCCTAACCACCCAAAAATCGTCACCGACTATGATGAACCCGCCATCGGCGGTCTGCCGCACCGATGTTGCCCTCTCGCCGCTAGGCGTACCAAAGGTGCGGCTCCACTCTTTGTTCCCTTGAGGATCGGTCTTAACCAACCAGAAATCGTTCCTTCCAGCCCCAAAGGAATTTGTATGTCCAGCGATGACGAAACCACCGCAGGCAGTTTGGTAGACCGAGTACGCTCGGTCCCATCCCTCTCCGCCGAAGGTGCGGCTCCATTCCATGGTCCATTCCTTGGGTTGTGGATAATAGACAACCTCCGGTGGATCAATTTCAGGTATCCTCTCCACCGGAGGACAGCCCATGGAAAGCGCCATCAGCACGATGAGTATCCCTAAACCAAGTGCCTTTCTCATTTTTTCCCCTTTCTCTGCTTCCTTTTGCGAGTGGGAGGGGTTGCACGTTAGGCAACCCCTCCCCTAAACACAAATCAGTCGGTATCTCGAACCGACCAATGGCAAGGCCCCAGGACGAGCCCCGGGCGACTGAGGTGAATCCAGCAGAGCCACCTCCCTGGATAACGGGTCATTTCATGCGAAAATACCCTTTCCAGAATTCGAGTTACTTAGGAGGCGCGAGCTTAACAAGGAAGAATTCATGATTTCTCTCACGGCAGTCTATAGATCCGGCAAGGATAAAACCGCCGCAGGCAGTCTGTTGAACCGAGCGTACCGACGGCCATCCAGGTTCGTCAGTGAGCTCGCCCTTGAGCTTGCGCCATTCTACATTCCCCAGGGCATCGGTCTTAACCACATCATTCCACCGGGGAATAATAAAACCACCGCAGGCAGTCTCCTGCAGCGAGGTCGCGTCGCCGTACAAGATAGTCCGGCTCCACTCTTTATTCCCCTGAGGGTCACTCTTAACGAGCCACAGATCAGGCAATACAGGGACACCTGCCGGCGCTGATCTTGTAATAATGCTTCCGCCAATGATGAAGCCGCCGCAGGCAGTCTGCTGAACTGAGGCTGCACTCTCCGACCAACGTCCGCCAAAGGTCCGGCTCCACTCCTTATTTCCCTGAGGGTCGGTCTTTACCAGCCAGAAATCACCCCGTCCGGCGCCAAAGGAGAACGTGCTCCCAGCAATGATGAACCCGCCACAGGCAGTTTGCTGGACCGAATGTGCCCTCTCTGAACGGCGTCCACCAAACGTCCGGCTCCATTCTTTATTTCCCTGAGCATCGGTCTTGACCACAAAGAAATCACTCTCCTCCGCCCGGAAACACCTTGTCCACCCGACAATGATCAAGCCGCCGCAAGCGGTCTGCTGGACCGAGCGTGCCTTCTCCCGAAAGAGCAGCTCCCCAAAGGTCTGGCTCCATCCTTTATTTCCGTCAGCATTGGTCTTAATCAGCCAGAAATCACCCATCCCATGGCCAAAGGACTCTGTCGCTCCGGCAATGATGAAGCCGCCACAGGCAGTCTCCTGGACGGAGCTTGCCGAGTCGAACATAGGCCCTCCAAAGGTCTGGCACCATTCTTTGTTTCCCTGCGCATCGGTCTTGATCAGCCAGAAATCAGCGTGGCCTGCCCCAAAGGACGTTGTGCATCCGGCAATAATGAAACCGCCGCAGGCAGTCTGCTGGACCGACGCTGCCCACTCTCTTCCTGATCCCCCAAAGGTCCGGCTCCACTCCTTCTCAGGGGGACAGGGCAGATTTACCAGCGGTGGGTGGATATCTTGGGGTGGGTCAAGCTTTGGCAGTCCGGGACAGCCCATAGCAACAAGACTCACCATGAGCAATGCCAGTATCGCCAGTGAAGGTGCTTTTTTCATTTTTTCCTCCTTTGCCGCGTTTGTAGCCTGAGATACAAACCTGATCGTATAGTATACCATACACTGCCATTCTAACTGAGGCTATTTAATTCTGCAAGATCATCCGGGGGATCCTCCTCCAAGCGGGTTATCAGGTTCTAGGTTCACGGTTCACGGTTGCCGGGTTAGACGTTCAATCTTGATCAAGATCATCAGGGGGATCCTTCCCATGAAATCCCCTAAAGACCGGTCATGCCCAGGATTCTTAAACGAGCTTCGTTCCTTTATCAGGCATTTCAATAATTCCTATGCCTGAACATTAGCGTCACTTCATGAAGAATGAAGGCTCTAATGCTTGCGTTGGGCATTTTGACATTCCTGTCCCTCAACCTACTCCTCAGGCGCAAGCTTAATCAGCCAGAAGTCACTCTCCCCTGCGCCAAAGGACTCTGTTGTTCCGGCAAGGATGAAGCCACCGCAGGCGGTTTGCTGAAGGCAGGATGGCCAATCACCGCGGACTCCCCCAAATGTTTCGCTCCACTCTTTGTTTCCCTGAGGATCGGTCTTAATCAGCCAGAAATCAGACCCTCCTCTGCCGAAAGAGGTTGTATGTCCGAGAATGATGAAACCGCGGCAGAGGGTCTGCTGGACGCGGGTTCCCGTGTCCCACTCGGGTCCATGAAACCTCCGCCTCCACTGCTCATTACCCTCAGCATCGGTCTTAATAAGCAGCATATCTGGTTCTAGCTTACCTGTATGCCCCGCAATGATGAATCCCCCGCACGCCGTCTGCTGAACCGAGCTCCCGATAGCGAGTTCCCAGTCACGATCGGGAAAGGTGCGGCTCCATTCTTTGTTCCCTTGAGGATCAGTCTTCACCAGCCAGATGTTCCAGGTAGCCCCTCGCATGTTCCGGTTTCCCACAACGATGAACCCACCACAGACGGTCTGTTCAACCCAGTGTCCTATTTCGCAGTATGGCGCGCCAAAGGTACGGCTCCACTCCTTGTTTCCCTGAGAATCGGTCTTAATCAACCAGAAATCATCACTTCCGGCACCAAAGGAGCGTGTTCTTCCAACAATGATGAACCCACCATCAGCAGTCTGCCGCACCGACACGGCCTCATCCCTCTCCGGTCCCCCAAAGGTACGGCTCCATTCTTTATTGCCCTGTGGATCGCTCTTAACCAGCCAGAAATCACCCTCGCCATCGCCAAAGGAGTGTGTTGTTCCGGCAATGATAAAGCCACCACAGGCGGTCTGCTGGATGCTTTCAGCCCATTCACTGTATGGTCCGCCAAAGGTGCGGCTCCATTTTTTGTTTCCCTGGGAATCTGTTTTCACCAGCCAGAAATCAGCCCATCCGGCGCCAAATGAGGTGGTACCTCCGGCAATGATGAAACCGCCGCAGGCAGTTTGGGCACCAGAATATCCTCCTTCCCCTCCAGGTCCTCCAAAGGTCTCGCTCCACTCTTTCAGTGGCGCTGGATGGGGGCCTTCTGGCGCCGGCCGGATTCCGAGTGCTGGACAACCCACAGCTACCAGACTCAGCATGAGCAACGCCAGTATTGCCAGTGAAAGTCGCTTTTTCATTTTTCCTCCTTTGTCACATTTGTACGACGAGATAGAAAGGTGGTCCTATTGTGCCACGTATCTTTATTCTAGCGGAGGCTGTCTAATTCTACAACGCCTGTTCTGACCTTCAAACGAGGAGTTTCGGAAGTCTTTTTCGTTCAGCGCTGATCAAATTGATAAACAGCAACTGGCGAGGGTCGCTTATAAGAACAGCAACCCTCGCCTCAACTCTAGCGAAGCCGGGAACATCTGAGCCGGGTGTCCACTCTCTTCTCATCAGGCCTTCTATGATTCGTTAAACGGAGATCAATCAGCATCACGGACGGGAATAACCCACACCGTGCGCGCGGTAAGAGCAACCCAGCAGAGATGTCGCGCCTGGGCTCTGTACCGGTACCGTTGCTGCCCAGCAAACCAAGTGTCGGCCGCAACGATCATGTACGCTATGTGGGAGAAGGCATAACCCTCAACAGCTACCCAGTGCGGTTTTAGTAGCCCATTACCGGGGCCCTTCATCCACCCCATTAATGCCAGGGGCCACCCGGCGCGTATGTCCGTTACTATGTTCCAATAGAACCCCGGCCTGCGTATGTCCTGGTCTGTAAATGTGAAATATTCAGGATGTTCGAGGCTCGCGGCATAGATTCTGAAGCCACGCGACCACGCCAAGCAAGTGGTCCAATCCCAGCCCCCCATGGCCGCATGGAAGCCATCAAACATCACCAGTGCGCTTTGAGGAAAACCGACATCGCCATCTACGTCTCTCTTCCACAAGGCGATGGTCGTTGCCGAGGCAGGGCCACACCAGAAATCGCGCCGATCGGGATGCTGCTCGGGTAGACGGAGGAAGGGAGTCGGCCACCATCCATCCATTTTATCTGGCAGGGCTATCGATCCCTGGCCGTGCCAAGCCGCTGGTTCAAGTTGCATCTCAGCCAGCGGCAAGGACTGCGTGGTTGCCGTCTTTGCGGCCTCATACTCCTCAGGCGATGGCATGGAAGTTGTTATATCCTGCAAGCGTGGTGCCACAAAGGAATCACGGCTAACGAGGTTTATTCCCACGACCTGACGTTCAACCTCCCATACCGCGTAAAAGCCCCGCAAAATGTTCAGAAGCAGAAGCTTGGGTTCGCCAAGCGTTTCTTCAGCTATTTGCAGGGCGTGTTCCTCCCGCAAGATGCTTACAACCTCACCCGTAGGAGGGATGGAAAAGGGCGGCGCTTGAGAAGCCTCCAGTATTGAATACCCATATGCCGAGCTTCCCACAAGAACGCTGCCTACCGTCCTGCCATGCCTTTCAATGGCAAACATATAGGCTATTACCTCAGCCTTTGGGCTATGGAAGGCTTGCGGCGCTGTCAAACGAGCGCCCTGCCATTCTGAGAGCTCTGAATCAATGACGGCGATCTTGTCAACCTAGGCTTGACCTGCTCTGCGGGCCACATCCACCTCCCGTTCGGGTAGAGGGACAGGCTCCAAATCCACAATGCTCGCACCTGCGGGCAATCCCTGTGCTATTGCAGCGAGGGGACCGGCTATTAGCACCAGAGCCATGACAACCAGGATGGCACCTCCGGCTAATCCATACTTCTTCATGTTCACGATGTTCCTCCTTCTTGTTTTCTCATTTTCTGGTATTGCCTTTGTTTTCACCCTTCCACCCCCCTATTCAGTTGTGTTGCGTCATCCTCATCACCTCCTTTTTTCTGCTGTCTGTGCAGTTCAATTTCTATCATACTGCACGGCAGGTTAAATCCCAGTTAAGTTTTTGGTAAGCGTTCAGCATTCAGCTTACGGATGAACGAGGTAAGCATACGCTTAAGCCGGCGGCTTTCAACTGATATCTGATTGCTGACCGCTTACAGTTTTTGAATATCGTTATACTTCGCCCCAGCCTCTGTATCGCCGCTTTTGATGTGGTCAATTAAGATCCATTTTCACTCCCTTTATTTATATTACGCTATTTTGGGCCAAAAAGTTCCCCTTCAGTCTATCCACGTGATTCTTAAAGGAGCTTCGCTCCCTTAAGAGGCATAGGAATTATTGAAATTCCTATACCTCCATCTATTCTTGCCCCCATTCCCGCCAATGTTGCAGTATTTCTTCTTCTAACTCCTGCCGCTCCTGCGGGGCTATTAATCCTTGCTCCAGAGCATAATCAAGGACCATCCGCATAAGCTCTGTTACTTCCTCGACGCTTAATCCCTTAATGAACTCCTCCACTTCCCCGATGCGCATAGTTGCTAAATCAAGCTCAAGAAAGAGTTGCTCAAAAACGTGAACAAAAATATCGTGCTTCTCCCTCTCCTCATCAGGGACTGGCATCTCATGCCAATACCGGGTGTATTCACACAAGCGTCCTCCGACCTGAAAGTGGAGCGGAGCTTTGTCGCCAACGAGGGCCCTGACGGCCTCGATATACTGTGGTTGTATCTCCCCAACAATGCGAACCGTTATCCTCTGGCATCTCCATGACGACCATACCCCAGATACAGGAACCTCTATTATGCCCGGCGGAAGGTCCCACGGCCGCGAGAATGTGCCGCAAATATCAGATGCCCATCTCCGAATTTCCTCCCCGGTAAATTCGGCCTGGAAGAACTCGAATTCTATGCCCTCGACCCCTTCCACTATCGCTTTTATGGGTTCTTTATACTCGTCTTTCACTTCTCTGAGCCCTACCTGGACAATCATGACCGGAGTGATGTTCTGGGGGTCTGGCGTACAGCGGTGCCGCCAGAAATCTACCACAGGTATGCCCTGGGCGTTCAGATAAGGTATAGCATCAAGCAGTTTTCCGTAGGCTTCGGTGTGTACATCACCATCTGCCAGAAACTGGAGAGGAGCTTCGTTACCGACGACAGCTCTAACAGCCTCGATATACTCTGGTTGTATATCCGTCCCAACAATCATAACCACTATTTTCTGGTATCTCCATACTGATACTGCGTCGGATACAGGAACCTGTATTATGCCCGCGGGCAGGCGACGGGGGCCCCAGACCAGGAATGTCTTCAGAATGTTATCTCGCCAACTTCGCATTTGCTCTCTGGTAAATTCGGCCTGGAAGAAGTAGAATTCCATGCCCTCGATCCCTTCCACTATCGCTTTTATGGGCTTCTTATACTCGTCTCTTACTTCTCTGAGCCCTACCTGGACAATCATGCAAGGCCTAGCCTCACGAAGTTTTTCATAGGCTTCCACCCGTTCAGGATAAATGGGGAACCGAAGAAACCGACGAGGAGGTTCCCGATGAACAGGCTCAGGGACGACGGTAAAATCTACCACAGGTATACCTTGGGCGATCAAATAAGGCATAGCCTCACGAAGTTCTTGATAGGCTTCCCAGTGTTCAGGACTAATGGGGAACGAACGAGGAAGAGGAAGAGGAACACCTCGATGAACAGGCTTAGCGGCGACATCAACATCCCCCTCAGCGCCATAGCCATAATCCGCCACCTGTTGATTGCCATGAAAAGCGGCAAGTCCCCCCGCACCGAGCATCGCAACCACCACTACCAGACTGATTAGTAACCACCATTTTTTCATTTTCTTCTTCCTCCTTTCCTTTTTTGTTTTTTCCTGGAGTCGGCTTCTATTCGATCTCATTCTTACATTGTTATCACCTCCTGAAATCACATCCGCCACTTTCCCGTTTGCCCCGATATCCTATCCACTTTTTTGCCCCTCTATAATATATAACGAATGAAACGGCAAAAAGTTAGGGGTAAGATCGTCATGAAGATTCTCCCCTGGTAAGGTTCTACGTTCTACGTTCTAGGTTCTAGGTTCTAGGTTCAGGGTTCTTTGTCGTCTACCGTGTAGGGGATAGTTGGGTAGGGTATAGTCTCCTCCCCCCTAACCGGGACGAGCCAGAACGATAACAGGAGATGTCATTCCTGCGAAGGCAGGGAGAGGCTCGGAGACTTAGAGCTTTATTCGTCCTATGCACAAAGGCAGAAATCACAATCTCAGTGTCTGGATAACTGATTGGTAGCGGGGGTTGGATTCGAACCAACGGCCTTCGGGTAATGAGCCCGACGAGCTTCCACTGCTCCACCCCGCGAAGCGATCCATTGTTCTTACATTCCTCTTGCCAGGGAAGCGACGATGGGCCTGTTGCCGCATGCCTGGATCATCATTTTGTGTATGGATACCATCCTGGTAGTTCAAGCTTTATTCCCGATATTGGCGAGAAATAAGTATATACAAGGCCATATGTAGGACATTCTACTCCTCCCCACACGACTCCTACCACCTCAACTCCGCCCAGTAGCAGGCGTCTGAAAACAGGGCCACCACTGTCTCCGTGATCGCTCCAAAGATTTGCCCTGAACTGGTTCCTGAGAGTGCCGAAAACCGGGTGGGACACTGATGGCAGTTGTTGTATTACCCACCCATGCGTGGTGTCGGTTGTAACTCCAGTTTTCCACACCTGCTGATGCACGCGGGGGTCTGCCCAACCCCTTACAGGCTCGTTGAAGCCTAGTACACGAACATATGGAGGAGTCACGTATTGATCTGCAATCGCCACCCTGGCCATGTCCGCATAGTAGGCGTAGCTAACAACACCGGCAACGGTACCAGCTTCGTTTCCCGGTGCTACTTCTGGTTGGAAAACGGGATGATTAACCTGAGTTCGGGTGCGCTCGACATGAATAATTCGAATGACATCGGGGTACGCGTCTGCGCAAATATCAACCCGGTTAGGCGGCCCGTCATGTCCGGTCATTGTGTAATCTATATCATCCCACCAGAAGATTGGATCTCGAACTGCGAAGCCGGTCGTACTCCCGAGCACCATGTCTCCTATTCGCCAACCCACCGTTGCCCCGTCGCGGACAAGCCGGAACAAAATGCCATGGTGCTCAGTTTGCAATCCGACTCCCCCTACTATATCAGTTCTTGTCGGGGGCGAGGGCGGACAGGCGAATTCCGTTGCCGGTGATGCACTTCTGATACACACGGACTGCGTCTTCCCCTCAAAGAGAGCTACTTGATGCAGGCGAACCTCCGCAACCGCTGGCCCAAGGAGGCGCAATACGGTCCGATGAAATGCAACTGGGACATCCCCAATGCCGAGTCTCTCTGCACTTTCCGCTATGACCGCATAAATCTTGGGGCCAAGTGCTAGTAGCTGTTCTTCTGTCACCTTGTTCGCGCAAAGATCTACACGGATGAAGCCGGTCCAACAGAGGCCCAATGAGCGCACCGAATAGGCATAACTGAGATATGCCGTAAAAGGTGGGGGAAACGTTATTGCTTCAAGCAATCTATCGAACCAGTCCCTTATCTCAGCTTCAGCGGTATATGTGCGGGGTGTTCCGAATGCCGTAATGGTACCTCGGTATTGCTTCCTCTCCTGAATGGTTAGTAACCTCAGAGGGGGTGGAGGGGGGTTAATAAGATGGTCATATTTCTCCAGTGTCAATGTCATCACATCAACTTCTGGAAATTCTGCCTTGGCTCTACGAATCGCCTCGTCCCGGAATTCGGGGTCTACGAACTCCCACCAGTAGGTTGCATCAGGAGGAGGTATGAACTCCTCTTCCTCCCTGGGAGCGGGCATTCCGGGTATTTGAAACCCCTTCTCTCTGGCGTAATGGGCAAAGAGACGCTCCGCCTTTTCTTGGTTTTGATGGCCTATCATATCCCATAATTCTTCGAGTTCTTGCGGACTCATAGCGGAGATATAGATCCCAAAGTAGCGGTCAAGTATGAGGATTCCTACCTCCCTGGCTTGTTGCTGGTGATGGGGACTTATCGGTAGTGCCTCCCACCAATAGCAAGCATCCCAGTTCCATTCGAACTCCTCATCGCCACCGCTATCCCCGACATCGGCGGCTGCCATTCCAGCCACTGACCCTATCACCAAAATCACAGCGGCCACAAGCAAGCCAATCGTTCTTATTCCCTTCAGTTTCATTTTGGTTACCCTCCGTTTGTTATTTTTGCCCACTTTTTATGAGTGTGGACGAACTCGCAGCTTGTCTGGCCACATTTAGCTTATCGTCACTGGCTCTCACCTCCCTTATGACAAAAATTTGCCCCTCTATAATATATAACGAATGAAACGCCGAAAAGTTAGGTATGTATAAGACGCCGGAACGACCGATTCTGCTCACCCACTTGCGATTGCTTTCTGCACTGGCGTATAATCTCAGCAGAAGGGTTTTTTTGGGCTGTTGAACGAGAACTTCCTCCATGAAGAAATAACCTTGATTCGCCGGGCCAGGGCAGGCGACAGGGAGGCTTTTGGGCAACTGATGGAGATCCATGCACCGCGAGCCTATCGCCTTCGCCATCCTCCAGAACCGGAGTGATGCCGAGGACACGGTGCAGGAAGCCTTCATCACTAGTCCTTTGAGGAGCATCTCCAGGATTGCAAAGATTGCCGCCATGAACTGGAGAGCCTCAGAGAGTTGGACGTTCGTCTGAAGCAAGAGGTTCCCGGATACTGGGAAAGCGTGAAGCCGGCGCCGGCTTTCCTTGCCCGCCTGAGAGGATTGGATCTGGAAAGTCCGCCAGGGCGAATTCCCTCCATCACAGAAGCGTTCTCGGGGTTATGGCTGCGGCATCGCCCGGCGCTGGCGGTAGGACTCTCGATTTGTCTGGTAGTGGCCCTGGCAGTTACTGTTTTCTGGATTGTCCCTCCAGGGGTGGAACCTATCATTGCCCCAGCGGAGGTCCCACCAGAGCTACAGGTGCAGGAGAAGCGAGACGTCCCGCCGGAGGTGGGAATACCTGCCCCGGAACCTCCTCCTGTTGCCCGTGAGGCAGTGGCTGTGGATGTTGAAGTTGCCGCCCTCCTAGACGTCCGTGAGCAGCAAATCGCCCGGGCGGTGCGGTTCCTCAGAGCCCATTTCGATCCTGAAGTCGGCCTTATCCATCGGACTCATCTATCAGTCGCTCAATCAACACCTGCGGGGTAACAGGGAGAAGGCGAGGAAATACTTCGATCAGGCATATTCGATGTGGGATGGAAAGGGAATACTCGATGCAGAAGCCAGGGAAAAGAACCGCTATGCGGGCCACAATCCGGCGCTCATTCTTTACGTCAGCAGGGTTCTGGATATGCCCATCAATCAGCAGATCGAGGCCACGCTTTGGGGTATGCAAAACCCCGGCGGCGGAATTGCGGCCTACTTTGATTTCGAGGGGAATGTCCTGGGGCCAAGCTGTATCAAGGCCACCGCCATGGCGCTCTTAATCTATAACGAGGACCTCATCGCTCGGATGCTGTGACTCTGCCCCAACCGTGGTCTGGGGTCAGGCGTTGCAGGCGCGAGCAGCTAGGTTCTACCCGCCGCCACCCAAAGTCTAGACCTCACCCCCACCTGTGCTATAATAGGCGGTAGAGGATACTATGGCGCAACGTATTAGATTGCCGCTTCATGCCGAGGTGATAGAGAAATTGAGGGCTGGCGACCAGCTGCTGATGAGTGGTACTGTTTATTCCGCTCGCGATGCGGCGCATAAGCGGCTTATCGAGGCACTCGATAGAGGCGAGGATCTCCCGTTTGATATCGAGGGGCAGACCATCTACTACATGGGGCCTTCTCCGCCCAGGCCCGGCAGGGTCATCGGTTCGGCAGGACCGACCACCAGCGGTCGCATGGACGCCTATGCACCGCGCTTGATGGAGGTTGGACTCAAGGGGATGATCGGGAAAGGCTCTCGCTCCCAGGAGGTTAAAGATGCCATGCGCAGATACAAGGCCGTTTACTTTGCCGCCATTGGTGGTGCCGGAGCACTCATCGCTAAGTCCATCAGGAAGGTCGAGGTTGTAGCCTATGATGACCTCGGCGCCGAAGCCCTACGGCGTCTGGAGGTAGAGGATTTCCCCGCCACGGTAATCAACGACATCTATGGCGATGACCTCTACGAGGAAGGGAAGGCAAGATGGGGACGGTGTTGAGTAATTAGCCGCAGGAGCCCGACGAGGGTTTTGGCGTCGCGAATCTCCCCCGAAGCGATCATCTCTGGGATGCCGGCCAGTGGAACGCGGACAACATCCATGATCTCATCGGCATCCGGTGCCTCCGGAACCGGTTCCAGTTCCGTGGCGAGATAGAGATAGAGATACTCGGTGGAGTATCCGGGGCTGGCATAGAAACCGCCAAGGGCCTCTACCTTTCCGGCCAGGTAGCCGGTTTCCTCCCTCAATTCACGCTGGGCACAGACAAGCGGGCTTTCACCGGGCTCGACCTTGCCTGCTGGAATCTCAAGCAAATCCTGGTCTGCGGCGTTGCGGTGCTGGCGAACCAGGACGACATTTTCGGCGGCATCAACCACCACGATGGCAACACAGTTGCTATGCTCCACGATCTCCCGGGTGGTTTTCCTGCCTGAGGGCAGCTCTATGCTGTCAATACGCAGGTTGATCCTCCGTCCCTGATAGACGTGCTTGCTATCCAGTAATTTCTCTCTTCTTACCATTGTACCGTTGCCGAGGGCTTCAACTGGAGGATCATGGCGGTCTCATCGCAATCGGGATACTTGGGACATCGCTGGCATTCCCCCCATATCTTCCGGGGAAGCTCCATCAGGCCAATTCGATTAAAGCCAAATTGTTCGAAGAAAGCCGGCTGGTAGGTCAAGCAGAAGACGGTAGGCACACCCAGGCCCTTGGCCTCCTCGATGCACTCCTGGACCAGCTCGGTGCCGAGACCCGCATCCTGTTGCTCCTCGGCTACGGCGAGGGACTTGATCTCTACCAGGTCATGCCAGCAGATATGCAGGGCCACACAGGCCACTAGCTCATCTCCCTCCCGAACGACGAAGAAATCTCGCAGGTTCTCGTAGATTTCACTTAAGGGGCGAGCAAGCATCTGGCCCTGCGATGCAAAGTAGTTGACCAGCTTGTGTATCTGGGGCACGTCGGCGATCTTTGCTTTTTCAACTCTCATCCGTTGATCCCCCTTTGGCACTTAACCTCTGCAATAATGTCTCATGGAAGAAGGAGCGAGGCTGGATTCGCAGGAGCCGGGTGGTATAAGGGCTGCGTCTGATTCTGACCGTGTCCCCGCTGCGCAGGGGGAACTGAAGCTGCCCGTCGATGCTGACCCTGGCCTCGTGAGCGGTTTGAACCTCAAGCTCTACTACCGATTGGGGGGATAGCACCAAAGAGGCTGACAAACTTAAATGCGGTGCGATCGGTGTCAGCAGAATCTCCTCCGCATTGGGGAAAAGGATCGGCCCGCCAGCGGCCAGTGAGTATCCGGTGCTTCCGGTTGCCGTGGCCACAATCACCCCATCGCCCTTGTAGGTAGTTACCGGTTGGCCGTCGACGGATGCCTTCACCCGGATAACACGCACAATCGAGCCCCGTCCCACCACTACGTCGTTCAGTGCGTGAATGACTCTCGAATGCGACGGGAGTTCCGCCTGGAGCATTGCCCGCTCGTCGGTCCAGCTTTCTCCAGCCAGGAAGCTGGAAATCCTGGTGAGTGCCTCCCCTCCACTGATTTCGGTCGCAAATCCTAGATTACCCAGGTTTATGCCCAGGATGGGAATCGCCTCAGGAGCGGCAAGGCGCGCCACCCGTAGCATCGTGCCGTCACCGCCGAGGCTGAGGATCATCTCGGTTCCCGCCAGTTCCTTCGTGGCCCTGACCTCGTCGGCGGCCGGGTAGAGCCAGGCTGAAACGCCCAGTTGCTGCAATTTCTCCGCCAGACTTTGAGCAAGGCCTGGGGCGGCAGCGATGTTGGCGTTAAACAATATACCGACTCGTCTCATAGTTGCACCGTAAGCACTTAGGTTGTTAGGCCTGCCCCCGGCCGCAGGCCCAGGGGTTTAGGGTTCAAGGTTCACGGTTGTCCACCTTGCCCTCTTCATCTTTCTCTAACCCTTCAGGGTATTCCCTCACTCGCTAAAGTCTCCTCGTCATGAAAGGGATCCCCCTGGATTCAGCAGTTGCTCCAGCTCCTCTCTCATCCTCTGCCAGTGCGTTCCTCGCCAGTAAATGCGATTGCACCCCGGACACTGCACGTATTGCTCCTGCGTTTGGAAAACGTACGGTGGCACAAGATCACGAACCTCTTCTTTCCCCCTGGGGATCAAGGGCATATTGCATTCCAGGCAGAGCGAAAACTGGCCTGAGCCCCCTTTCAGGTGCAACGTCTGCACCACCTGCCGGAGCTGCTCCCTCACGTTCTCGGATTCGATCAACACCACCTTGATCTTTCCGGTAGAAGCCACCCCTCTTCGTAGTATGCCGGTATCTTTGGTTAAGAGAACCCTCCCCTCTTTTAGAGCGATTCGAACGAGCTCGTTATCGTCCAGGCCGTTGATGAACAGGGCATCATATCCCAACATCCGAAGCCTTTTGGCCAGCTTGCCTACGTTGAGATCGACGATGAACCTGGGCTTCATACTTTCAATAATAACATAAATCCACAGGCGCTTTCATTTCTGCTATAATTCAACTACGATGCCAAACTTCGAGTTCACCGATCATACCGCTGACATAGGTATTATCGCCTATGGGAATAGCGTCGAAGAGGTGTTCGTCAATGCCGCCTATGGGATGTTCAGCCTCATCGCTGATTTCGAAAAGGTAGCCGAGGTGATCGGTCACCAGGTGGTCGCCGAAGCCCCGGATCAGGAGGAGTTGCTGGTCACCTGGCTGAACGAGCTTCTCTATCTCTTCGATGCCGAGGGTCTTATCTTCAGTAGATTTGAGATCGTCGAGCTGAGACAGCACTATGTGAGGGCGATGGCTTATGGGGAAAAGGTCGATCCCTCGCGTCACAATCTCAAGACGCAGGTCAAGGCTGCTACTTATCACCAACTGAAGCTCGAAAAAGGGGACGAGTTTAGTGCCCGAATAATCCTTGATATCTGAATGGAGGTGTGGAGATGTCATCATGGAGAGAGCGGCTCAAGAAGATCGATGATTATCGCTGGGAGATTGAAACGAGCTACAAGCCTGGAATGCGTGTGCCGGGGCTTCTGTATGCCGATGAGCACATGCTGGAGCAAATCATCGGTGAGGAGCAGTCGCCGGAGCAGGTAGCTAATGTGGCGTTTCTCCCCGGAATCGTGGGCAAGTCCCTGGCCATGCCCGATATTCACTGGGGATACGGATTCCCTATCGGGGGGGTTGCCGCTACCAGAGTCGACGATGGGGTGATCTCTCCGGGTGGGGTGGGGTTCGACATCAACTGCGGCGTGCGGCTTTTGACCACCAACCTGATGGAGAAAGACGTCCGGCCCAGGATTGAAGAGATTATTGGGCAACTGTTTGCGAGCATTCCCTCGGGCATGGGATCTGGGGGCCGCATAAGGGTCAAGGGAAAAGAGATGGACAGAGTGCTGCGCGATGGCGCCCGATGGGCAGTGGAGAAGGGGTATGGTGATCAGGAAGATCTGGAATTTACCGAGGAGAATGGGTGCCTCAAGGCGGCGGATCCTGATCAGGTAAGCGAGAAGGCTAGGAAACGGGGCATCCCTCAATTGGGCACCCTTGGGTCCGGCAATCACTTCCTTGAGATTCAGATGGTGGACGAGATCTACGACGAAGTGGCCGCCGGTGTCTTTGGCGTACATCGAGCGGGTCAAGTCGTTATCTTGATTCATACCGGCTCGCGCGGATTCGGACATCAGGTATGCGACGATTATCTCAAGACGATGGGCCTGGCGGTGAGGAAGTACGGCATCGAGCTGCCCGACCGGCAGCTTGCCTGCGCCCCGGTGAAATCACCCGAAGGGCAGGCATATCTTGCGGCAATGGCCTGTGTGGCTAACTACGCCTGGGCTAATCGCCAGTGCATCACTCACTGGACGAGGGAGGCGCTGTCCGGTATCTTCGGGAGGAGCCCTCGCGAATTGGGGCTGCGACAAGTCTACGATGTGGCGCACAACATCGCCAAGATTGAGAAGCACGCTGTAGACGGCAAGGGGCTTCTGGTTTGCGTGCATCGCAAAGGGGCTACCAGGGCTTTCCCTGCGGGGCATCCCGATGTGCCCGACGCATACAAGGACGTCGGCCAACCGGTGCTCATTCCCGGGGATATGGGGCGCTACTCCTATGTGGCGGTAGGGACTCAGAGGGCAATGGAGGAGACCTTCGGTTCGACCTGTCACGGGGCAGGCAGGGTGCAGAGTCGCTCGAAGGCAAGGAGAGACCTTTCCGCCTCGGACGTCGCCGATGAGCTAAGGGCGAAAGGGATTACTTTCCAGGTGGCAAGCAGGTCGGCCCTGGTCGAGGAAGCGTCCCAAGCCTATAAGGATGTAAGCGAGGTGGTTCAGGTGGCCGATGGTGCGGGGATATCGCGCAAGGTGTTCAAGGCCAGGCCGATCGGGGTGATAAAGGGGTAGTCAAATTCTGCATTTCGCACTGAGCCATCGCGCCCGGCAGTTAAACCACGAATTTCCTGGATTTCCCTGTCAAGAAACTCAAGGCCTTACCCCGATTGTTTCTATACGAGGTTGTCCCAGCGGAACTTTCTAAACGTGATCAACGATGCCACGATCGTAATAACGAGCAGGTAAAGGAGAGAGTAGCCGACCGTGACGTTTTCAAATACTGTCACATTGAAGAGGGTAACACCAGTGAAAGAAAAGTTGGGTTGATTGAAGCCAGGATGCACCCAAATGTGGCCCAACGCATCGAACGCATGACTGAGCGGGAGAAGGTCTGATATGAACTTGAGCCAATCAGGGAAGTAAATGCGTGGTCCCATCGGTCCACTGAGAAGAAACATTGGCAAGAATATGACAAAACTCAGAATCTGTGCTGTCTGGCTGCCTGGTGTTAACACGGACAGCATCATACCAAGTGAAAAGAAAGCCAGATAGCAAATTAAGAATGCAAGCAGTACCTGCCAGAGAATGCCGCCGAATAGTATGCCGAAGGCAATTCGACCGACAATGATCATCGCAACAAGCGAGAGCGCAGTAACAACCATACCGACCGCAAGTTGAGAAAACAAAATGGCGGCAAGTGGAACAGGCCGAGTTCGCAGGGTTCTGAATACACCGCGCTCTCGATAGCGGGTCATCATAGGGTAAATCCCCAGGATACCAATGGCGGCAAATACCCAGGCAACGGTTGATCCTACCATAGCATCAACGATACGAAATGTACGACCGTATTCGTCTGTGAAGATTTCTTCTCCTTTCAGCCCAACGAATTCGCCAAGTAAATACAAGGAAATTACCGGGAAGACAATGGTTAAAAGAACCAGGAGCGGCTGTCTAAAGAAGAGACGCAGTTCACTTGCTGTTAAACTCAGATATGTCTTTACTCGCATGTTTCTCCTCCGTTCTCAGAATACGCTGTGCCGGTGATCAAAAGGTATAGGTCGTTTAGTGTTGCCCCGCGTGTTTCCATTTTGAGGGGTACTATGTCCTTTTCTTCCAGATGCGACAGGATAACTCTGTGCAAATCAGAACCAAGGCCGAAGACCTCACTTCGGTTGCCATCTTGCCTCACGTGCGTAACCTTCGGAAGCGCAAGTAGTGTAGCTACGTCCAGTGGTGATGCTGTCGTAATTGCAACCCTGGTATCGATTTGCTGGGCTGCCAGTAACTCGCTGGTGGTTCCTCTGGCGACCATCCTTCCCTTGTCCATGATGGCGATTGTGTCGCAATTGTCCTGGGCTTCCTCCAGATAGTGTGTCGTTACAATGATGCTTCGACTGGAATTACAATATTCCCGCATGTATTGCCAGAAGCGGTTGCGTCCGTGTGGATCCAATCCGGTAGTGGGTTCATCCAGGAAAAGAAGATCTGGTTTACCCACGAGAGCCAATGCGACCTGGAAGCGCCGCTTTTGCCCGCCGGACAATCGATCGTAATAGCGTGAGCGAGCCTCACTCAAGTTGAATACGTCCAGTAGCGATTGCCACGGCAGTGAGTCATCGTAGAAGGATGCAAATAGTCGCATCGTTTCATCTACTTTGATTCGTTCTGGTAAGCCGGCACCTTCCTGCAACTGGACACCTATTCGGGGTAGCAACTGTTGACGATCTTTGTGTGGATCGAGTCCGAGCACTTGAATGCCTCCAGAGTCCGCTTGGCGAATGCCTTCGATGCACTCGATGGTAGTTGTTTTGCCGGCACCGTTTGGCCCGACGATACCGAAGATCTCTTTCTCGTAGACCTCGAAGCTGACACCGTCAACGGCGGCGAGATCACCATACCTCTTGATAATATCTTCAACGACAATTACTGTTTCCATTCTGT
>JALPYG010000150.1 GCA_023271215.1 Dehalococcoidia bacterium
ACTCGATTTCTGCATTGTCGTGGCAACATCCCATTGTTGATACCTTTATGTATATTATTACATCACATAATTACATCGGTCAAGCCATCTGAAGATTAGCTCCAGAGCCTGATTGCCAGTCTCCTCATTCGATTCGAACCAGTGAATGCGTTCGTCGCGCAGACGAAACCAGGCATACTGGTGGCGGGCGAAGCGATGCGTCTCGTATTTGACTCTCTGTACGGCGGTGGCGAGGTCGGTCTCCCCGCTGAGGAACCGCCCGATCTCTTGATACCCCACGCTGGACATCGATGGGAGATCCGGGGAATAACCCCGACCGATGAGGTCGCTCACCTCCTCGACCAAGCCTTGTTCGATCGTATCATCCCCAAAGCCCTGAAGTCGAGCGGCCACCGCGACGGCACAGGCTCCGCTCCCGCAAGAGAGCGTCTCCCCTGCACCCCGCTCCCAGACCCTGGCCCGCAGAGATCCCTTGCCGACTACATTGACTATCTCAAAATTCGTCCTGCTGGGGAAAACCTGATGATGCTCGATCTGTGGTCCGATAACTGTGAGTGGGAAATCGGCCACCGGTTGATCCAGAAAACAAACCGCATGGGGATTTCCCATAGAAACAAAGCTCGTTTTGATTTCGCGGTCTGCCAGCTTGATAGGATAATCGAGAACCGGGACGGTTACGCGCTCGATCCTCACCGGAATCTTATCCGGTGCAAATTCCGGAAGCCCCATCGCCACCCGCACCGCATCAGATGTGGCCTGTGCTTCCCTTGCGCCGGCCGGCGTTTCGATCACCAGCCTCGTCTTGCCAGTGAGCCCTTTTTCAATCACGTAGCGCACAAAGCATCGCAGGCCGTTGCCGCAGGCCTCCGCCTCGGAGCCATCGGGATTGAAGATACGCATGCGGAAATCGGCCTTATCTGATGACAGCACGAGTATCAGTCCATCAGCGCCTATCCCGAAGCGACGCTTACACATGGCCCCGGCGAGGTCGGGCCAGTCCTGCTCCAGTTGGAACGCATCCAGGACAACGAAGTCATTGCCTGTGGCCTGCATCTTGGTGAATTTCATTTGCTCTCCTCAGCACACACTTGGCTATCAAGCGAGCAGAACGAAGGATGAAAATGTCGTAATGCAAGACCCTACCCCATCAATAAACTACTTTCTTCAAATGTGGGATTCCACTTCCTTTTACATTAATTTCAACTGGCGCATAGCCAATAATATTAAAAAGGAAATTAAATATACTCCATCCCCCTGTTACTTCTACAAATCTAGAGTCTATTACTACTTGACTTTTTCCTGCGTTAAAGGTCACAGTACCTACCGCTGCATCTTCTTGTGCTAAGCCTGCTTCCTTCATCGACTGTCCAAAATCTTTGCCTAAAACTTTCCCGTCATCTCTTAGCTCTCGCAGGCATGGAATAAGTTCCGCTACTAACTCCTTCTTGTAGTACGCCCGCAAAACGCCTGTCACTCTAGAGATTCTCAACTCTAGTTTTTCGCCGTCAGGTAACGAAATCCATTCTTTGGGCATAATTTCCCTCCTCTTTCTTCCAATCAACCTTTCTGCTTGTTATGTTTACATAACTTCGAGACGTGTTAATGCTGAGATGCCCAATCGCCCGGCCTGTGACAGGCTCTCCACTAAAGCGACAATTTCACTCTTGTTGCGTAGATGCCAGACCACCACATCGGTGTCAAAAAGATGCATCTTCGCCCTCAAAAAGTCTCTGCCGAGTTTGCCAGGAACCCCGAATTTCAGCCACCCAGCGCTCCAGATCAGACTCCTCGGGCCTACCGCGGTGGGCAAGAGCAAACTAGCCGTGGATCTTGCCCAGCAACTGGATGGCGAGATCATCAGTGCCGATAGCCGCCAGGTATACCGCTTCCTGGACATCGGCACGGCCAAGCCAACGCCCGAGGAAAGGAGCCTGGTTCCCCACCACCTGATTGACATAGTCGATCCCGACGAAGACTTCAACCTGGCAACCTATCAAGGGCTGGCGCATGCAGCAATAAACGACGTCCAACG
>JALPYG010000016.1 GCA_023271215.1 Dehalococcoidia bacterium
TAGTCATCACATCTTGAAACAGCCGGTAGGTTCCGCCGTAGACGTCATCTCCGGAGATCACATGGTCTCCGGCCTTCAGCAGATGTATCGCCGTGGCTTCGGCAGCCATGCCAGTGGCAAAGGCGAATCCCGCCTTTCCGCCCTCGAGCCTGGCGATGGTTTCCTCCAGCACCTTCCTGGTGGGATTAGAGGTGCGGGAATAGTCATAGCCCCTGGTCTTGCCCACATCTATCCCCACTTATCTCAAACCTCATATCCCCCCTCCCTGACTGAATGTCATCTCAACCGCCCTTATTTGCTCTTCTAGTTCATCTTTGGTGGCTGTAATGCCCGCTGAGGTCTCCAGCATCTGCAGTTGTTTTTCGAGCCTGTCCTGTCTCATTAGCACCAGTCCGATCGCCTCCGCCACGGGATCGGGTAGCCTCCCATGCTCCAGTTTTTCAACCGTCTCTTTCTTGTCCCCGACCACGCGTCCGGGGACCCCCACCACGGTGGCGCCGGGCGGCACGGACTTCACCACCACCGAATTGGCACCAACCCGTGCCCCATCGCCAACGGTGATCGGCCCGAGCAAGATCGCCGCCGAGCCGACGACCACGTTAGACCCCAGTGTGGGATGGCGCTTTTTCTTCTCCAGTGCTGTCCCGCCCAGAACCACCCCCTGATAGAGCAAGACATCATCGCCGACTTCGGCTGTCTCCCCGATGACCACCCCCATCCCGTGGTCGATGAAAAAACGCCGACCGATCTTCGCGCCGGGGTGAATCTCGATCCCGGTGAAGAACCGGCTAATGTGCGACAGCAGCCGGGCCAGAAGACGAAGCCGGTGTCTCCAGAGAAAATGCGCCACGCGGTGCGACCAGAAGGCCTGAAGTCCGGGATAACAAAGGATGACCTCCAGCCAGCTCCGGGCCGCCGGGTCCTTGGCAAAAACCGTCCGGATATCTTCCCTCAAGGTTCTAAGCATGGTCTCCAGATCCTTCCCTGGCTCTTACATTGTACAGAAGTAACCGTTCACGGTTGTCGGCTCACAGTTCACAGTTTTTTCAACGAACTAGACTTCTAAATTTTCAAAAGAGGATCCCATGACTCTCCTTTGCCCTCCCTTTTTTTCAACCGTGAACCGATAACTGTAAACCGTGAACGGTTACGGATCATCAAACTATTCCCGGCGGCCGCCCTGATTCACTTCCGTAAACCTTCACCCACCGATAAGCGCCTTATCCCTCCTGAAATAGTTGCGTACTCAAGTAACGTTCCCCTGTGTCTGGCAGGACCACCACAATGAGCTTCCCTTTATTTTCAGGCCTTCTTGCCACCTTTAAGGCGACCCAGGCCGCGGCACCGGAGGAAATGCCTGCCAGGATTCCTTCCTTCTGAATCAGGTCTCTGGTGGTCTTAAAGGCATCTTCGTTACTGACCGCGATGATCTCATCAATCAGCTCGACACCCAGGACGTCGGGAACAAACCCGGCCCCAATGCCCTGTATTTTGTGCGATCCTGGTTGCCCTCCAGACAAGACCGGGGAGTCTTGTGGCTCCACTGCAATCGCGGTAAAGCCCGGTTTTCTTGCCTTGACGACCTCAGCCACTCCGGTTATCGTCCCCCCGGTCCCTACCCCGGAGACCAGAATATCCACTCTCCCTTCGGTATCCCTCCAGATCTCCTCGGCAGTGGTCAGGCGGTGTATCTCGGGATTTGCCGGGTTCTTGAACTGCTGGGGCATAAAGTAGCTGGGATTTTCCGCTACCAGTTGCTCCGCCTTCCTTATCGCACCCTTCATACCTTCTGCTCCCGGGGTCAGCACCAGCTCAGCGCCGAAAGCCCTCAAAAGCTGCTTCCGCTCCAGGGACATGGTATCCGGCATGGTGAGGATGAGCCTGTATCCCCGGGCAGCGCAGACGAAGGCGAGAGCAATGCCGGTATTGCCGCTGGTGGGCTCAACGATTACCGTATCCTTATCGATAAGCCCCTTCTCTTCAGCATCAACGATCATTGATACCCCTATCCGGTCTTTCACGCTGCCTATGGGATTAAAGGACTCCAGCTTTGCCACCACCTCCGCCTCTAACCCTTCGGTTATTCGATTCAATCTGACCAGTGGTGTATTCCCGATTAGCTCGCTTGAGTCCCGGGCTATGCCCCTGGTTAGCTTCGGTATCTCTAGTGTCTTATACCGAAGCATCTCCGCCTTTCGAATTACCTCTGCCATTTTGATTTACTCCTTTTAACTATAGTCTTCCGCATAACAATTGATAATAAGGGGTTTCTTTTAAGAAGCGCTTTATCCAGCCTTCGGCATAGCTTAAGGTCTTTGAAAAAGCCTTAAAGCTCTCCCTTATGATTCCTTCCAGCTCCTCCCTCATCTTCACTAGAGTTAAAGAAAGAACCCTCTTTATGCTTTTCCGAATGAATTCTATAGGGTTAAGATCAGGAGAGTACGGGGGAAGAAGGACCAGGTATATCCCACTCCCTTCAACCTCCACTTTGACCCTCTTAGACTTCTGAAGTTGTCTAAAATAACCACCATAGCCAAATATTCATTATTTGCCTCTCTTACCTTCTCCAAAAACTCCTTTATACTTCCTGTGGTGGAGTCCTTCAAGGTCCCCTCAAGGCTATTCCCTATAAGGGCATAATAAGCTATAGTGTTCGCCCTCACCTTTCCGCTATTCTTTTTTACCACATTTCATGAGTTCGGAGACTCCTTTGCCTCCTGGATAAACTTCCTCTATCACAAGGGAGCCTCGGCTTTCTAATGCTTCTTTTGCCCAGCTAGGAACGGGTTTTAGTGAAGCAACAATTAACGTTTCAGGATTAAAGAGCCTGGAGTAGGGTGAAAGTTGCTTTTGAAGAAATTTTCCATCTTCCCACCATTTATCAAAGCCTAAGTTTTTACATTCAATTAAAATGTCAAATTTATTAGCCTCTTTAGCATTGTTGTATTTACCCTTCGATATTAATAAATCGGGTCTTTTCCAAGCTACCCTTCCCTCAAAAAACGAACTAAGAGGCCCTTTATAGTTCGGAGGCATTTCTCTAATGCGGCTAAGTTCAAACCAACAAGTATAATAGTTTTCTTTCGCATTAATAAAGACGCTTGCTGGATATGGTTCGCCTTGTATGGCATACCAATCCTTTTCAAGACTAGTTGCCCCTAGCGCTTCATGAACTAGCTTAAGCACCCACCACTGATGTATCAACTTAAAGACTTGCTCAAGGCTTTGCTGCCTTGATTCTTCTGGATAGTTGCAGAGGCATGCTGCCTCTCCATATGTTGCATCCCTAAACCAATCGTTGACCCTTTCGGACGGTAATATGCACTTGCCCATTTTTTCAACAAATTTCTTAGTCTCATCTATCATTGGGTAATATACTTTACGTCCCTCCGAGATAAGAGCTCTTGTCCCATCACTTTTTATATGAAATCGCAACTTGTGCAACTCATCTTTGCTGACATGCTCTAGATTCTTACTTCTTTCCTCAGCAAGTTCAGCAGCATATTTAAAGATTCCAAAACCGCCGCTATTGGTGAAATAAAACTCGTAGATTTGCTTTCCTTTTATTTTCTCCCCCGGAATATTGTATGTAATAGTCCATGCCTTCTCATCGCCTTCCCATCTTTGGGATATGGCGTATTTGCTTATATGCCATAGGGTATCGCCCTCTCGGACATAATTAAATGTTTTTCTCCTCGTTCTTGCCTTTGGTTCGTCCTTTATTTTTACCATGATATTCTTAAACCCCCTTCTTATTTAGATATTCGGTCTCCTCTTATGCCACTCTGTCGCCTGCTCATACTTTTCCTTCTCCGAATTCTAACACCAAATTCAAGAAAGAGAGCTTGAACCTTAACTCGTAATCCCTTTCCCCCTTTAAGGCCTTCCTTAACTCTTCTTGTTTTTCTATCTTCTTCCCCCTCATAGCAGTTTTATGTTATCATAAGTTTTGCGGAAAACTATAATTTGATTTCTGAACAAACCTCATACATTCCCCTGCCGGGCAATCCTCTCTATGCCCAATATCTTATGAGCCGCCGGAGCACAATGAAGCCCCGTCCTCACCTTAATGTCAAACGCCTGGTCGAGGATAATCCCCGCCTCCCCCGGCTCCTGGCGTTCAAGATTAAAGGATACGACAGACACCCGCTTCACCAGGTCATCGGGTACATAGAGGGTTACCCCATCGATGCGGGATAATCCGGCCGATAATTGCTCCAATAGAGATTGCTCATGGGCCCGAATTCTCTCCATGCCTTCCTGGAGAATATATTTCAATCCGGCACCCAGCCCGGCGATGCCGCAGGTATTCAATGTTCCACTCTCGTATCGATAAGGTAATGAAGATGGCTGTTCCTCCTGTTCGGAGTGCGAGCCGGTGCCGCCATCGCGCAATGGGTCAAGGTCGACCCGGTCACCCACATAAAGCACCCCGGTACCAGGGGGCCGAATACCCCCTTATGCCCCGAAAAGGCAAGCAAATCGATGTTACTCGCCTGAACGTCGATAGGATGCTTGCCCGCAGTCTGCGCCGCATCCACCATGAGAATCAGGTTGTGCCTTCTAGTGATCGCACCTTACTCGTCAACCGGCTGAATAACTCCGGTCACGTTGGAGGCATGGGTAACCCAAATCCACCGCCTAATTTGACAACAGGTCACTTCTTGGAGATGGCTAATAGTTTTCGAAGAATCAAGGCTTAGCAGGAGATAATTTCCCCTTTCACAACCATCAGGAAAACACACAAGGCAGCATTTGATGGGTGGTAACAACAGCCCACGTCGCTTTTGAATGTAATATGCCTGGCGATAGGCCTACACCACCCCCTTAACCACTCGCTTGAGTGATTTTCCAGCAGACAGTTCTAATCGGGGGCTTTCCCCTCTTATCCTGCGGGTACCGGCACAAGCATGGAAATTCGCCTTCGGGCATCAACCAGCATGTCAAAAGACGGATGCCCCTTCGTCAGTCGTATAAACAGCCTGCGTGAGCGGTCAATTACTCGACCCGGCAAATTGATCAACGAAAAGCGGATGGCTTTCAGTCTCTTGCAACTCCAGGATTTCTCCAGCACAAACCTTTTCATTATCGCATTGAGGTTCAACGCCAGGATCATTATCCCCCACCATGCTGCATTCTCCCCAAAGTCGCCCGAGGGCAGCTTTCCTCCGGCTAAATCAGCCTTCATCACTGCGTGAGCCTCTTCGCTTTTCCCACATCTTTCGTGATACCAGTGGATCAGTTCCTCACCATCCCAATCCATGTTCGTAACTACGCCAAAAACCTTAAACCTCTTTCCTTGCAGGTGCATCGTTGGAAAGGGCAATTCTAATTGCTGCTCTACCCCGGGCAGTTCCAGTTGTTCTGCCATCACCTCTCGCTTGGCCAGATATCGGTACTCCGGCCCTTTCTTGCTGTAACAAATAGCGTTGGGAAGAAAGCAAACCTCTGCCCATTCTGAATTTGTCTTCACTCGTTTGCCATTGATCGTTTTGTATATCGGTTTCCACTCACTTTCCTCCACCGCTGCCACTGCCTTCTTGAATTCCCTGGTAACACTACATCCTACAGCAAACTCAATCCTGCCAAAACGCTCGTTCTCTCCCATTTCGCAGTATTTGAGCAGCTTGTGCTGATATCCTGCGGTATCAGAACGCAATCTGATTTTCTTCACTCCCTCGGGCAAACATCCCAGGGATTGCTTAAACACTCGCAACTGCTCAAATCCTGCCGGAACATTTCCATCCCGAAACTCACTATGCAGTACAATCCCCTGCTCAGCCCACCAGACGTTCATGGGCTGAAATGCCTTATCACCCAAGTAACAAAATAAGGCCTCTCTCTTGCTTGTCTCGACCAGCACTGCATCCATATCCAGAGTAGCTATGCTTTGCGGGTTTTGCGTTTGGGCAAACGCGGCAAAATCCTTGTTAACCTCCACCAACCCCCTTAAATGCGCGTTCGGAGACGGGATAAAGGCTTTGCCTGCCTGACGATGCTTTTCCTGTTCCGCATCGTGAAACGCAGACAGATAACGAAATGCCGCCGAAGGTGAGGGAACTGCTCGCCTTCTTTCCTTACGCCAGCGCCTTTCCAGTGCTCGACGTACCTTTCGTTTTAGTCCGTGTGTCTCTGTCTTGCGTAATACCTCACAAAATCCATCGTCCCCTTCAAGAACCTTTAGATCCTCTACACAGTCGCCCCCCGCCAGGTTTAACAGTACAAGTGAAGTCACCATCTGGCTGTCTGTCCATCCTTGCCCACCTTCCCTCACTTTCAGATGTTTTTGAACCGATTTGGATAGCCCTACAATTCGTGCTAAATCCAGATACACCGGCAAGCCCGCCAGTGCCGTCATGCCCGTATCTTTTTTCTCTTCCTCATACGTGAATGGAAGTAATCCTTGTGCCATTTTCTTTCACCTCGTTGGTGCTGTTTTATCTATTATACCATCATCACTGTTATCCCAACCAGTTGTTGTCAACTCTGTTCACTCCCCTGTTTCAGATTCCCCATCCCCTATCGGAGAACCTCTCAACTCTAATTCCCCCTCTAATCTGCCAGGGCCATTCTTTTTTGATGGTGGATTAAGGGACTCCGGAACCTGGAACCCCTGGGCCTGCGGCCGGGGGGCAGGCCTGAGTAGCCAGCTTCTCTTTATCAAACGCCAGCAACATATCAACAGCCTGCTCCGCGGCGTCGACAAAGGGCATCAGCACCAGGTCTACACCAGCCTTCGCCAGGTTGCGGGCTTCGTCTGCCCTATGGGCGGTCAATGCTATTCGTCCCGCATAGTTATTGTGTCGCAAAGAGCGCAACAATATCCGGTTGACTTCACCGTGCCGTACTGTGCTAACCACCCAATGCGATTGATGCAGGGGCAGCAACGAGGGAAATTCAGGATCCTCGGCGTCACCATAGCGCGCGGGCAGGTTCCGGTCGTGCCACCTGGCTATCACGTCGGGGTCGAAGTCCACCCCAAGCACTCCAATCCCATGGTCGCGCAACTCCTGAGCGATGATCCCGCCATATCTCCCCAGGCCGAAGAGGATGACATCCACCTTAGCACCAGCATCTATCGCCCCGCATATCGCATCTTCACAGTGAGCTATCGGGCGTTCGAATATTCTCAGGTATGGCGACAGTCGTTCATGTATCGGATGAGAGTAGAGTATCAGATAGGTGGACAGCCCGATGGTAATTAGTCCCACCAGCGTGATCAACCCCATGGTTTCGGCGCCTATCAGTCCCAGAGCCAGTGCCATGGCAGCGAGGATCAGGGAGAACTCACTTATCTGGGCCACGGTGAGCCCGGTAAGAAAGCTCGTGCGACTACGGTAGTCCATAAACCTCATAATAGTCATCACAATCAGCGGGTTGCCGATGAGCACAAACAGCGAAAGCACAATGGCGGGACCGATTTGAGCGCCTATCAGGCCGAGGTCGAGATTTGAGCCCAGGCTGATGAAGAAGAAAAGGAGCAGGAAATCTCGCAGGCTTACCAGACGGGCCCCAATAGACTCTCGGTAAGGCGTGGATGCCAGCGACATTCCAGCCAGTAACGCCCCCATCTCCTTACTGAGACCCAGTGCGTCACCCAGTGCTGCCAGGGCTACCGCCCAGGCAATGGCGAACAGTATCAGCAGTTCCTGCGAACGCGCCAGTTGACGTAAGAGCGCCGGCAGGACGAACCGCATCAGCAGCCCAATCCCGGCCAGCAAGGCCATCCCCCTAAGCAGAACCATAAGCATATCATGCCCCAGGGTGCCCAATTCCCCCACGGCGCCAAAGGCGGACAGCCCGATCATCACCAGCACCACCACGATGTCCTGCACGATCAATACTCCCACGGCGATATGGCCATGGAGGGAGTCAACCTCGCGTTTATCCGATAGGAGCTTGACAATGATGATGGTGCTGGAAAATGTCAACGCCACGGCGACAAAAAGGGCGGCTACCGGCTCCAATCCCAGAGCGAGTGCGATGAGATAACCGATGACCGAGGTGAATAACACCTGACCCAGTCCAACTATCAGCGCCACTCGTCCCATGGTACGGACCAGTCTCAGATCGAGCTTAAGTCCCACCACAAACAGAAGCAGGGCGATACCCATTTGGGCCATCAGGTCTATCTCATCTCTGGCAACCACCACTCCTAACACTGCCGGCCCTACCAGGATTCCCACCAGGATGAATCCCACTATCATGGGCTGCCGCAGGCGCATCGCCAGACCACCGATGGCAGCAGCGATCAGCAATAAGACTGCAATCTCGTAGAACACATCCATTCTTAAGCCCTCTGCCTCGTACCTTCGGATAGCGGTAACTTCATTATCAAACGCAATATTGAATCTCAGCGTTAGGGTACACCGCCACCTTAGCCGCATCCCCGTGAAGCTGAAGAACCCCTAGAACATCATCCCAGTTGCTCATAAATAGAATCTTATCCGACGGCTCAACCCAGCCCTGGCCGGCAATGTCAGGGTATTGGGTGTAGATGATCAGGTGATTGACGTGGGACGGAGCTTTGACCGGCGACCTCAGGTTGCCGCCAATCGTCTTACCAAAGGGACCTAACAGATAATGAGTGACCAACCCTTCAGGAGCGTTGGCCACCAGGACAACATCCCCACCATCACTCCTGACCGCCGGATAAGCAATAGCCAGGCTGAGCCATGATTCACTGGCCTTGGTGAAATTATTGACGATGACTACGTCTTTACCACCTGTCTTAGGGGTAAGGTAGTGAGCCCTGGCTTCCTGAACGGCAGCGGCGTAAGCCGGTATCAGCGCACCGGCGAAGATAGCCACCGTCTCCCCCCACATATTGACGATGCAGTCTATCTTGACATCCAGGCCGGCAAGAGTGGCCGCCTCTTCGATATTAAGACTCGTCGCGTTATCATCGATCATTCCCATCTTGTTACGCGGTCTGTCCCTGTGATCAGCTTCAGCAGTCTCTATCGAGGTTATTCCGGGCAGGATAATCTTACCGCCACCACCAAACCCGCTCATTAGATGGGGGACTACCGAGCCAATACCGATCTTGAGGTCGCACTTCATTACCTCGGCGTTAACACAAACCTTAGTTCCATAACTGGTGGTACCAACATAGGTGCAATTGCCGAAGGGATTGTGGTTGAAAACGGGAAACCTGGACAGGGTCTCCTCCCCCAGTTTCTTGACGAAATCCAGTCTGTCCAGCGCCCCGTGACAGCCCAGGGCAACGATGAAGCGTATCTTATCATCGGGGATTCCCGCCTCAGCCAGCTCTTCAAGGACATAGGGCACTATCCTGGCTGCCCTGGTGACCCGGGTCATATCATCAAATACGATGACTACCTCGTTTTTCCCCCTGGCAAGCTCCCGAATGGGTGGTGTGCCTATTAGATCGTTTCTTATAGCAGATCTAATCTCATCGGGCTCCAGTGCCGGACGATTCCAACCGGCCATATTGCATACTTCCACCTGCCAGTTGTCGGGTAGAGGTAACTCCAACTCCTTGGTCTCATACCATGCCAGTTGCGGTAACCTCACAACATTGGTCATTTCCCTTCCCCTGCATCTCGGAAGTACCCCTAATTCCAGTTCTGATTCAGGTAGCCACCTATATCCATGGCCTCAGATGGGCCCACCATGATCTGCCAATCAGAGAGCTCTTCCTCCAGTTCGCTTCTCAGCACAGCCACTTTACCCGGGAGAATCAAGCGCTTGTGGTTCAGCCTGGATGCGGCATCATGCTCCTTAACCGTCTCAGCGATCCTTTCCGCATCGAACTTCCCTGCCGACCAGGCGGAGAGGACCGACAGTCCCTCGGTGTCACAAACCACGAGCCAGGAAGGCCACCCGCCGGCCTCGAGCTCTCCGGCTATTGAGTAATAGGTCAGGGGAAAATTGGTGGTGACGCAGAGAGGGCTTGAATCTTCGGGTTCGCCGATGGAATAGATGCCGGGCTCGATCTCTCCCGGCTTCTGGGGATCGGAATATATGTTGAGTCTAAGTGTTAGCAAAGAATAAGCCATCGCCGGCGAAAAATGATCCAGAACGATGATGTTTCCATACTTGGCCACGTGTTGTGCGGCCAGAACCGCCTCTTCTTCCGGCGATGATACCGCCTCTCCGGGAAAGGTGATCACAGGATAACCCATAGCTGGGAAGCTCTTCTTCACTGCCAGCCGGCGCATCTGGGTCATGGTTACCAGAGTCTCGCCAAAGCCGCGCCCGCCCGGATCCAGAATGAGGTCTTCAAGTCCTGCTGCGCTCGCTTCCTCAGAGAGCTCGGCGAGTTCACCCAATCCGTTGGTGCTGCGAAGAATCAGCGGACATCCAAACTCCCCGGCCAACTGTATCATCCGGTCAATATTATCCTTGCTGGCAGCGTAGATGGCGGGCCTGGTATGGCCGACCTTAGCCAGTGCCGCGGCCATGCTCAGGGGATCTGTGGCCATCAGGATCAAAGGCAGATCGGTTTGAGCTATCACCGCCGCAGCGCATACTGCAAAGGTAGCCGCATCCCCGGACTCGTTCTGGATGGCGATACCGTCCATGCCCAACATCATCCCCATACGCTCTACGCGATAACCAGTGACTTCTTCTGCCATCCGGCTGACTTCCCCGGTGGAGGCGGTATCCCTGACCCTTACTACCAGCGCAGCAGGATGGGAAAAAGTCTTATCGTGACGGAAGAGGGCCGTCTCCCCACCCACCTCGATTTTCCTCTCACCCGTGCCTATGGTAACCAGACGCATCGGTGGGGAAGAGGCGGCTGTCAATGACCTTTCTGCCTCCTCGCTGATATCGGGACACGCCGCAAGCTCCGTCTGGCCTGAGGCCAGCTTCATGGCGAAAGCCAGGCAGGTAGGGAAGCCACACTTCTTACAGTTCGTCTTGGGTAAGAGTTTGTAGATTTCAATGCCGGTCAATGCCATCGCTCAAATTCCCCTTCCCATTGAAGCCATTCACTTGTATAATTACCTATCCCATTAGTTTGCCGATAGCGAATTTAACCAGCTCCACTGCTCCTGGATGGCACATAACGACCAGGTCGGCACCGGCATGGATGCAGGTTGTAGCGGTCAATGTTTCCCAAAGGACGGCTCGCTCTGCCGGGTCTCCCCAGGCAGCGGGCACCCCCCGGGTTGCCCTGGATTCCTTCTGATGCCGGCTTTCAGGACCGGCATGGCTGATGATTGGCCTGGCACACATCGCCTCGCCCATGAGGGCTGCCAGCCTCAGGCATTCTATAGTAGAATAACTATACTCCAGGCCATATCCGAGTGCGGCCGTATCCGGATCCATTATGACTGAGTCGGAGGGCACACCTATGTCGGCAAGCAGGGCATTCAGTTGTTTAGCGAGATTGAAATCTACCGGGGTCTTGGCGATGGCAACATGGCCGTCCGAGATACAAACGGCGGCAATGGTGCGATAGTTCTTCTCTTCACAGTTGCCCAGTGCAATACGCCGGCCCCGTGCCGCCCTGGATGCGGCCACCAGAACCTCGTTGTCTTTCTCGGGTATACCTGGACCCAGGACGATGAGCGGGAGATCAATCGCCGAAAGCACCCTATCTACCACGATCCCGGCTTCGGCGCCCCCGGTGTTTCCCATGCCCGGACGGGCACTCTGCAACCTCAGCATAACGATATCGGCACCATACTCTACCGCTTTCCTGGCCCAGGCTGCGGGGTCGCTGGTGACATCTCCCCAGGCAGAAGTCAGAGCAGCGGGCCAACCGGACGGCTCACTGTCCCAGACCTCCATGGCGATCGCCGGTGGATTAGGAATTGAGCCCTCGAATTTGAGGAAGGGAAGGGTGTTGGCCCCGCCAATGGTAACGCGCTTGCAGCCGTCGCCGCCAAGCCTCACCTCCCCCACCCTGCCCGTCCATTTCTCTACCGGGACCTCTACTGCCATAGTCACCTCCGGAGTCTGGAGTCTAGAGTCTGGAGTCTGGAGTCCCCCGCCGGGCCCCACCAACGTCCTGCTACCTACCACGCCATTGAGGGGTCCTTTTCTCCCGGAAGGCGTCCATTCCCTCCTGGCCATCCTCGGTTGAGGCATTGATGGAGATCATCTCGATGGCGTAGGCGTAAGCCTTGCTGTGTTCCATATCTGCCATCCGATAGAATGACTGTTTGCCCATCCGAACCGCCAGCGGAGCCTTGGCGGCAATCTTTTCGGCCATCTCCATCGCCGTTTCTTCCAGCTTCTCCCGTGGGACAACCCTATTTACTAATCCGGCCCTCTCCGCCTCGCGGGCGGAGATTGCCTCCCCGGTCAAGATCAGTTCCAGGCATTTCTTCCGTCCCAGGGAACGATATATACCAGCCATAGGAGTTATGCAGGCAAAACCGACATTTACCCCGGGTGTCTGAAATAGCGCGTCCTCTGAGGCTATCGCCAGGTCGCATCCGGCAGCTAGAGCGCAGCCCATGGCGGTTGCATGACCATGAACCGCGGCGATAACCGGTTTACCCATACCGGCCACGGCCTCCAGTATACGCACCGATTTCCCAAATATGGCCCGGTACTCCATCAATGTCTTTCCGATGAATTCGGAGAAATCGTGGCCGGAGCAGAAAGATTCCCCGGCACCCTTTAGAATCACTGCCCCCACTTCAGAGCCTTCCATCTCCTGGAGGGCATGGAGGAGCTCCTCCATAAGCTGGGCATTCAGGGCGTTGCGTACCTGAGGGCGATTCAAGGTGAGTATCCCTATCCCACGGTTCTTCTCGACCGTGATCACCTGGTATCCTGACATAACGCACCTCCTCTAGATTCATTATATCATAGGATCCATCGTCAGCGCCGGATGCCCCCTTTCCTCGAGGAAGGCGAGAAGAGCATCAGAGTCAGCACAGGTATCACCACCCCCAATCTTATCTATCAGATCGGGAACGCCGGCACGCTCAGATGCTGCCTCGAGCTCCTCAGCCAGTTCCTCCTTCAGATGCCTGGACATCCACACCACCCGCTTAATGCCACCTTCCCCCGCCAGATACTTATCCGAGACGAGGTAACTCCTGGCGTGCCCGATTATTCCCGGAGTTTGTGTGGCCGCTGCCATCGCCAACAACTCAGAGAAGGTCATTCCCATGGGTGTCACCGAGCTATCCTCTCTCTCGACGACCATGACGCCGCCCGCTTCCGGGACGAGTACCGTCAGGCATTCACAGAGATTGAAGACACTTGGCGGATCATCCAGGATGGAATGGAGACAAAATCGGCTGAATTTCATTTGAGAATGATCGTAAACATACCTGTTTATGCTCTCCCACTCCCCCCTGATCGGATCCAGGCACCCTTCCTTAACTACCGGCTGGTTGGGTCCGATAGGGTTGATCTCGTAAGATGTCTGGCAGTCAAGGAAATTTACCGCTCCGCATATCCCCGGCTTCTGGGGGGTGACAATGCAGAGATGATAGGGGGTGAGGGATTGACAGGAGAGACAACTGTAGAAGGTGTCCACGTCCTCTTCCCGCATTCCAGCCACCCTGGAATCCCGCTCCCGATAGGCTGCTCGGGCCTGCTCCCGAAGCCGGCTGAGCCTGTCTTCCTCGGTGTAGACAACAACCTGTATCTTGTCCACGATGGCATCGAACTGGATATGAAGTCCGGTGTAGAGGATATGCCCCAGATGTTCCAGTCTGAGCCCCTTTTGCACCGCCTTTTTACTGAAGCGGATTCTCATTCTATCTCGCTGCCCCTCGTACTGCACGCCCTCGGCACCACTGATGAGGTGCAGTATCCGGCGCTCCAGAACCGCTTCAAATTCTTTCTTCATGCGGCGACCGGCGACCTCAACCAGTAGCCCCATCGGCACCTCCGGGCCCGTTTCTTCAATCTCAGGGCCAACCACCTTTATGTCACCGTCCTTCACCTCCGCCATATCCCTCATGTTCAGCCATTCGAATCCCTTGAATTCCATCTGCAGATCGTCCGCCGAGATCGTCTCGCCCTCGAACTCGGTCCCGTATTCAACCGGAATGGCCGGCGTGGGGGGGACGATGCCCTTTATACCTCCGAGGTCGAGGCACCTGTCTGCCAGGGTTTCCGCCTTCTGCAGATCGTCCTCACCGGAGAGCCGGTCAAAGGGGAAGCTAAAGAGACCTGAAGGAGTGAAGTCCGCCCAGGGAGAGTCCACATCGGTCACGACCGGGAATCCACAGGCGATGGATCCGGCCAGCGCTGTCAGACTATGCTCGTCCAGGGGGCCTAAAGAAAGATGGAAGACATGGAGGTTCGAGCGGTTATATTGTACTAGCTCTGGAAAATCGCCCGGCTCCACTTTACCGAAGTGCAAAGCGAAGGCGGCGGCAAACCCGAAGGCGTAGGCTAACGAATTGACATCGGGACCGAGAGGGATGATACCGGAGTCGTATCCCCATTCCACTTCGCCGGCGAGTTGCTTTATCAGATCCTCTCCGCTGAGGAAAAGGAGCAGACCCTTAGAGTGGAATTGACGGACAAGCCTTACGGCCACCTCACTGCTTCCAGGCATCCCCGAAATCAGGGCCAGACCGGCAAGTCTTCCGTCGAGGAGCCTGATGCCCAGGCTCCGCAGCCTTTCCCCGGCCACTGGCCCGTTGTAGCTGAAGCCATCCCTCACTGCCGGCTCCTGGCCCCGGGCAGCGCCCATGGCCAGGATAGCCTCCTGAGCAAGAAGCGATGCCAGGCCAGTCAGTGGGTCCGGATGCTCCTCCCCGTCTCCCAGAAGCTCACGGGCTTGCCGAAGCATCAGGCTGAGGTCCGGTAGTTTCTCTACCTTGTGCCCGAGGCAGCCGTAGCTGATAGGCAGGCCGTAGAGGGCGGGGTTTCCTTCCCTGTCTCGTGGGCCAACGGGTGCCTCTGTGTCCAGCTCCCCCAAAGCCTGCTCCAGCTCGACTTCGGCCCTTTCGATGAGCTGTTCTACGATCTTGAGCATGGAATCTGGCATTGACTTCATTTGCCTTCGGGAATCTCTGCGGATGGCTGAAAGTGCCGGGAACTGGGGTGGCAAGCAGGGGAAAAGTCGCGATTAATAACCACAGAGGCTCAGAGGCTCAGAGAATTATTCTTTTCAGGCACAAAGGCACAATTCATAACTTCTGTGCCTCAGTGTCTCGGTGGCTAATTTGTTGCAGATTTTCTTTCCATTTCGCGCAAGACTTCGGCTTTTGGAGCCTAAAACAGTGATGTTCTGGGCTTCCCTGCTAACAGGCCGGTTTTGGCGGCTATGTCCACTACCACCCTTCGAAGAGGCGAGTCGGGAGGGAGTTCGGTGAGTGGCCCTCCCTCAGTTTCCAGAGGAGCCATATTCGGGTCTTCGGGAATAGTAACCAGGAGATCGAGCCCGGCACCGGCTATGAGATCACCCATCTGTGGAGAGATGTCCCCGGCAAGCCGGTTAACGACCAGATGAATCTGTCCCACGTTGGTACGCAGATCATCGATGAGCTTTCTGGTACGCACGGCAGCGGTAATCCCTCGGGCGGTGGGATCCGATATGATGAGCAACACATCCACGTCCCGGGTGGTCTGACGGCTGATGTGCTCCATTCCGGCCTCGTTGTCAATGACCACATACTGATAGTTTCCGGCCAGCTTGTCCAGGACATACCGAAGCATGTGGTTTACGGCGCAGTAGCAACCCTGGCTTTCGGAGCGTCCCATAGCCAGAAAATCGAGTCCAACAGATTCCACCAGTCCCTCGAATATCCTGGCATCAAGCCATGCCTGCTTGTCGGTCCCCGGGGCAAACTCAGCCCGGGTGATCTTCTCCTCCATAAGCTCCCGAATACCACCAATGGTGTTGGTCTCATCGTCGAGGGGAAGACCCAGCGCTTGATGCAAATTGGTAGCCGGATCCCCATCAACCGCCAGGACGGGCGGGCTTTCCTTCGCCAGTAATGCTGCCAGAAGGGCGGAAATGGCTGTTTTGCCGGTCCCGCCCTTCCCGGCGACAGCAATGGTAATGGACATTTTAACCTCCGGTCAAACTCCTGGCGAGGGCAGGAAGAAAGCCCGGGAGTTCGCCCGCTTCTCTAGGGCCGACCACTATCTCCCATCCCGGTAAGGCCTCCTCCAACTCGCCCCTGATCCGGGCTACCTTGCCCGGGATGACCAGCTTGCGATGCTTCACCCTTTCTTCGATGCCCGACTTCTTGATAAAGGCCCCCACCGAGTCGCCGCTGAATTTACCTGCCCCCCAACCGGTGACCACACCGAGCCCCTCGGTATCTTTCACGCACACAAAGGCATGAACCTTGCTCTCCTCGGTGGCCGAGGAAACCAGGAAATAGGTGAGGGACCAGTTTGAGGTAACCAAAACAGGCGCTTCGTCCTTGGGCTGACCTACCTCGTAAACCCCCTGCTCGATCGCCAGCGGCATGCGAGGATCGGTGTAAATGTTGAGCCGCTGTACCAGCAGGGGAAGTAGAGAGTCTTTCTTCAGGTCAGAAAGAACGATAATCCCGGCAAATTTAATGACGCACATGGAGGCGGTCAATATCTCTTCCAATCCGTCGCCGGCAAGGAAACAAGGAAAGACAATAGTGGGATAGCCCAGGGGCCGGAAATTCTGCTTCAACGCCGCCCGCCGGATAAGGGTCTGATCTCGCAACACCTCCAGGAAATTCCCTGAGCCGGGGTCTAACACCAGTTCCTCGATCCCTTCCTCCTTCAGCCTGGAGGTCAATGGAATCAGCGCCTCGACGCTCTCCGCCTTAACCCCTACCGGAGTGGGCGATTGCTTTATCAGAGGTATTGCCTGCTCAAGGTTGTCCTTCGTTATCGGATAGAGGAGCGGATTCCGGCCGGCGCAGATGTCCCTCGCCGCGAAGAGGGCTCCAAGGTCCTCGGAGATCAAGATGATCCCCGCATCGCCCGCGTCACAAACCTTTTTGACCAAGGCCTCGTATTTCGCCTTCTCTCCCGATTGAAATTTGAGGGCGAAAAGATCCGCCCTGAGGGTCAAACCGACCCTCTCAAATTGAAGCTCCTTCATCTTTGCTATCTTATCTTCAACCCCCTCATCATCTTCCTTATCGGAGATAAGCACCGCGATGCCCGGGGCATGGGCGAAGGTCTTCTCATGCCGATAGATTACTTCCTCGTTGCCGATCTTCAAGGCGTCTTCACCCGAGCCTACGGTAACCAGTTTTATCGGTGGCGCTAGCGCATCCTCCAGTTCCGCCCTTATCTCCTCGGAAAGATAGGGGCATTTATCGACCGTTGCTCCCCCTGACGCGAGCTTCATGGCGAATGCAAAACAGGTGGGGAAACCGCAGTCCTTACAGCCCTTTCTTTGAGGAAGCTTCTTTGCAACGTCAGTTCCTTTGATCGGCATTTTAAAACCCCTTTCGTAGGTGGATAGGCTGAAGACTGTTAGACGATATTAGCAGAAACTGAAACCGCCGCTCGCCGCATTTGAGAAGTTAGTCCATATAACTCTTCTCTCGGAAACCTTGCGGTCACACGATAAACCAATATTGCTACCTCGTCAGCCAATTCAAACGCCCTGAGTTTTGTGTGATCGCGCACTTCAGCCTTCAGCCTTCAGGCTTCAATCCGGAATCTCTACTTCACCTTTTACCCAGGGATGCCCGACTCGCTCGAGGAACTCGGTGAGTTCATCGGTATTCTTCACGTCTTCTTCGGTGGCTATCTTATCAAGTAGGTCCTCGGGGATGGCATCCTTGTATCTCTCTTTTATGTCCTTGGGCATCCAGACTACCCGCCTCAGTCCTCCGTCAGCCTGGAAGAACTTGGGTGAGCGCAGATACTCCAGCCCCATCCCGCAGGAGCCCTCCACCTGCCTCCCCCCGCTGGTTTCCCCGGCCATCTTGGAAAAAGGCAGGCCAATCACCGACTCACCGATAAAATCCCGATACACGATGCCGAAGGCATCCACCTCCGGGATGTAGAAGCAGATGGACTGGAAACAGCCGCAGGAGGTGTGGGGACGTCCAAAAGAGCTATAAAGGTAGACTTCCTCCACACTGCCCAGGGACTTCTCTTGCGCCACCGCGTTTACCCCGGCATATTCCCCCCTGGCCGCATCCAGTAGTTCACCCTTGGGCACGGCGAACACCGGTCCCTCGGGATCGAGCTTGTAAGCTGCCCTGCCGTCGAACCAACTGATCGCCCCGCAGTTGGCCATCCTGTCCGGGGTGATGAAGCAAATGTGGGTGGGGGCAAAGGCCTGACAGAGGATGCAGCCGTAGAATTCATCCACATCTTCGTCACCAAGGTCTCTGGCCCTGGCATCGCGAGCCTCATAGACCGTCAGGGCGTTGGGAAGGAGTTCCTTCACCTTCTCCCCATCGGTGATGAAGGTAACGGAAATCTTCTCGATGATATCCAGCTCCGAGGTAAAGAGGAAGATAAGGATTTCGCCGATCTCCCTCAGGGAGTTAAGCCCCTTCTTGAATGCGGCTTTGTCCAGCCGGATCCAGATGTCATCCCTCTGAGCCACATGCCAGAATCCCTCGATGTAATTGGAGTACATATGGATTCTGCGCTCGAAGACGGGCTCCATATCCTTCTCGAGCTCTTCTCCGGCGACATCGATCAAAATGGCCAGGGGGGAGCTTGCCCCTTCTTCAATATCTTTTATGTCCGGCCCGATGACCTCTATCTTCTCATGTTCGACTTCATCCAGGCCCTTCAGGGTCACCAGCTCGAACTTATGAGGTATCTTTGGTCCTCCGAACTCAACCTGTACATTCTCTCTCCTGATGGCCTCGCCCTCATACTGAGGCCCCATATCTACGTGAAACTCACTCATTCGTTGATTCCTCCTTTTTCAAAGTTCAAGGTTAAAGATTGAACATTCTTGGGATAGGTTCTTCACTGATCTCGCTGCGCGCCGCGAACATTCGCCTTCACCTCCTATCCTATTGCTGCAGGTTCGTCACCAGTTCCTCGAAATACCCTTTCCACTTTTCGTCGCTGAGGATGGGCTGGGCATAATCAGCATTGGGATGGCTATAACGGCAAAGGGCCATAGTCTTCAGATGGGGCGCGAAATGCTTGAGCGTAGAAAGCCCCAGTTCCGCCAACTCACATCTGATCCCGGAGAAGACAATCAGGTCATGATTGCCTTCCTTCCTGACTCCCTGCCAATCCGGGTCTTTGAGGTGATTGATGATCTCGATGATATCGTATACGCTGTCCGGCTTAATACCCAATTCAAGCATTCTCTTCTTCACATGAGCCGTAGCGCAGGTGGGCATATTCACTAGGCGAGCTATCTCCAGGACGTACTCCAGCGACGTCTTCCCATTGTCAAAGTAATGGTCTATGGCACGGGGGCCGGCGACAAAAAGGGGTCTCTTTGCCCTCCTGATCAGGCTGGCGCATTCCCGGGGGTCTTCTATTACCCTGGCTCCCTTTAGCCCGGTTAGAACATTTACTCTCCAAAACGGCAGTTTCATAACCTCCGCCATTATTTCCCTCCTTTTGTAATTATTCAGCCCCAAAATCATCAGGGGGATTCCCCCCCGCTCCCCCTTCAGTCTTCAGTCTATCTACCTGGCTTAATGGACAGGCCGAAGGCTGAAGTTTCCTAAAAGCCTCCAGCCTTCAGTCTATCTACCTGATTTAATGGATGACGGCCTCAAGCCTCACTTTACTGGGATAAGTGCCGATCAGGGTGGGCAGGCTCAATGCCGGTTTCTCTTTCCAGCCCATCTCTTTCAAGTAAGGCAGGACCTCCTTCTTATACACCAGGGGGATGTCTCTGGTGCTTCTCACAACGTGATGCAGGTCATCGGGAAGGGTACCCATATACCGCTTGTAAAGCGAGATATAGTGACTCAGCTTTATCTGCCTCCCCTGAGGGGTATCATTTCTCCTCATACAGAGCTTGGGTATGGTTACCATTGCCCTTTCCTTGCTTTCTATCACATAGGCCAGATGCTCCGGAGTAGGCTCCTGGGTATCCACCAGTTGCCCCGTTCTACCATCCATCACCGTCCAGTCGTCCTCTTCCTTCCTGCTAAGGTAGAGTCGGCGGTATTTAGAGGAATGGGGGCCCAGAACTACGGGAACTCCCCAACGGTTGAATCCAGTGCCGATAGTCGCCGCCTTCTGGGAATAGGCCCCCCAGGCCACCCCACAGGCACCTACCCGGTTGAGTATATAATCGGCGATCACCTCGTAGTTTGCCCGGCCGGGAAGGGTGGCGAAGATATTGGCCACCTTTATCGCCGCTCCGGCGATATGAGAGTTGGCGACGCAGGAGCCGACGTTAAGGATACAGCCGGCATCAAAGTCAGGGGGGTATTTCTCGTAGATCGTCTTCCCCTCCTCATCCTTTTTCATGGCGGCTACCATGGCGGCACACCCGGAGAGACATACGATGTACTTCCTCTTGGCAAACTCCTCGGCCATCTCGGCAACGTCCTCTATGTCCGGATAGTTGGAGCAGCCAACAAAGGCAATAATCCCGGGGATGGTTCCCAGAACTATGGGGCTGCCTACCTTCCTTATCTCCACATCGTGGACGGGGCCGCGCCCCGAGCGGAGCTTGAAGGTCTCCTTGGTAGCCACAGATTGCATTATCTTGGCGATAGGCAGATGGCGGGGGCATTCCTGCTCACACTTCCCACAGGTAAAACACTGGTCGAAAAGGGAGCGCAATCGGTCAAAACTGCCCTCGGCAGCCTGCTGCATACCCTGCTGGATGGGGAGGAGGTTAGGGCAAACCTGGCTGCACATGTAAGCTTTACATTTTTCACAACCCTTAGCCAGCTCCTGTGCCTCGGCCTCGTCGATGAAGCCTTTCTTTCGCCGGGGGGCGATCTCGATGGCTACCCTTGCTGCTACCTCTCCCGCCTTCTCGGGATCAAAGATAACAAACTGCTTCCCGTCATCGACCATTTCCTGAACTATTTCGTCGGTCTCCCTCTCGGTGGCATCCTCAAGCCCGTAGCAGATCTTGTCCGAGGCGGCAATCAAGGCGGCACCTGTCTTCCTGGCCTCCTCGGGGACATTGGTCAGTACGCATTGCTCATCGGTGACAATTACATCGGCGATGCCGCATCTCAAGAAGAAGAGCTGTCTGGAGAGGGGGCCGATCACCTTGGCTTTATCTGAGTACCTGGTTACGTCGTGGGCGGTGCAACAGATCCCGCAGACTTCAACCTCATCCTCAAGGTCATTAGCTCGCAGGTAGTCGATCACTGCATTTGCCGAGGCGGCGTTGTGTCCGATGCAGAGCACCATCGCCTTGGTCCTGTCTATCGATCCCCATCCGATGTCCACCAGAGGGGTATCGGCAATAGAGGTGGGGTAGCCGAAACCCACGATTTGCGCAATATCGGCAGCCTCCATAACCAGAAGGTCCAGCATCCCGGCATGGAGGTTCTTCACCTCAAAATCCAGGTCGCTACCCTCCTGCCCGGTGTGTGTTGACGAGACCAGGTGAATAAGTCCTCGCTCCACATATTCCACCACCTTCCTCAAATCACCCAGCGTCTCCGGCTTAAGCCCCATGACGGTTCTAGCGATCGGCGCTTCGACATTAACCTGCATTCCCAGGTCAATCTTATAGTCCTCCCCGAGCTTCTCGATCAAATAATCGATGAGGTGTCTGGCATGGGCTCCGTGGGCGGAAAGCCCCATGCAACAAGCGATGAGCACCACCCTCGCCTGCTGGCTGGCGATATCGATCCCGCAGGCGCCCTTCCTCCCTGCGGTAAGGTCACACTTCCCGTAGGTGCAGAGGCAGCACAGGTCGCAAAACGGGGCATAGAATGGCTTATAGGTCTTGAGCAGCCTCATGCTCCAGTTTCTCAGGTCGGGAATCTCCGGCATGGGCGTCGGGCCTATCGGCTCCCACATGTCTTCAGACCGGATAAGCTCGCTAACATCATCTCGTTCCAGGGTTACCACCATCGTTTTCCTCCTTCTGTTCTCTCGACTCTCGACTCTCGACTCTCGACTCTAGACTCTAGACTCTAGACTCGGTACGCCCGCTCCTAACTTATCAATTCCTTCAGCGCTCTCAAGGTCTCCGGATGCCTCAAGACCAGGATATTGGCTCCCGCCAGGAGCAGAGAAAGAGCGGTAATGCCCTCCCAGGCCAGCCCCTGCTCCTTACTTGCTCTCGCTTCCTTCGTTTTCCAGCACTCCGTTCCCAGATCGGCGATGATAGGCATCTGAGTCATGGCGTCCTTAAATATCACTCCCGTCTGCTTGGTGCGCTCCATTATGGTGAAGGTATACTCCATCCCGTACCCCAGCGCTGAACTCAAGGGATCGATGACGATCCGTTCCGGGGGAGCGAACTTACAAAGCCTTACATTCAGCTCCTTCATCAAGTTGATATCCAGCGGGCTCTGCGCAATCAAGCTATGCCCATGCAACAAAGCAGCTCTGCCTATCTCTTCGTGATTCTCCTTCACCACCGAGCCCAGGAGCAGATTCAAGCCCTGGCAAACCTCCGCCACCCGTGGCAGCACCTGGGCATCCTTCTTCTCATCGCCGCTCCCATAGACGACAAGCGGAACCGAGATAGCCTCCGCCAACCTCTTGGTGAGCGAAGCGGCCTCATCAGGAGAGGCGTCTTTCCCCGCCGGATCGCTGCTCACGAGTTTGAGGCAGATTAGATCCGCCCCGAAGTCAACGCATTTCTTCCCCCACTCCACCGGATCCCTCACCGCATCGCCGAAGGGCTCCAGCACCCACTCCGCCCAGCCCTCAGGCTCCGTATCCCAGACCTCCAGGGCGAATCTCGGCGGATTGGGGGAGAACCCCTCATCGAAAAAATGGAGGGGAAGAATACTCTCCCCCCCCACTTTCGACACTTTCTCTTCGTATCCAATGGTCAACTCCCTCACCTTTCCGGCGTGGGCTTCAACTGGCGCTGTCCATTCCATCGTTCCCTCCTGGGATATTCAAACCCTAATTTGCAATTCTAACACAGGTCTCTTTAGATGTCAAGCCAGGCATGAGAGTAAAGTGTCTCGCCCATGAGCACCTTCACCGTCTTCACATAGTCCCTCTCCTGGTGAGACAGTGAGTCGAGATCGACCTCTTCTCCGTCCATCGTTCTATGGATGAGCTCAACAATCCCGGGCATCTCTCCTCTGTTCAGCCTTACAAGCTCTTCATCCAGGACGTCGGCAATAGCTGAGTATATGCCGCTCCTTTCCAGCATCACCATGTAGGTGCGGTTGAGAATTCCCCGAAGCTCTTCCGGCGTCCCATTGGATACGTTGGAGAGCCCTATGGTTGATTTCACCCCGGGAAGGAGGTCCTGAAGTATACTGATGAATTCCAGAGCGTCCCGCACCTCTTGCTGATTGGCGCTCACCGGCAGAAGTATCGGGTCAACCCAGATATCCTCATTGGGGATTCCTATCTCGTTGGCATAGGCCACCGTCTCCAGGATGCTCTCCACCCTCTCGTCCACGCCCGGCGGCATTCCTCTATCCGCGATCACCGAGATCACCACGTCGGCGTCGTAAGACTTGGCCAGTGGAAGCATCCGCTCTTTGCTCTCACTCTTCCCGGAGGCGGAATTAATGAGAGCCCTTTTCTTGCATACCTTGAGCCCGGCCTCCATGGCTATCGGATTCATGGTATCCAGGGAAAGCGGCAGATCGGTTACCTCCTGAACCGCATTCACCAGCCACTGCATGGTTTCCTCGGGATCTCTC
>JALPYG010000017.1 GCA_023271215.1 Dehalococcoidia bacterium
TTTGGCTATGATCAGCAGGCAGACGATCACTATGAATATGCCTGTAGTCAGCGAGGTGTCGGCGATGTTGAAAGTCGGCCAACGAAAGCCCTCCCAGAGGCGCACGTCAATGAAATCAGTAACCGCCCCAAGCATGATCCGATCGATAAGATTGCCCATCGCCCCCCCCAGAAGGCATCCCATGCCAATCGAGGCCAATTTGCTTCTCATAGGAGGGTAGCTGAAGTACAGCCCGATAATCAGGATCACTACGATGCCGGTCCCGATCATGAAGACGATTGGGCTCACGTAAAGATCCCAAAAGCCGCGAAAGCCAAAAACCCCGTAGGGATTGGTAACATAGGTCAGACGGAATGTCCCCTCGGGCGGGATTGACTGCCCTAAGTACATGTTAGCCCTGATGAGAGCCTTGGTGATCTGATCAGCGAACAGGACCCCCGCTGCCAGCAGGAGGAACGAGAGCCTTTGCCCCCGGTTGAGCTTAGAAAGAGTCGTCTTAGTCATCAACGGTAACCTGAGTTTACCATATTCAGAAGCCGTTGAAAAGCCCCAACCATCCAGGCAATTTGGAGGGGGCACGTTCTCTCACAATTAGTTGACGACAGCCTGCAACTAGTGTAGTCTAGATATAGATCGTGAGGTTCGCCGATGAGTATTCAGCTTTATGACACTACCCTGCGTGACGGAGCTCAGCAGGAGGGAATTTCCTTCTCTGTTGAGGACAAGGTGAAGATCGCTAGGAAACTAGACGAATTAGGGGTTCATTTCATCGAAGGGGGATGGCCGGGGTCAAACCCGAAGGATACCGAGTTTTTCCGCCGGATGCAGGGTGTCTCGCTCTCAAGTTCTATCCTGGTTGCCTTCGGCAGCACGCGCCGCGCCAATACCCGAACGGATGATGATCCCAATATTCGGGCTTTGCTGGAGACAAAGTTGAAGGTAGTCACATTGGTTGGCAAGGGATCGGCGGAACATGTCGTCAGGATTCTCAAGACCAGCCTCCGGGAAAACCTGGCGATGATCTCTGACTCGGTCAGGTATCTGAGGTCCAGGGGCCTGACGGTGTTCTTTGATGCCGAGCATTTCTTCGATGGCTACAAGGGAGATGCTCAGTATGCCTTGCGGACCATTGAGACTGCGGCTGAGGCTGGTGCCGAATGTCTCGTGCTTTGTGATACCAACGGCGGGAGCATGCCTCACGAGATTTCCGCAATTGTGGAAACGGCCAGGAGCTGTGGTGTTCCCCTGGGCATCCATGCTCACAATGATATGGGGTTGGCGGTGGCCAATACCATAACTGCAGTGCGCGCCGGAGCGACACATGTCCAGGGCACTATCAATGGCTATGGCGAGCGATGTGGCAATGCCAACCTGTGCTCGATACTTCCCACCCTGCAACTGAAGATGGGCCTCGACTGCGTCAATTCAGGGCAACTCGCCAGGCTGACCGAAGTATCCCGTTATGTGAGCGAGGTTGCCAATCTGGCCCCTTTCCCGCACTTGCCCTACGTCGGGGCAAGCGCCTTCGGGCATAAAGCAGGGATGCATATAGCCGCGATGGCCAAGTCAGAGGAGAGCTACCAGCATATCGATCCCTCGCTGGTAGGTAATAGCAGCCGCATTCTGATCTCAGAACTCTCCGGCGTTAGCACCATACTCTACAAGGTGAAGGAATATGGCCTCGATTTCCAAGCGCCAACTCCGCAGGCAAGAGCGATTCTGAAACAGGTGAAGTATCTGGAGAGCCAGGGATTCAAATACGATGATGCGGAGGCTTCATTTGAGTTGCTCTTGTATCGGGCCCAGCCGGATTACCGCCCGCCATTTGAACTGATTGACTTCATGGTGGTTGTGGAAAAGCATCGCCGTCTTCCCACCACAACCAACGGGGGAACGCTCTCCGAAGCGATGGTCAAGGTTAAGGTGGGCGAGGAGATATACCATACCGCCGCTGAAGGAAGTGGTCCGGTGAATGCACTGGATCAGGCACTGCGCAAGGCGCTGCTTCAGTTTTATCCCGACCTGGCGATAGTGAAGTTGATCGATTATAAGGTCCGCATCCTTGAGGAAAGCGAGGGAACGGAGGCCAGGGTACGAGTGGTGATAGAATCCAGTGACGGCCAACACCAATGGGCTACGGTTGGCAGCTCGACCAACGTCATCGAGGCAAGCTGGATATCCCTCGCCGATAGCCTGGAGTACTGGCTGCTGAAGAAGGCGAGTTCCTCCTAATTCTCATTCGCCTGCGGGCAACTGCATCGGCTCAATAAGAGCAAGCTCCTGACGGGCCTGCCCCTGCGAAAGCAGGGGTTCAGGCGCTTGCTCCTGATCTTGTTCAGTGGCAAGCCCCTGCGAAAGCAGCGGTTCAGGGGCAAGGATTTCCGCCGCCTCAAGTTGATCCCGTGAGACTTTACTACGGGATGGAATCAGCTTGCCGATAATGACATTCTCTTTTAGCCCAACCAGCCTGTCAACGCTACCCATGATAGCGGCCTCGGTCAGCACCCTGGTAGTCTCTTGGAAAGAAGCCGCCGCCAGGAAGCTGGGGGTGCTTAGTGAAGCTCTGGTGATCCCCAGGAGTACTGGATGCGCCGTAGCCGGCTCGCCACCTTCAGCCAGCACATTGGCGTTGAGGGTCTCATAATCGAAACGGTCGATCAACTCTCCGGGTAATATCCTGGTATCGCCGGGGGAATCGATACGCACTCTGCGCAGCATCTGGCCCACAATGATCTCGATGTGTTTATCGTGGATGTTTACCCCTTGAGACCGATAAACTTTTTGCACCTCATCTACCAGATAACGCTGCACCGCTTCCATTCCCATAATTTGCAGAATATCCTGGGGATTGAGAGTTCCCTCAGTGAGTTGATCGCCGGCCTTCACCGTATCGCCACTTCTCACTAGAAAAGACGCCGCCGGGGGAGCCAGGTGTTCCCACTCCTCCCTCTCTTCATGTAATACCAGTACCTGATCACGGCGAATTTCAATCTTGCCACCCACTCTAGCCAGGATAGGAGAACCGAGTACTGAGTCTGGAGTCTGGAGTCTGGAGTCTGGAGTCCCCCTCCCCTCGACTCTCGGCTCTTGACTCTTGACTCTTGACTCGTCTTCAACAATAGGAACAGCCAATACCTGATCAGCATCGACCACCTGTCCTTCACTCACCACTGCTTCGTATTTTGGCGGCAAGGGATATTCGTCGCGATATACCACTGAGTTTAGAATCTTGATCTTCCGGCCATCCTCGATATCAATTATATCTATCACACCGTCGATCTGAGCGATGACAGCCTGTCCCTTGGGAACCCTGGCCTCAAGGAGTTCCTCGACCCTGGGAAGACCGCTGATGATATCCAACCCGGCCACTCCACCGGTATGGAACGTCCGCATAGTCAGTTGTGTCCCTGGCTCTCCAATGCTTTGAGCAGCAATGATGCCTACGGCTACGTCGTTATCCACCACCTGCCCCCGACCGAGGTCGATGCCGTAGCAACGCTGACAGACACCCCGCCGCAACCGGCATCTCAGAGGTGACCTCACACAGACTTCCGTAACCCCCGCTTCAGCGATCTCCGCTGCCTTCTCTGTATCGATCTCACCGTTGCGGTCCACGATGATTTCACCGGTCTCTGGATGAATCACCGGGCGAGCAGCGAGACGGGCGACGATCCTCTCCGAAAGCGAGGGCAGGATTCCCTTATCGGTCGGCTTGAGGAGCCAGAGTCCGTCTTCGGTCCCGCAATCTTCCTCCTTGACGATCACCTCCTGGGCTACGTCGATGAGCCTTCTAGTAAGATAGCCACTATCAGAGGTGCGGAGTGCCGTATCGGCAAGGCCCTTGCGAGCACCATGTGTGGAGATGAAATACTCCAGGACAGAGAGTCCCTCGCGGAAGTTGGTCTTTATGGGCAGTTCAATAATCCGCCCTGAGGGATCACTCATCAGGCCTCGCATTCCGGCCATCTGTCTGATCTGTCCGATGTTGCCCCGGGCCCCGGAATTGGCCATCATATAGATCGAGCCCTGGCGGTCAAGCGACTTCTCCAGGCTTCTGGTCAGCTCGTCAGTGGCCTCACTCCATATCCTCACAATGCCCTGGTAGCGTTCGTCCTCAGTCTTAAGTCCGTCCTGGAACTGGCTTTCAACCTTGCCAACCTCTTCCTCGGCCCGATGTATAATGCTATTCTTATCAGCGGGGATATGCAAGTCACTGATGGCCACAGTCAACCCTGATTTGGTGGAATATTCAAAACCCAAACGCTTGATTCCATCGAGCATGGAAGCCGTAGCCTCATTGCCGAGACGGCGATAACATTCAGAGGTAAGTCGCTTCAGCAGCTTCTTGTCTACCAGTTCATTCCGGAAGCCAAGTTCATCAGGCAGGGCCTCGTTGAAAATGATGCGACCGACGCTGGTCTTGATCGGTCCCTTGCCGTCATGGTGATGCACCGTTATCTCCGCCCCAAGATCGACAACACCCAGATCATAAGCCATCCTGGCATCGTCGAAGTCAGCAAAATTCATCCCTTCACCCTTGGATCCGGGGGTGATGATAGTCAGGTAGTAACACCCGAGAGCCAGTTCCATGGTGGGCACCACCACTGGCTCCCCAGAACTCGGCAAGAGCATATTCTTGCTGCTGAGCATTACCTCCCGGGCCTCCTCGATGGCCAGCTGGGAAAGGGGGATGTGAACCGCCATCTGATCGCCATCAAAGTCGGCGTTGAAGGCGGCACACACCAGAGGATGCAGTTGGATCGCACTGTCGTCGATAAGGACCGGTTGGAAAGCCTGGATGCCGAGACGATGCAGTGTTGGGGCTCGGTTCATCAGCACCGGGTGATCCTTGACAACTTCCTCCAGTATATCCCAGACAATCGGGTTTCCTTGCTCCACTGTCCGTTTGGCGTTCCGGACATTGTAGGCCAGCCCTCGGGCTATCAGTTGCCGCATGACAAATGGTTTGAACAATTCCAGCGCCATCCGCTTGGGCAGCCCACACTGGTGGAGTAAAAGCTCAGGTCCAGACACAACGACCGAGCGACCGCTATAGTCAACCCGCTTCCCGAGCAGATTCTGCCGGAAGTGCCCCTGTTTGCCCCTCAACATGTCTGAGAGCGACTTCAGTTCGTGTCCGCTACGGGTAGTTACCGCCCGGCCACGCCGCCCGTTATCGATAAGTGAATCGACAGCCTCTTGAAGCATGCGCTTCTCATTGCGGATAATAACCTCCGGTGTGCCCATCTCCATCAGCCGTCTAAGCCGGTTGTTGCGGTTAATTACCCTCCGGTAGAGATCGTTGAGATCACTGGTAGCAAATCGGCCGCCATCAAGCTGAACCATAGGCCGGAGCTCGGGTGGTATGACCGGCAGCACGGTCATAATCATCCATTCCGGCTTCGTTCCCTGCTTCAAGAATGCTTCAACTACACGAAGCCTCTTGATGACCTTCTTCCAATGCTGGCCGGAGCTGTCGGCAACCTCCTGATGAAGCTCCTGGCGTAGCTTCTCCAAATCAAGGTGAGTGAGAGCATCGAGGATGGCCTCAGCGCCAATCTTGGCCTCGAATATGTCCCCCCACCGGCGTTTCAATTCACGATATTCGTTCACCCCCAGGACTCTCAGGGGTTCGAGTTCCTCCAGTTCCTCAATTTTGGCCACGAGCTCTTCATGAAGGCGCAGTTCATCCTGGCCCACCTGATGCTGAATTTGGCTCACTGCATCCTCTCTTGAGTCTGGAGTCTGGAGTCTGGAGTCTGGAGTCCCTCCCCCCTCGACTCTTGACTCTCGACTCTTGGCTCCTGGCTCTTCCCCATCAACGGACGAGCCTATCCCTGCTATTCTCTCCTTCGCCGACTCATGGCGTTGCATCAACTCAAACTCCAGGTCATCCTTGAGCTTGTTTATAGTCCGTGCTCGGGCGTCTTCATCCACTCGGGTGATGATAAACTTGGCGAAGTAAATCACCTGTTCCAGTTTTCTAGGCGAGAGATCGAGAAGGAGCCCAAGGCGACTGGGGGTCACCTTAACGAACCAGATATGAGCCACTGGAGCGGCAAGCTGGATATGCCCCATGCGTTCCCGGCGTACCGAGGAATGAGTCACTTCAACCCCACATTTATCGCAGATGACACCCTTATATCTGATCTTCTTATACTTGCCGCAGTAGCATTCAAAGTCCTTGGTCGGACCGAAAATACGCTCGCAGAAAAGTCCATCCCTTTCCGGTTTCAGGGTACGATAGTTGATCGTCTCCGGCTTGGTTACCTCACCGTAGGACCAACTCTTTATCTGCTCCGGCGAAGCGAGACTAATACGAATGCTGCTGAAATCATTGAATTCATGCATTATTCGTTCTCCTCGATCTCCATACCGGTCAGATTTATCCCCAATCTCGGTATCTCATCAGGCGATTCTTTCAGGCGCAGCACCTGCTCCTCCTCTTTGCCCAGCACTTCAACTGCCAGTCCCAGACTCTGCAATTCCTGGATCAACATCTTGAAAGACTCCGATACCCCCAGACTCAGGATTTCCTCACCCTTGACGATGGCCCCATAGGTCTTCACCCGTCCTACCACGTCGTCTGATTTGATAGTAAGCATTTCCTGGAGATTATAGGCAGCACCGTAGGCTTCCAGAGCCCAGACCTCCATTTCGCCAAACCGCTGTCCCCCGAACTGAGTCTTACCTCCCAGGGGCTGCTGCGTTATGAGTGAGTAAGGGCCTGTGGAGCGAGCATGTATCTTGTCCTCCACCAGATGAATGAGCTTCATTATGTACATACAGCCCACCGTCACCGGCTCGTCGAATGCTTCGCCGGTGCGTCCATCGTAGAGCGTCATCTTCCCCGAGATTGGCGGAGCTTGCTTCTTCTCCCGATAAAGCCTCTGTGCCGTTTGCTCCAATTCCTCATCACCCATAGCGGATACGTCTGTCACCCCCTGGTCTTCGAGCCAGATCATAAGACAAGCCCGCCTGGCCTCGCCATTGCTGTTTTCATCAAATATCTTCTCGCCGTCAAGACCGCGCTGGTCAAGCCAGGCCTTGGCCCGTTCCCTCCGTTCCACGGCACCATCCGGCTCCAAACTACCGTCCGCAGCGCGCTCAATAAACCAGGCCCGAGCCAAGGCGTCCTCAATAGCGCCCTCATCGGCGCCATTGAAAACCGGGTTTACTATTTTGAGACCAAGATTATGTGCCGCCCAGCCAAGATGGATTTCCAGGAGTTGCCCAATATTCATACGCGAGGGAACACCCAGAGGACTGAGAATGACATCCACCGGCCGACCATCAGCCAGGTAAGGCATGTCTTCAACAGGAAGTATCCTGGCGATGACTCCCTTGTTGCCGTGGCGACCGGCCAGCTTGTCACCCACCGAAACCTTCCTCTTCTGGGCCACCGACACCCTTATCATCCGAAGAACGCCCGCATCCAGTTCGTCACCCGGCAGTTTCTTCAGCGGGCCTTTGCAGCGTTCGCATTTCTCGTCCTCAAGCGGCTCAACGTAGTGATACTCAACCTTGCACCTATCGCACCAATACTTGAACCGGCCAAAGCGCTTAACCTCTATCACCCTGCCCGACTCCCCATGAGGCATTCGCAGCGAGGTATCCTTGACATCCCTCGCCTTTTCACCAAAAATAGCTCGAAGGAGCTTTTCCTCGGCGGTGAGAACGCGCTCTCCCTTGGGCGTGATCTTGCCGGCCAGAATATCCCCCGATGAAACCTCCGCTCCAATACGCACGATCCCTTCTTCGTCCAGATTGCGCAGGGCATTCTCGCCAACGTTGGGAATGTCCCTGGTGATTTCCTCTGGGCCCAATTTCGTTTCCCTGGCCTCTATCTCGTACTTCTCGATGTGAATGGAAGTGAATTCATCCTCTTGAACTAACCTCTGTGAGATGACGATGGCATCTTCAAACGTATAGCCTTCCCAGCTTAAGAACGCACAGGTGACGTTCTGGCCCAGGGCCAGTTCCCCTCTATCCGTGGCCGAGCCATCGACCAGGACCTGCCCCTCCTTCACCCGTTCCCCTTTGCTTACCCTTGGGTACTGCGTAATGCAAGTTCCCTGATTGCTCCGGGCAAACTTCCGGAGGGGACTGGTATACTCTTTGCCATCATCACCATGGAGGATGACTTGTCTGGCTGTCGCCGATATTATCTCGCCGTCAACTGGGGCAAAGACTACCTGACCGCTGTCACGGGCTATTTCCCTCTCCATCCCGGTTCCTACAACAGGCGATTCCGGACAGAGAAGAGGGACTGACTGACGCTGCATGTTTGAGCCCATCAACGCCCGATTGGCATCGTCGTGTTCCAGGAATGGTATCAGCGAGGTGCTGACACTCACAATCTGACTGGTGGACACATCCATGAAGTCAATCCTGTCGGGACTCTCCGCCAGGAATTTCTCACCATGCCGGGCCTCAACCTTGCGATCCATGAATTGATTGTTCTCGTCCAGTCGGGCATTTGCTTGAGCTATGATGTATTTATCCTCTTCATCAGCAGGGAAATACTCTATCTCTGATGACACGAAGGGCTTTATCTTGATCGTACGAGAAGGCAATTCAGCTAGCTTAGATGCCATCTCCTCGGTGATGATTTCCCCCGCATCTATAATCAATCGTTCCTCAGTATCGAACACCGGCTCACTTGTGATCTTGTTCACAATATCCGGAGAGATACTCTCCAATGCCTTCACCACTTTGCGATAGGGGGTCTCGATGAAACCAAATTCATTGACCTGAGCATAAGTCGCCAGCGAGGTGATCAAGCCTATGTTGCGCCCCTCAGGTGTCTCAATAGGACATACCCTTCCATAATGAGAGTAATGAACATCGCGCACCTCAAACCCGGCGCGGTCTCGAGAGAATCCTCCGGGGCCTAGAGCTGAAAGCCGACGTTTGTGAGTTAGCTCCGCTAAAGGATTGGTTTGGTCCATAAACTGAGAGAGGCGGGAACTGCCGAAAAACTCCCTTACCGTAGCAATCACCGCACGGTTGTTAACCAGAGTGGTGGGGGTAGCCGATGCGGTTCCCAGAAGACTCATTCTTTCCCTGATCGATCTCTCCATGCGCAGCAATCCCATCCTGAGATGGCTCTGCAAGAGTTCCCCTACTGCTCGCACACGTCGATTGCCCAAATGGTCTACGTCGTCAGAGGCATCCAGGCCATTGTTGACCAGGATTACGCGGCGCACAATGTCCACCAGGTCCTTTGTTGTAAGAGCACGGTCTGTGAGGGGACGATTAAGCCATTCCTGCCACTTACCTTCTACCTGTGCCACTAGAGTGCGAGGCTGCTCTGTGAGAGGGTAATTAGGGCCAAGCCGCTTATTTAACTTATAGCGGCCTCCCTTACCTAACCGGTAGCGACGGGGATCGAAAAGCAGGGTGTTTATTAGCCCACGGGCGTTTTCCACGGTAGGCGGCTCACCGGGCCTCGATTTCCGGTAGAACTCGATGAGTGCATCCTCCTCACTCCTGACCAGTGGGTCTCGTTCCATAGTGGCTCTAATAAACGACCGCTCCGGATCGGTGTCCACATCAGCAAACAACGCTAAGAGGTCTTCATCCCGACCATAGCCAACGGCACGAAGCAGGGTGGTAACCGGGATCTTGTGCTTGCGATTTATCTTTACCGAGATCGTTCCTCGGCTTGAAGTTTCAAATTCAATCCATGCCCCGCGATCCGGTATGACCTTGGCAAGGCACAACCTGTGTCCTGTTGCAGGATCATCTTCTACCGTGAAATAGACTCCTGGGGAACGAATAAGCTGATTTACAACCACGCGCTCGGCACCATTGATAATAAAGGTACCTCTCGGGGTCATGACGGGGAAGTCACCCATAAAAAGGTCTTGTTCCTTGATCTCCCCGGTTTCCTTTATGATTAACCTCGTCTTTACCTTTAATGGAGCGGCATAGGTCAGATCACGTTCCCGGCATTCGCTCTCCGAATATTTTGGTTCGCCAAATTCGTGGCTAAGAAAATAGAGCTCCAAACGGTTACCGGTGTAATCTTTGATGGGCGAAATTTCCTCGAAGAGTTCCTTCAACCCCTCTTCCCTAAACCAGCGATAGGATCTATGTTGTATCCGGATTAAGTCTGGAACTCCAACGACTTCCGGAATCCTGGCAAATGATTTCCGGGTGGTATGAGCGATGGGATCAGGTAATACAGTGGATGAAATCACACTAAATGCTCCAACAGAGGCGCAGAAGATCCCCACTGCCTGTGTCTGAACAGCCTGAAAACCAGGGTGGAGTTAGAAGGGCTGGTATGAAAGCAGCTATCCAAGGCAACAATCAACGAGTATACCATATGTTTGAGTGTTTGTCAACGCAATCGTGGCCGCAACTAGACAATAACTCCGCCAGCCTTTTGCAAAAACAGCTTGAACACCAGGATGAGATTAGGAAGTTTGGAATGAGGGTAACCAATCTAGTTTAGTCTAACACATGCTTGCCGCTTTGTCAAGCAATGCTCAGTGCCTCTTCACCCACTATCTCAGCAAGCTGTTGGTGAAGCTGCGGACAATAGCTTACGCCGAGAGTCGGCAGGTCGAGCGTGACCGTGCCGATGCTATTAGCGATGGCAAGATAGGCCTTGTCTTCGCCCGGGAATTGCTCCAGGATGGCGAGGACCTGCCGCAATCGAGCGACATCATCCTGGATATCCTCGGTCTGAGATATGCTGATGGTGACGCGTCGGGGTGGCGGGGGGGGTGAACCGGTAGCCCAGGGAATCTCCCGTGGTTCACCGGGTCGATAAGCCACTGCGCCCTGACAATTGAGCTGCACTCGTTCTCCACGCAGTTTAACCTTCCCCCGTACCAGCAGAGTATTCCCCTTCTTCCAAAGCTCCTCGGTCCGTTCGTATACCTCCGACCAGGCAGTGACCTCGATCTCACCACCTATGTCCTCAAGGACCGCGCTCACGAAGGGGCGATTGCTCCGGGTCATTGCCTTGCGCACAGTGGCTACCATACCCACCACGGTCACTTCCTGCCCTTCCATCTCCTCGTCGATCTGACCGCAGAAAGCAGTGATCTTATCGCCAAGGTCTCTTGCCGCTGATACCAGCGGGTGTGCCGACAGATAAACTCCGAGTAGCTCCTTCTCCCAGGCCAGTGCCTCGCTGCCTGGCACGTCGATGTTTCCTAGCTCCAGCGCCGGCATCGGGACCGTGGCAGTTTCTCCCCAGAGATCGAACATGGTTGCCTGGCCGCTCTCCCGTAGTTGTTGCTCTTGATGTGAGAGCCGCAGGATCCGATCCATGCCCGCAAGCAGTGCGCCGCGACTTCCCAGAGAGTCCAGTGCCCCCACCTTAATGAGGCTTTCCAGTGCTCGCTTGTTGAGTCCACGCAGATCAGATCGACGGCAGAAATCCTCTAGCGACTTGAAAGGCCCGTCCTTCTCCTGAGCAGTGACGATCGGCTCGATAGCGGTTTCGCCGACGTTCTTGATTGCCCCCAGTCCGAAGCGGATGGCAAGCGAGCCCTCGCCCTCCTTCTCGATGGCAAAGGTTCGCTTGCTTCGATTGACATCCGGAGGCAGCACCGGTATCCCCAGTCGCCGGCACTCAGCCACCACGGTGGCGATCTTACTCTGATTCCCGGCATTAGCGATTAGAAGAGCCGTCATGAACTCCACCGGATAATTGGCCTTGAGATAAGCAGTCTTATAAGCGATCAGGGCGTAGCTCGTCGCGTGAGCTTTGTTGAAGGCATATCCGGCGAATGGCTCGATGAGATTGAATACGTCCTCGGACACCTTCTGAGGGAAACCCAGTGTCCTTGCACCGGCAATGAACCGATCGCGTTCCGCCTGCATTATCTCCGGTATCTTCTTCCCCATGGCTTTACGCACGATGTCAGCCTCACCAAGGCTGTAGCCGGCGAAAGCCTGAGTGATCAGCAGGACTTGATCCTGGTAGACTATCACGCCGTAGGTTTCCTCGAGAATCTTCTCCAGGGCGGGATGAGGAAAGGTGATAGGTATCTGTTTACGTTTGGATCCAATAAAAGTGGGGATATGCTGCATCGGCCCAGGCCGGTAGAGAGCGACCATGGCGGATATCTCACCGAAATGGCTGGGTTTAAGCTCCTTTACGTGCCGCCTCATCCCAACACTCTCTAACTGAAAAACGCCGGTGGTCTCTCCGGCGGAAAGCAGCTCGAACGTCCTGGCATCATCCAGGGGTATCCGATCCAGGTCGATCCCCCTGCCACAGGTTTGGGATATTATTTCTGTGGCCTTCCCCAGAATGGTGAGGTTGGCCAGGCCCAGGAAGTCCATCTTCAGGAGTCCAATCCTGGCGATGTCGTCCATAGCCAGTTGGGTGGTGGGGAGATCCTGCTGGTTGCCTCCGGTTGAACGTTGCAGCGGCACGTGCTTAATCAAAGGCTCATTGGAGATGACGACTCCAGCAGCATGGGTCGAAGCGTGACGAGCCACACCCTCAAGCCTGGCAGCGGTATCAACGAGTCGTTTTATCTCCGGGTCACTGCGATACATGTCGCTCAACTCGGTGATTTCCTCAAGCGCACCACTGAGGCTGCTTGCTACGGGAGGGACCAGGCGAGCCACGCGATCCACTTGACCGTAGGGCATGCCCAGAGCCCGTCCCACATCCCTCAGGGATGCCCTGGCCCCCAGGGTCCCAAAGGTGACAATCTGAGCTACACGGCCGGCCCCGTACCTTTGAGACACGTACCGGATAACTTCGTCGCGGCGATCATCCTGGAAATCAAGGTCGATATCCGGCATTTCCTTGCGTTCTACATTGAGAAAGCGTTCGAAAACCAGCTTGTGAGCCAACGGGTCGATGTTGGTGATACCAAGGCAATAGAGCACCAGGGAGGCGGCCGCGCTTCCTCGGACTCCAAAGAGAATCCCCTGCCTCTGAGCCCAGGAGATCACATCCCAAACGACGAGGAAGTAATTGGCAAACTCGGTCTGTTTGATGACCTCAAGCTCGTAGAACAGGCGCTCCCTGACTTCTGTGGGGGTGTCAGGATAGCGGCTGACCATTCCTTGCAGGCAGAGGTCAGCCAGGTACTCGTCGGCAGTCCTATCCTGGGGTATCTCAATCTGGGGCAAATAGAGGCGGCCGAATTCGAGTTGAATCTGGCACATTTCGGCGATGCGTCCGGTGTTCTCGATCGCCTGGGGGTGCTCCGACCATAGGTCGGCCATCTCCTGAGGGCTCTTCAGGTAGAAAGAATCATCCGCCATGCGGAGGCGTTTCTCGTCGTGTATGGTGCTGTTCGTCTGGATGCAGAGCAGGATGTCGTGAAGGGGAGCATCATCCCTATCGACGTAATGGGTGTCGTTGGTCGCTACCAGCGGCAGCCCCGATTTACGGCTTATAGCGACGAGTTCCCTATTGATCTGAGCCAGTTCCGGTATGGAGTGATCCTGAATCTCGAGATAGAAATCGCCAAAGACTTCGTGGTACCACCTGGCTGCCTTTTCAGCATCCTTGCGACGTCGTTCCTGAATGAGTGTTGCCAGTTCACCTTTGGGGCAGGCGGAAAGGGCGATCAAGCCCTCGTGGTATTGTGCCAGCAACTCCTTATCAACTCGCGGCTTATAATAGAACCCCTCGAGATAGCCCCGGCTGCTGAGTTGCAGCAGGTTGCGATAGCCAATCTCGTTCCTGGCCAGGACAACTAGATGATAGGGAGCCTTCTCGCCCCCCCCCTCTTGAGCTGCGCTCTCCACGCGCGAGGTACAGCTCGCAGCCGAGAATCGGCTTTATCCCGGCCTCCTTAGCCTGAAGATAGAACTGGATAATGCCGTGGAGGGAGCCGTGATCCGTAATGGCAAGGCTGTCCATCCCCAGCTCTTTAGTCCGCTGAATCAACCGGGGAATGCGGCACATGCCGTCGAGCAAGCTGTATTCGGTGTGGACGTGAAGGTGAGTAAACATGTTTACCGCGAGAGCAGCGATTCCACAAACTCGTCGGCTCTGAAAGGAGCTAAGTCATCCGGCTCTTGTCCCGTCCCGATAAACAGAATCGGTATCTTCAACTGATCAACGATAGACAGCACAATGCCTCCCCGGGAGGTGCTATCCAGCTTGGCAATAATGACACCATCAACACCTATTGCCTCAGCAAAATATCTTGCCTGGCTGAGCCCGTTCTGGCCGGTGTTAGCATCGAGCACCAGGAGTACCACCGGATCAACCCCCGCCCTGGTGATTACCCGGCGTATCTTCTTGAGTTCCTCCATCAAGTTGAACCTGGTCTGGATGCGGCCGGCGGTATCGGCAATAAGAACATCGGCCTTCCGCCTCCGAGCTGCCTCCAGCGCGTCGAAGACCACCGCTCCGGGGTCGCCACCCGGCTGACTGGAGATCACCTCGATTCCCAGCCGGTCTCCCCAGTGTTTCAGTTGATCGATTGCCGCCGCCCGAAAGGTGTCGGCGGCGGCAAGTATTACCCTCTTTCCCTGACCTTTGAAGCTATAGGCAAGCTTGGCGATCGAGGTGGTCTTGCCGGTGCCATTTACCCCGACCACCAGTACAACCGCCGGTCCATCCTTCAGTGAAGTAAATGGTTCGTCCTCGTGCTTCAACTTCAAGATGCTGACCATCTCTTCCCCTAAGAGCGCTTGTATCCTTGCCCCTTCTCTCACCCTCTCGGTCTGCACCCTTGCCTTAACTCCTTCGATGAGTTTCATCGAGGTATTGACGCCCACGTCACCAGCGATGAGCACTTCCTCCAGATCATCCCACAGGTCGTCGTCGACGAGGGAACGACTAAAGATGCCGCCTACCCTCTCCAACCAGAGTTCACGGGTGCGTTCCATGCTCTGCCGGGTCTTCTTGAATATGTTAAACAAGATCTGACTCTCCCTCCAGCGTCTTCAGCGCCGCCACTGCTGCTTCCCGTTCTGCGGCCCGCTTGCTTCTGCCGCTGCCCCGTCCAAGGAAGGTCTCGCCGGCAAAGACGTCCACCACAAATATCCTATCGTGATCCGGCCCGGTGGCATCGTCTGTTCGGTAGACCGGAGTCAACCGCTGTTCCGCTTGCACCACTTCCTGCAGCCTGGACTTGGGATCCTTCTCCAGTTTTTCCTCGGTGGCTCGCTCTAGTTCCTTCGCCAGAATCCGCAAAACGAACTCCCGGGCAACGTTGAACCCCTGATCGACAAGGACCGCACCGATAACGGCTTCGAGAGCACAGGCAAGGTTCCGCTGGCGACGCCGCCCTCCGCTCTCGGCCTCCCCCTTGCCCAGAAAAAGATAATCGCCCAGATTCAGCGAGCGAGCAACGCGTGCCAGCGTCTCCGTACGCACCAGAGCCGATCGCACTTTGGTCAGATCTCCTTCGGAAAAGTCGGGGAACTCGCAGAAGAGTCTTTCAGCGACCACGTGTCCAAGTAAGGCATCCCCTAAGAATTCCAACCGCTCATTCGATGACAAAGGGTGATCGTCAGACGTTTCGCTAAGCGCTTCACTCTCATTCAGGAAAGAGCGATGAACAAGCGATTGCCGAAGTTGAGTTACATCCTCAAAAGCAACCCCCAGGGTATTTTGCAGAGAATCAAGTTGGGGCAAAGTTCAACCTCCGGCGGAATTGTCGTGATGATCGGGCGCGCATACCAGTTCTTATGATAAGCACCTTATCTCTGGCTGTCAAGGGATGCTTGGTGGATCAAGGATGCCTCAGCCATCCACCCTCTGTGTTATAATTAAGAGAGATGATCCTATTTTATGCCGTTGCCACTGCTACGATGAAGACCCTCCTTTTCTCGCTCACTCGCTGGGAGGTGAAAGGCCGGGAGAATGTGCCCCGAAATGGACCTCTCATCGTGGTGGCCAATCATCTTAGCCTTATCGATCCGCCGCTGCTTAGCGCCAGCGTTCCCCGCCGCGTATTCTTTATGGCCAAGGAGGAACTCTTTAGCTCGTGGGGCGCGGCTTTTGTTCGCTGGTTTGGGGCCTTCCCGGTACGGCGAGGCACACTGGATAGAAAGGCTCTTCGTCAGGCCATGCAAGTACTGGAAAGAGGACAGACTTTGGGTATGTTTCCCGAGGGGAAGAGAAGCCTCAATCAACAGATGAATGAAGCTGAGTTTGGTATTGCCATGATTGCCCTTCGTTCCGGAGCTTCGATTCTTCCCGCCGGCATTTGCGGAAGCGAGAACGTTAGAGGGCCTGGATTCATCTGGCAACGCCCCAGGATTACCGTTACCATCGGCCAACCCTTCTCCTTCCCTAGAAACGAAGGCAAGCTGACCAAAGACCAGTTGGTTCAAGCTACTAATCTAATCATGAGACACGTCGCCGAAGTCTTGCCACCGGGATATCGAGGCATTTGGGAGTATCAGAGTGGAGATCAGGCTGACCTCTGAGAGGGGATTCTGTTCCGGTGTGCGGCGAGCAATCGAGCTGGCGGAACGCGCAGTTGAGTCGGGGAAACCGCTGGCAAGCCTGGGCGCCATCGTGCATAACAGGCAGGTAATCGAGCACCTTTCAGCGCGAGGAATGCGTATAGTCGAGAGCCTCGACGAGGCGGATGGCGCTACATTGCTCATTCCCTCACACGGAGTAGGGCGGCAGGTCGTGAGCGAGCTAGATGCCCGCGAGTTGAGTTTGATTGACGCCACCTGCCCAATCGTGCTCAATGCCCAGCAGGTGGCTCACAGGCTGCATCGAGAGGGCTTTATGGTTCTAATCTTCGGCGACGCCTCGCATACGGAAGTCAAAGGCCTACTCTCCTGGGCCGGAGAGAGTGCAATGGCTACTACCACGACCCCGGAGTTAAGCGCCTCAGTCCGCCGTATCGGCGTTCTTTCGCAGACTACCCAAAGCCAAACACAGTTTGCCGCTTTCCTGGCGCAGCTCATGGATTCCCAACTGGCTTCATTGTCTGAGATATACGTATTCAACACGATATGTGATGCCACGACCAGACGCCAGGCAGCAGCTCTGCAACTGGCCTCTGAGGTCGACTTAATGCTGGTCGTTGGAGGGTACGATAGCGCTAACACCAGGCACCTCGCCGAGATATGCAGCTCCACCGGCGCAAGAACACTGCACATCGAAAGTGCCGATGAGATTGGTCCTTCATGGCATTGTTTTGGGGCGTCCCGCATAGGTGTTACCGGCGGCGCATCCACCCCTGAATGGGTCATCAAGGAAGTCATCGAGAAACTTGAGGGTACAAAGTGTTAAGTGTTAAGTTTTAAGTGTTATGCGGGAAACTTAAAACCTAAAACTTAAAACTTAAGACTTCAAACATCTTGCAGTGCATGACGGAATATGCTATATTAGAACATGATGGAAAGTGGGGGACGACCCACTTTTTTAGTTTGTGCTTAGAAAGATAAGGGAGCCTGGATGAAAAGCGATTTCCTGTTAGCCATTGCTCAACTGGCAGCGGAGAGAAATCTGCCCAAGGATCTAGTCTTCAAGGCAGTCGAGGCCGCTTTGTTGTCAACCTATAAGAAGGATGATTCCACCAAGAGATATAATCTCTCAGTCGGTATACTTCCTGCCAGCGGGGAAATCAAGGTCTTCTCCAGGAAGACCGTTGTGGAATCGCCGACCAATACCTGGCGTGAGATTGCCCTGAGTGACGCTCGTGAGATGCGGAAAGATGTCGAGATAGGTGAGACAATCGACATTGAAATTCATCCTCCGGATGCGGGGCGCATTGGCGTGCAAACCGCCAAGCAGGTCGTTATGCAGCGCCTTCGCGAAGCGGAGCACGAGTTCATCTTCGGAACGTTCGCCCACAGGGAGGGCGATATCCTGAGCGGTGTGATCCAGCGGATAGATGCCCGCCAGATCATTGTCGACCTGGGCAAAGTGGAGGGCCTGCTTCCCATGGCGGAGCAGGTGCGAGCGGAGCACTATCGCGTGGGTCAGAGACTGATGGTATTTCTGGTGGAAGTCAGTCAGACCAATAAAGGCCCTCGGTTATTGCTGTCCAGAACCCATCCCGGCCTGGTGAGGCGTCTGTTCGAGCTTGAAGTCCCGGAGATGAGCAACGGCATTGTCGAGGTTAAGTCGGTAGCCCGCGAGCCCGGATCCCGAACAAAGATAGCGGTGACAGCCAGACAGGACGAAATCGATCCGGTGGGCTCATGTATCGGGCTTCGCGGCATCAGAATCCAGAACATCATCAACGAGCTACAAGGCGAAAAAGTGGATGTCGTCCAGTGGCATCCTGATCCAAATACCTTCATTGCCAGTGCGCTAAGCCCGGCGCAGGTTTTGCGTGTAGAAACCGATCCTGCGAACGCGGCGGCGGTGGTAGTCGTTCCAGATGGGCAACTATCGTTAGCCATCGGCAGAGAGGGGCAAAATGTTCGGCTGGCGGCAAAGCTCACCGGTTGGAAGATCGATATCAAGAGTGCCAGTGTTGCCGAGGAGGAAATGGCTGTTCGGGCAGCCGAGGAGATCGCCCTGGTGGGAGAGATCGAGGAACCAGCAGTGGAGATCGAGGAAGAAGTCGTCGAGGAAGTTATCCCTGTCGAGGCAGTGCTTGGAGAGGAATCACGAGCTCCTGAAGGCCCACAAATACGTTTTGCCGAGGACATTCTCCCGCGGGCAGCAAGAGAACGCACCGTGGCAGAAAAGAGCAAGAAAGACCTCGCCGATGCTAAACCCAGGGGAAAGAAAAAAGCCAAGCGTGTGAAGCCGGTGCCGGACGAGATTGAGGACGAGATTGAGGTTGATGTTGAGCCATAGTGATAGTCGTGGTAAGGGTGCTTTCGCCAAGAAGCATGTTCCTCAGAGAACGTGTATCGCTTGCCGCCAGACAAAACCAAAACGGGAGCTTGTTCGCCTTGTTCGTAGCCCGAACGGGGAGCTTGAAATAGATCACCGGGGCAAGAAAGCGGGACGTGGCGCCTATTTGTGTCCGGCGAGAGAGTGCTGGGAGCTAACGCTGGGAAAAGACCGTAGGAACCGTCTGGCACGTGCCTTACGAATAGGGCTCACGGAGGAATATCGGACAGCCCTCATGGAATATGGCAAGACGCTCCCCGAAGCTCTAGCGGGGCACAGAAAGGAATCGAATGACTCAGAAATCATCGGGTAGAAAGGCACCAGTTGTCAGAGGTAAAGCGGAGAAGGAAATAAAAGTTAAAGCTGAGATCGCGCTTCCCAGGTCTCTCACGGTAAAGCATCTGGCAGATCTCCTCGGAACTACCCCCATCGAAGTGATTAAACGCTTGATGCGAAGAGGGGTAATGGCCAGCATTAATCAGGCTGTCGACTATGACACCGCAGCCGCCATAGCAAGTGACCTGGGTCGTAAGCCGGAACTCCAACCGGAGGAAAAGGCACCGGTGGCAAAACGAATGCCGGTTTCCTCCCGGAAGGCCAAGGGCCAAAAACCTCGTCCTGCCGTGGTTACCATTTTGGGACATGTCGACCATGGCAAGACCAGCCTTCTTGACGCCATCAGGCACAGCAAGGTCGCCGATGGTGAAGTCGGAGAGATTACTCAACGTATAGGTGCTTATCAGGTGACGGTCGACGGACAGAAAATCACTTTCATCGATACCCCTGGCCATGAGGCATTTACTGCGATGCGGGCTCGGGGAGCGGAGGTCACTGACATCGCGGTGCTCGTCATTGCTGCCGACGATGGAATAATGCCACAGACCAGGGAAGCTATAGACCATGCGCGCTCGGCGAAAGTACCCATCATCGTTGCCATCAACAAAATAGATAAGGCCAATGCCGATATTGAGCGCGTGAAGCAGCAACTGGCGGAACACAACCTGTTGATCGAGGATTGGGGCGGCGATGTAATCGCGATTCCAGTCTCCGCCAGGACGGGTGAAGGGCTGCCGGATTTGCTGGAGCACATTCTCATTCTTGCGGAGTTAGCGGAGCTTACCGCGAATCCTGATACGCCGGCCGGTGGCGTGGTGCTGGAAGCAAGATTGGACAATACCAGGGGGCCCCTGACCACCCTGCTGGTACAGAAGGGAACCATCAGGATCGGAGATACCATTCTCGTGGCGAACACCCATTGGGGCAAGATCAAGGCCATGTTCGATCACGAGGGCAAGCCAGTTAAATCGGCAGGACCGTCGGTACCGGTAGAAATCATGGGGCTAAGCAAGGTGCCCTTTGCCGGCGACATCTTCACCGTAGTGGCCAACGAGCGTAAGGCACGAGCCAGGGTGGAGGAATTCCAGGCCGAGCAGCAGATCCGCACGGGCAAATCACCGACTCTGGACGACATCTCCTCCCAGATACGTGCTGGGGCAGCCAAAGGCCTTGATCTCATCATCAAGACAGATGTAGATGGGAGCATCGAGCCGATCAGAAGATCCCTGGAACGATTAGAGAATGAAGAGGTACAGGTCAGGATCATCCACGCCGGGAGCGGCAGTATCACCGAAAGCGATGTGATGCTGGCCGTTGCATCCAGAGCTATCATCATCGGTTTCAACACCCGCCCCGAGCCCAGAGTTAAGCATCTGGCCGATTCGGCAGGTGTGGAGATACGTGGTTATCAGATAATCTACAGACTCATTGAGGATATAGAGAAGACCATAACCGGAATGTTAGAGCCCACCTACATCGATGTCCTCGAGGGCCATGCCGAGGTCCGTGCCTCCTTTGCCGTCAAGCATGGCAAGATAGCCGGTTGCTACGTCACCGATGGGAAAGTGAGTCGCGGGAGCCTGGCAAGGGTCCTGCGCAGCGGAGAAGCGGTCCACGAATCCAGAGTGAGCAGTCTGAAACACTTCAAGGAGAGTGTCTCCGAGATGCCAGCCGGCTCCGAGTGCGGCATCGGAATCGAGGGTTTCTCCGATTTCACTATCGGCGACATCATTGAGTTCTATCGTAAGGAAAAGCAATGAGCCGGCGCCAGAAGCGAATCAATCACGCCATTCGCCGCGAAATCAGCGACTTGCTGTTCCGCCAGGTTAACGACCCCCGCATTAAGGGGTTTATCAGCGTTACCGAAGTTGACGTTTCTCCTGATCTGACACAGGCCAGGGTATCGATCAGTGTTATGGGCAGTGAGGAAGAGAAAGCAGGGATATTCGAGGGACTCGCCGCGGCCTCTGGTTTCCTGCGCCGTGAATTGGGGGCTCGTCTCCGCTTGCGCTACACCCCCAAACTCATATTTGAGCGAGATGATAATATCGAGCGCGGGGAGCGCCTGCTCCATTTGATGGAGCAGATTTCCGATGAGTAGTATCCATGGGATCATAAACCTTAACAAACCTCAGGGGATGACCTCGTTCCGGGTGGTGGCCCGGGTGCGGAAACTGAGTGGAGAACGAAAGGTAGGCCACAGCGGAACCCTCGATCCCGAGGCCACGGGGGTCTTGCCCATTCTCCTCGGCCGGGCAACAAGGCTGGCAAGATTCCTGGTTGAGTCGCCAAAGGTGTACCGGGCCAGGGTAGAGTTCGGCCGGGCTACCACCACCTATGACGCAAGCGGCACTACCACCGGGAGAGGAGATGCATCCTCATTGACACTGGAACAGATCGAATCAGCCATTAACTCATTCCGCGGTCCGATCGAGCAGATACCCCCGATGTACAGCGCCATCAAACACCGCGGGAGACCGCTTTATCACCTGGCGCGGACCGGAATCGAGGTGCCCCGAAAACCCCGGATGGTCACCATATATCGCCTCGATCTGCTGGATTGGCAGAGCCCGATCCTCTCGATCGAAGTGGAGTGCAGCAAAGGGACATACATCCGTTCACTGGCTCACGATATGGGTCAGCTTCTGGGTTGCGGGGCCCACTTAGAGGGACTGGTGCGACTCCAAACCGGAATTTTCCACATTGACGAATCGATCTCGCTTGCAGAGCTCGAGGACGTTTTCGAGCACGGACATTGGGAAACCTTTATTCACCCTCCCGATAGCGTGCTCTCTCATCTTGCGGCGATTGCGGTTGATGCAGCCGGTGAGGACGCCCTGGTGCACGGTCGCCCTCTGTCTCAGCGAGATGACGAGGATGCTGCCAGCGGAGAACAGCGCCGGGCCTACTCTTCCGACGGGCGATTTCTGGCCCTCCTCCGCTTTAACGCTGAGACCGGCTCGTGGCGGCCCGAAAAGGTCTTTGTGTAGTGGACAGCAACTGCCTTGTACTGTTATAATGTATTCGTCACCTAATATCTGAAGTCTTGCGCGAAATGGCAGGAAAATCTGCAACGATTTAGTCCCGCTTGTCCCTGACCCAGCAACATGTCATTCGTGCTGCGGCAGGAATCTACCTGCCGCAGCAGATCATGTGTGATCCCAAATGGATTCCTGCTTACGCAGGAATGACATCTCCTGTTGTGGTTCTGGCTTGTCCAGATTAGGATGTGTTCGATGACAAACGATAAAGACGGTTTGAAGAACATGATAATCCCTGGTATCTTTCTTGTTACCGTCTGCGTCGTATTAAGCAGTAACCTTAGACCAGAACACAAAGCTGTTGCTATTGTCGTTGATGCTTTAGGCTCTGCAATACTATATGAAACAATGAAATAAGCGGGAGTAGCTCAGTGGTAGAGCTCCTGCCTTCCAAGCAGGCTGTCGTGGGTTCGAGTCCCATCTCCCGCTCTCGTAGCTATAAAGGGGGAACCTGCCTTACTGAAGAAAAAATCCGGCAGTCAGG
>JALPYG010000018.1 GCA_023271215.1 Dehalococcoidia bacterium
CGGGATGAAGTCCGTTTCCGACTGTGTCTCAACCTGGGTGAGGAGCAGGCCACCGCCTGGGGATGCGATCTTACGGAAGAGTATATCGCCCTTAACCGTGACTACACCACGTGATTTCGGAGTAACAAATAGTATCCAAGATCTGGAAGTCTTGCGCGAAATGGCAAAAGAATAACGATTCACCGCAGAGATCGCTGAGATCGCTGAGATTTCTCGATAATTTGCCTTCTCTGCGTCCTCTGCGTGCTCGGCGGTGAAACAAATACCAGGCCATTGCAGACCTGTTGGTTCTGGCTTGCCAGGTTGGGGAGATGGAAACGAAACGACCCATCGTAGTTAAGATCGGGGGTAGCACCCTGGGCAGTCACGATACCACGCTGGAGGACGTGGTAACCCTTCAGAAGAGAGGGCTGCCTCTGGTGGTGGTGCACGGCGGCGGTAACCGGGTTACCGAGTGGCTCAAGCGGCAGGGCACACCCACCAGCTTTGTCGGCGGCCTCAGAGTGACCGATGAGAGGTCGCTCGAGATGGTGGCGGCGGTGCTGGGTGGATTGGTGAACGCTGATCTTGTAGCGGCCGTCAACTCCCTCGGAGGGCGAGCCATCGGCATGACCGGGGTCGATGGCAATCTGATCGAGGGCAAAATAGAAAACGCTGGTTTGGGATACGTCGGCAGGATCGTGAAGGTGAACACGAAGGCACTGGAGGCCATACTGGCTGCGGGCTTCATCCCATTCATCGCTCCCCCGTGCGCCAGGTCCGCCGAGGAAACGGCCAATGTGCCCTACCTTAATGTCAACGGCGACGAGATCGCCGGCGAGCTTGCCGCCGCCACGAGCGCGCAGAGCCTCATCTTTCTCACCGATGTGGAGGGCATCCGCGATAGGCAGGGAAGTTTGCTTCACAAGCTCACGGCTGGAGAGGTGAAATCGCTACTGGCTTCCGGGGTGATCGCCGGCGGGATGATCCCCAAAGCAGAGGCGGCGCTCACTGCCTTGAACACAACCCCTCTGGTTCAGATTGCCAACGGGCGGTTACCGCATGCACTGATCGGTGCGGTGGCAGGAGAAATGGCCGGGACCATCATCTCAACTATTCAGGTTCCAAGTTCCATGATTCCCAATTGGAGTGTAGCGCATAGCGTGTAGGGGGTAGGGAGGCGATGCTCTATCCCCTAGATTAGAGAATGATTAACCCAGGGAAGACCCCCCTGATGATCTTGATGAAAGGGAGATGCTGATATGATTGTCGGAGAAAGGAAACCATTCGACGAGATCAAGGCAAAGGTGAGCGACTACAGAAAAGTTCTCGTCCTGGGATGCGGCACATGCGTTGCGGTGTGCATGGCGGGGGGTGAGAAGGAGGTTGAGCTACTGGCATCCCAATTGAGGCTGGCCTCCAGGATGGATAAGAAGGAGATCGAGTTTGCGGAGCACACTATCGTGCGCCAGTGCGATCGCGAGTATACCGAACCCATTCTGGAGAAGCTGGGGGAGTATGATGCCGTTCTCTCCCTGGCCTGCGGCGCCGGGGTGCAATTAGTATCCGATGTGGTCGAGGATGTGGCCGTGCTTCCGGCGCTCAATACTCGATTTATTGGCTCGACGCGGGAAGAGGGGGTATGGATTGAACGGTGCCGCTCCTGTGGTGACTGCGTCCTCGGCGATACCGGTGGGATATGTCCCCTAACGATATGTCCCAAGGGCCTGGTCAACGGCCCCTGTGGCGGCACCAACGACGGCAAGTGCGAGGTTACCAGTGAGAAGGATTGCGCCTGGACCACGATATACAATCGCCTGGATAAGCAGGGCAAGCTGGATAACATTCGCCGGATATTCTCGCCGATCAAGTATAGTGCGCAAACAACCCCAGGTCTTCAGGTAAACGAAGCTTATTTGAAGGTTGAAACGGAGGGGACCGATGGCCAGTAGGTCGTTCAAAGAAGCATTAGATTCAGGAGATTTCGTGGTCACCAGTGAGGTAGGTCCTCCGAAGGGCACCAACATCGAGGAGATGCTCCATCATATCGACCTTCTGAAGGACAAGGTAGATGGAATAAACACCACAGACAACCAGAGCTCGGTGATGCGGATATCCTCTCTGGCGGTGTGCCACCTGGCACAGGAAAGGGGTGCAGAGGCTATACTCCAGGTCACCTGCCGCGACCGAAACCGAATGGCTCTGGAATCGGAATTGCTGAGTGCTAACATCCTGGGGGTGCACAATGTCCTCTGCCTCACCGGCGACTATGTCAGCGTGGGCGACCATCCCGATGCCAAGCCGGTGTTCGATCTCGATTCGGTGCATCTGATCCAGACAGTGCGGACGATGGAACAGGGGAAGGACATTGCGGGCAATGAATTGAATGGACCGACAAGATTCTGTGTGGGTGCCATCGTCACTCCGGAGGCCAACCCCATTGAGCCTCAGTTACTCAAGTTCGAAAAGAAGATAAGAGCGGGGATAGACTTTGTCCAGACGCAGGCTATCTATGATTTAGATAATTTCAAGAGATTCATGCAGTATGCTCGCCGGTTCGAGGTGAAGATTCTGGCCGGAATCATACTCCTGACCGGGGTCGGTATGGCGCGATACATGAATGCCAATGTTCCCGGCGTCGTCGTTCCCGACCAGTTGATCCGCGAGCTTGCTGGTGCTCCGAAGGGGCAGGCACTGCAAACGGGAATCGCCATAGCGGGTAGAATGATAAGGCAGATTAAGGATGAAAGAATCTGCGACGGAGTGCACATTATGGCCATCGGTCACGAGGGGCTGGTGCCCCAAATCCTGGAGACCGCCGGACTATGAATGGAGGTTAACCCGATGACAGGAACGCTTGAGAAATCTGATGTCAGCCTGATACCGCCTTGCCAGAATGCGTGCCCCATCCGTCAGGACGTGCGTGGGTACATAGCGCTGACGGCCCAGGGGAGGTTGGAGGAGGCGATGGCAGTGATCCGGGAAACCAATCCGCTGCCTTCTATCTGCGGGACCATCTGTGCTCATCCCTGTGAAGACAAATGCCGCCGCCGTGAGATCGATAAGGCATTATCCATACGGGGGTTGAAGCGGTTTGTCGTGGAGAACTCCGGTGACAGGCAGGTTTCCGGGATGCCTGCAGAAACCAGAGAGGAGAAGGTTGCCATCGTAGGATCCGGACCGGCAGGACTGACGGCTGCCCACGATCTGGCCATGATGGGCTACCGGGTTACTGTTTTTGAGAGAGAAGATACCGTGGGAGGGACAATCCGTTTAGCCATCCCTGCATATCGTTTGCCCACCGCGACTATTCAGCGCGACATCGACGCCATCGCCGCACTGGGGGTTGAATTCCGAACCGGGGTCGAACTGGGCAAGAACCTTACCCTGGATGGGCTCAAAGAGGAGGGCTACCGGGCTATTTTGCTCAGTACGGGTCTGCCGGAGAGCAGAAGCTTGCCGATTCCCGGAGTCGATCTGGAAGGGGTGCTGCTGGCACTGCCTTTCCTGAAGGCCGCCCGGAATGGCGAGTCGCTGATAAGGCCGGGAGCGGAGGTGATCGTCGTCGGCGGTGGTAATGTGGCCATGGATGTGGCCCGAACAGCGCGCCGCTTTGGTGCGGGAGCAGTGCGCGTCGTCTGCCTTGAGTCGAGGGAGGAAATGCCCGCTTCCCCATGGGAGATCGATGAGGCGCTGGAAGAGGGTATCGAGATAGATTACTGCAGCCAGGGACCAAACCGGGTTGTGGAAAGTGATGGGAAGATAACCGGGCTGGAGTGCAAGGCGTGCCTTCGCGTTTTCGATGAGGAGGGGAGATTCAATCCCAGCTTCTGTGAGGAAGATTTGACCGTAGTAAGGGGAGATGTGGTCGTACTTTCCATCGGACAGGAGGCTAACATCGATTACCTCGCGGTTATGGGTGTGGGGTTGAATCACCGGGGGCAACTGATGTGCGACCGCAAGACTCTGGCTACCAGTCGCGACGGTGTCTTTGCCTGCGGTGAGGTGATAACCGGACCGGGGCTGGCAGTGGAGGCCGTGGCCAGCGCTCGAAACGCTGCCTTAGCTATCGCTCATTACCTGGAGGGAACCGTACCCACTCCCGAGCCCGAGCCAGCTGTCATTGGCGATCTTCTGGATACCGTGAAGGCGAGGGTAAGGCGACAAGAGAGACGAGAGGTTCCCCTTCTGGATGCGGAGCAAAGATGGGACAACTTCATCCCGATAGAGCTGGGCTATACTGAGGAGATGGCGGTCTGTGAAGCACGGCGGTGTCTCAGTTGTGGGGCTGGAGCCGAGTGGGTAAGGGACAAGTGTGCCTTCTGTCTCAATTGTGTCCGGGTCTGTCCCTACGAGGTGCCGGTGATAACCGAATCGGGTAGCATCGACATCAGGGTCGAGCAGTGTCAGGCCTGTGGCATCTGCTATGGTGCCTGTCCTGGAAATGCCATCGCCTTCAAGATGCTGGGTGTGGCGGACCTTCAACCTCGGATGGAGACAGCTCTTCAAAATACCCTGGCTGCCGGGACCGACTGTCCCATTCTGGCTCTCTATTGCGACTTCGACATCTACAATGTCACCGGCCTGAGGAGATTGATGGCAGAAAAACACGCCGGTACGGCGTACCTGTCCCTTCCGTGCCTGGCCAAGCTGAAGGCGGTAGACTTGCTGAGAGCCTTTGAATTCGGTGCCCGCGGCGTTCTGGTTATTGGCTGTCCTGCCGAAGAGTGTTCCTATCAAGGAGGGGAGGTTTGGGTGCAGCGGCGAGTTGACGAAGCAAAGACGTTGCTCGGCCAGACCGGCCTCGATGCGGATCGACTGGAACTGCATTACGTGTCGGGTATTGAGCTTGATGCCTTTGACGGCGCGCTTGCTGGGTTTAGGGAGAGGATCAGGAATCTGTAAGTGGTAGAGGCTGGCCCTCGCGAAGGCGGTGCCTTGAGGTTACCTGTCCCTTCCTTAAGGGGTAAATGCGGCTTGTTCCGGCGAAGCCCGCCCCGGCGGACGGGCCGGGAGCGGAGAGATGAAGCCTAACAGAGAAGGAGCTGGAGGAACTTGACATAAAGTGCTTAGGCGGTTACAACTTGTTTAGCTAGACCAAAAGAGGTATAATAGTAATGCTAAGGTTTATCAACAATTGACATCATGATCACCAAACGCGATTACTACGAGATCCTTGGCGTGAGTCGGGGGGCGACGGAAGAAGAAATAAAGAAAGCCTATCGCCGGATGGCTTTCCGATACCATCCCGACCGTAACAGGGATGGTGTGGCTGAGGAGAGGTTCAAGGAGATCAACGAGGCCTATGAGATCCTGAGCGATTCCCAGAAGCGAGCCACCTATGATCGCTTCGGTCATGCGGGCCTGTCTGCCGGCCAGGCAGGGCCTCAAGGATTTGGCCGTGGATTTGACGGCTTTGATTTTGGCGGCTTCGGCGACATCTTTGATGCCTTTTTTGGGGGCGTTTCCAGGGACCGGCGGCCGACTGCGGAACGTGGTAGTGATCTGCGTCACGGCGTTGAGATATCCTTTGAAGAGGCCGCCTTTGGTTGTGAGAGGGAGATTGAGCTCGATCGGATAGAGCCTTGCTCCGCGTGTCGGGGGGGTGGGAACGAGCCCGGAAGCGAGCCTGCTGTATGTCCTAATTGTGGCGGCACCGGCGAGGTGCGCCGTTCACAACGTAGCCTTTTTGGGCACTTTACCAACATCATCACATGCGAGAGGTGTCGTGGGAGAGGGAGAATAGTAGTCGATCCCTGCAGACAGTGTAACGGAGGGGGTAGGGAGCACAGGATGCGCCGGATTGTGGTCCGGATACCCCCCGGAGTGGATGACGGAACCACGGTTCGACTGACCGGGGAAGGTAACACCGGTTCCGAGGGAGGACCACCGGGCAATCTCTATGTAACCATCTCGGTGGCGAACCACCAATATCTTCGCCGCGATGGTGCCGATGTGCTCTACGACCTGCCCCTGAATTTTGCTGAGGCTGCTCTGGGTGGCGAGATGGAAATACCAACGCTCGACGGTTACTTTCCCATTAAGATTCCTGCCGGGGTGCAAGATGGCCAGACATTCCGTATCAGGGGGAAGGGCGCTGTGCAGTTGAACGGTTCCCGCCGGGGGGATCAGGTCGTCATAGTTCATGTGGTCACTCCGACATCACTGAATCAAGAGCAGCGGAGACTCTTTCAGGAGTTGGCCCAGGTATTGGAACCTGCCGGATTGCCAGGGGAAGAGAAGGGATTTTTCGACCGAATGAAGGACATCTTCGCTGGCCGGGGTTAGCGTCACTATCATGCATCGCTTTTTTGTTCCTGAAGAGTGGATCCAGGGGAAGAGGATTACGATCAGCGGCAGACAGGCTCACCGGCAAGGGAAGTTCTGCGCCTGGAGGTGGGGGCTCGCATAGTTGTCCTCGACGGCAGTGGGCTGGAATACATGGTTGAGCTCCTTGACATAACATCGGGACGCATCACAACTGAAGTCGTGAAGTGTTACCACTGTGCCAACGAGCCGGGGATGCAGATCACTCTTTATCAGGCGCTGCTCAAGGGCAGCAGCTTTGACCTCGTCCTGCAGAAATGCACTGAGATCGGTGTGGTTGACTTTGTCCCCATGATCTGCGAGCGCTGCATCGTCGTACTCTATGAATGTGGCGAACTTGGGGGATAGTAAACATAACGATGCCTCTTGACATTCCCTACTGATTTAATATAAGATATGAAATCAGAGACGATCACCGTCAATCGAAAGGCATATCACGACTACCTTATCGAGGACACTCTCGAGGCCGGGTTGGTGCTGACCGGCACGGAGATTAAATCAATTCGGCTGGGGAGGATGAATCTCCGGGACAGCTTTGCCAGGCCGGAGGCTGGCGAGCTCTGGCTGGTGGGGGCGCACATCGCACGGTATGAGCAGGGAGGCAGGTACAATCACGAACCCGCCCGACCGCGCAAGCTCTTGCTTCACAAGGACGAGATACTGAAGCTCAGCTTGATGGTGGAGAAGAAGGGCTTGACTTTAGTGCCCCTTAAGGTGTATGTTAAGAGAGGCATCGCCAAAGTGGAACTGGGCGTGGCCAGAGGCAAGAGGCTTCACGATAAGCGGCGCTCAATCATTCAGCGTGAAACTGAGCGAGAAATGGAAAGGGTCGTGAAGGCAAGGAAATAGCCTTAAATCAAAGAAAAGGAGGGCCAGAGCTATAAGCATAAAATCGAGCGGTAACATGAAGTGGAAAGGGTCGTACACTAGCTTTGAAATCAAAGGAAAGGAGGGCAAGACGTGCGCAAAGTAATAATGGGAGTGGGAGTTTTCCTGGCGGTGGTGGGGTTGATTCAGCTTATCCTGTCGGTGGCCTTGATTGGCCCGGTTAGGGCTCGGGTTCCAGAGATTGATCGGATCATTGATGATGCCGCCGGCGCGCTGACGAAAGTGGCTGATGCTACTGATAGGGGGGTTGATTTTCTAGCAGAGCTGGATCCAGAATTGGCTAAGCTGGAGAAGACCATAGGTGACACCATAGATGAAAGCGTGGGCCGGCTTGGCGACCTGGATGCCAACCTGGCTGAGGTAGAGGTAGGGGTGCCGGGCGGTATAGACGGCGTCGTGAGATTCTTGGATGACCTCGATGGTGTCCTGGCTGAGGTGGAGAGGCCGCTAGAGCTCATGGATGATACCGTGAGAGTTTTAGATGACCTGGATGTCAGTCTGGCGCTGGCGGAGAGGCACCTGGCTCCCACCTTTGATGGCACCATCGAATATCTTGCCGGACTCGATCCCAGTCTGGCGCTGGCGGAGAGGAGGCTCGGTGCCACCTTAGAAGCCACCATTGCCTATTTGCGTGGGCTCGACGCCGCCATGGTCGAGGCGGATGGGGTGGCCATGTACACCATAGACGGCACTTTGGAATATCTGAGAGAGCTCGGTGCCACGCTGGCTCTCGTGGATGAGACGGTAACCGGGATCAGGGACAGCGTGATATTTACCCGGGACAGCACAGTGGAAGAGATGGAGCGGTGGGAGGTAGTAGTATGCGCCGATCGTCTTCATCTCGAACCGTGGGCCGAGGCGCTTGAAGCCTGGGCCGAGGAGCTTGAAGCTTTCGGGGTGGATCCCGCATTCCTGCTGGATGTAGCATCCGGTATTCGGGACTGGGCAGCTGATATAGGTCCGGGATGGTATCTGTTTCCCCGGATGGTGGATGCTGATACGCTCGATTTCATAGCCCTACGACTGGAGGGTGCAGGGTTGGATGCCGAGTGGCTTAGAGCTGAAGCCGATCGGTGGAGGCAAGAGGGACTCGGTTTTAACCTCACACCGGAGGGTATCGCTGAAGGGTTTGCTCCGGCGATAGAGAGTTTGGAGCATGCTTTAGATAGTCTCGCCGACACCTCGGAGTACCTGGGAACGCTCCAGACCAGTCTTACCGGCGCCAGGGAACTCGCTGTCGATAATATTGCAGAGACGCGGGAATTCCTCGGGGAGGCAAGAACAAGCCTCGAGCTCATGGAGCAACCCACCCTCGAGGGCATTTCGGAGGGGCGGAAACTTCTGGAGGGGGTAACAACAAGACTTGAGGCCATGGAGCAACCCACCCTCGATAGCATTGCCTATAGCCGAGAACTACTGGGAAGAGCCAGAACGAGCATTGCGGCTGCCAAGGGACCCATCGCCGATGGGCTCGCAGGGAGCCGGGCAGCCCTTCAGGCGACAGAAAGCAGCGTTGAGGCTGCGAGGAGCCCTGTCGTTGATGGCATTGCAAGCACCCGGGAATTGCTCGAAACCGCGAAAACAAGCCTTGGCGACTTAAGGCAACCTGCCCTCGGCGGCATTTCAGATACCCGGGGATATCTCCAGACGGCGCGAGCAGACATCGGTGGCCTCGGTGAGGACCTGCGCAGGACATCGGGAAATATCGTCGGATTGGGAATCGGCGGGATGATTCTTGGGATGATCGGCTGGCTGCAGACGTTCATGATCCTGATGAGCATCCTGTTTATGGCAGCCGGAGCTGGCCTCTTCCTGCTGGGAATGAAAAAGGAAGAATCTTAGAGATCGAAGAGTATCAGTAAGAGATGATGCCCCTTGCGCTCAACTGTAAGGGATAGAAGAGGTATGGGCACCCCGTTGGATGATCGCTGTCTAACGGGGTGAATCATGCTTGGTGACCAGCGCGCCATGGAGATACAGACGCCCCCCACGCGGAGGCGTGGATTGAAACCGCCTTGGCGGGGCCAGGAAAGGAGGGAACCAGATGAGCAAGCGGATCTTGATCAGCTCATTGATGGTGACGCTATTGCTTGTTTCCATCACCAGATACGGCTGTCCCCCACCGCAGATTCCTAAACCTCAAGTTCCTGAGTTCAGAGGGATCACTCATCAGTGGGGCGAGGTCACTGCAGAGACTGCGGAAATCATAACCACAATTACGGTCTACAATCCGAACCCCTTCATCCTGCCGGTCAAGAGCCTGCAAACGGAACTGTTCATGGCCGGGATCAGGCTGGCACAGGGGAAAGCCGAAGGGCTGGAGATGAAGACCGAAGGGGAGTTTCCCCTAAGTATCTCCACGATGATTCAGCTGGAGAAGATTCCTGAGATGTGGGTTGAGCACATTGGACAGGGTGAAGTAAGTGAAATGCGACTGGAGGCAGGGGTCGTTTTCGACCTTATCATTATGGAGTTCACCCTTCCAGTTCCACCGATTGAGAGAACTTTCACGACCGACCTTCTGGGCAGCCTGGAGTACATACTGAAGCAGGCAGAGGCAATTGAAATAGCCCCCTTCCCAGAGAATGTGCCCTTCAAGATGGTTAGCGGGGCTATTAATGCCAACTGGGGGGAGGTCAGCAAAGAGAGGACGGAATTGAGGCTTGCGACCCAGGTCTACAACGATAGCGACTTCCCGGTCACCGTATCGGGGGCGCTAGTCGAAGCCACACTCAACGAAATGCCGCTGGGTGACGGAAGATTAGCCGGGAAGTACGAATTGTCGCCTAATTCCCATACCGAGATGGAGATCATACTTTCCCTGGATAATGAGCTGCTGGTCGGAGAGTTCATGCCACGTGCTGAGAATGGTGAGAAATCGGTCTTTTCGATGAAGGCTTCCTTCGTACTAGACCTGCCACCAGAGATAGTAGCAGCGACGGGCAAAGAGAGCGTTGAAGTTCTGGCATATGAGGTATCAGGAGGATTTGAGACCGGTCTCCTGAGGGGCATGCTGGGGGGCTTATAGCAGGATGACGGGCGGCAGCCGCCCACAGAGAATAGGATGTAGCAAACATTGTGGTGCCTCCGACCTTTGAGTACATTTACAATGGAGAGCACAGAGACGACAGATTGCCCTCTCTGCGTTCTTTGCGTGCTCTGTGGTGAACGCTTACGTTGGGAGATGAGTAGGGGGGAGAGAGTTGCTGAGAGCCGCTGGCAGAACGGTTACACAAAACAATGATGGGGACGAGTGGTTTCGACAGGGGAAATGGGCGACTCAGGATTGCAGGCCGAGGTGCCATCCACCCTCGTAAAACCGGTGGCAAAAACATAAATGGCAACGCTTTGCCTGTAGCGGCCTAATCTAGCATTGGGCCACGTTCAACCCCACCCCTCCCCGGCGGGTGGGGATTGGGCGACGAAAAGTCGGGGTGCAACGATCCCGATGACGGTAGGGGTTGGTCAAGCACAACCGTCTGGCCGGGCCGCACTCAGCCAGTTGAGGGCGGGACCAGGCGAGAAAAAAAGCTGGCTAAGCCTGTAGCATATCCCGGGCGGATTTCTTCTGGACGGGGAGTTCGACTCTCCCCCGTCTCCACCAGTACACAAGTCGCCAGGAGAATGACGGTAGATATAGATGTCATCCTGGGACACAGGATCATCAGGGGAGATTCTCCCTCTAAAACTCCGTAAAGCAGTCGTGTCCTGGGCCTTTAAAGGAGCTTCGCTTCTTTACGAGACATTAGGAAGTTTTGAACTTCTTATGCTTGGACATGAAATACCCGCAGCGAGGGAACTTTGCCGGCTGATGAAATAGCGGTGGCAGTTGTGCCCAAAGCGTTATGTCAAGCCCACCGGCGAATGCCTAAGCGGTGTGCCCAGCTTTCCATAACAGTTATAGTGCGACCCACATCGGTGCGTCCAAACCCCCATTTCCTCCAACCTGTCAAGGAAGCCATCATGGGCGACCGCCCACCCTGCCTGCAGCAGGCAACCAGGATTAATGCCACGGACGTTCAGCGAAATCTTTGTTCCAGCCCCCTGCTTGGCCAGGGAGAGATTTCTACTGAGCCTGCCCCAACGCGACATTGAGGACGAGAATCTAATGGGGAGTGGATTCACACAAAGAATCATCTTTCACATCAGGAGATTCCTGGGAATGAATGTCTTCCTGTGTGATACTTGCAAGTGGGACTGGCGCAGCGCCTGTCACCATCCGGAGCGTCCCAACGCAACCCGGTGTCCGGATTACGAAAAGCGAGGGTAAATAAGAAAGTCACTTTCTCTCCACCACCATAGCCATCCCCTGTCCCCCACCGATGCACATGGTTATCAGGCCATAACGCTGGTTTCTGCGCTTCATCTCGTACGTCGCGGTGACCGTCATTCTCGCTCCGGTACAGCCGATCGGGTGCCCCAACGAGATGCCGCCGCCATTGGGGTTAGTCTTCTCCCATGTTATGTCAAGTTCCCTCATATTGGCAATGACCTGTGAGGCGAAGGCTTCGTTGAGTTCAATGAGGTCCAGGTCCTCGACCGTCAGCCGCGCCTTCTTGAGCGCCTTTCTTACCGCAGGAATAGGCCCCAATCCCATATAGGCAGGATCCAGGGCTCCGGAGGCATAGGACTTGATGGCCACCAAGGGTTCGAGTCCCAATTGGGCAGCTTTCTCACTTGACATCAGCACTACGGCAGCTCCCCCATCATTGATTCCTGATGAGTTGCCTGCCGTTACCACACCGTCTTTCCGAAACGCCGGCTGCAGCTTGGCCATTTTCTCCAGTGAGGTCTCCATGGGACGCTCGTCGGTGTCAAAGGGGACCGGATCACCCTTCCTTTGCGGGACGGGAACAGGAACAATCTCCTGCTTGAATATCCCATCCTTTATGGCTGCCACGGCACGTTGGTGACTTAGCAAACCTACCTCATCCTGTTCTTGACGGCTGATGCCATATGTGCCGGCGATGTTCTCGGCGGTATTGCCCATATGATATCCGTAGAATATCTCCCACAGCCCGTCGAATACCATCAGGTCAATCAGTTCCCCTCGTGTCGTCAGGTCCATCCGATATCCCCAACGAGCCTTGGGGAGTATGTAGGGGGCCTGGCTCATAGACTCCATCCCCCCGGCCACTACGACGTCTGCTCCGCCCAGCATTATTGATTCAGCCCCTAGAGTAATGGCCTTCAGTCCCGAGGCACAGACCTTGTTCACCGTGAAGGCAGGGGTCTCCTTGGGCAGGCCGGCATAGACGGTCGCCTGACGAGCGGGGTTTTGGCCTTGACCCCCTTGAAGCACATTCCCCATTATGACTTCGTCAACCTGAACCTCGCGCAGCGAATCGTCCCAGTCGTAATACTTCTGCTCTATCTCAGATAAGCCTTCTCCCCTCAGGGCGTCAGGGCCGTACTCCAGAGTTTCCTTGCCTGATGTGGGTCTCAATCCGGCTCGTTTCAGAGCCTCCTTGATCGCCAGGCTACCTAAATCAATAGCCGGTATGTCCTTCAAGGAGCCCCCAAAAGATCCGATGGCCGTCCGGACACCGCTGACGATGACTACTTCTCTCGCATTCATATCGTCCTATCCCTCCTGTCTGTAATCGTAGAATCCCTTGCCTGTCTTGCGTCCCAGCCAACCGGCAGTGACCATCTGCTTCAGCAAGGGCGGTGGCGCAAACTTGGGGTCTCTAAACTCCTCGTACATCGCACAAGCAATGTAGTAAGTCGTATCCAGCCCGACAAAGTCCAGCAGGGTCAGTGGACCCATAGGGTGGTTCAATCCGAGCCTTATCCCGGTATCGATGTCCTCTTTGCTGGCAAGACCATTGTCGAGAGCTCTTATTGCGTCAAGCAGAAACGGGATGAGGAGCAAGTTCACGATGAACCCCGGGGTATCCCTGGCGATGACTACCTCCTTGCCCAGGGACTTGCTGAAGCCTATGGCCGTGTTCATCGTGTCTTCACTGGTGGCGATCGTCTTGACCAGCTCGACCGGTCTCATTACCGGCACCGGGTTGAAGAAGTGCATTCCCAATACCTGACTTGCTCGCTGCGTTGCCGCAGCCATTTCGATAATGGACAGGCAAGAGGTGTTGCTGGCCAGGATGGCGTGCTTGGGGCAGATCCTATCCAGCTCGGAAAACACCTGTTTCTTTAGCTCCATTTTCTCGATTACGGCTTCAATCACCAGATCGCAACCATTGAAATCGCTGAGCTTAGTCGTCCCTTTCAACCGGCTCAGAATTCCCTCTTCCTCCTCCTTGGTCAGCCTGCCCTTCTGGACGCTTCTCGCCAACTGGGCCTTGATCATCCCCAGACCCTTATTCAGGAGCTCCTCGTTGACCTCCGAAACCATGGTTTCGTATCCGGACTGGGCACATGTCTGAGCGATGCCTGCGCCCATCAGTCCACAACCTATCACCCCTACTTTCTTGATCTGCATAACATCTCCTTTCCTCAAAGATTTTGTGTTTAACACGCTATCAGATAGCGTGCCTCAAGTATCGGATTTTATTCCACTTCCGATTAGTTAGACTGCTTACTCTCCCTTATACTGAGGCTTTCTCTTCTCCGCAAAGGCGCTGATACCTTCTTTGAAATCTTCGGTAGCGGTGAGACCGGCGAAGAAGGACTCCTCCAGACGGAGTCCGTCATCCAGGCTCATGTTCATTCCCCTGATCATGGCCTCCTTAGCGGCCCGTACGGCAATGGGGCCATTTTCGCATATCTTGGCGGCCCACTCCTGCGCGGTACTCATCAGCTCTTCTCGATCAACTACCTTATTGATCAGACCGATCCGGTATGCCTCCTGGGCATCTATGGGTTTTCCCATAAGCAATATCTCGGCCGCCTTACACCAGGGGAGCATCCGGGGCAGCCTTTGTGTACCCCCCCAGCCAGGTATCAGTCCTAGAGAGACCTCCGGTGTGCCAAAACGTGCATTCTCCGCGGCTATCCTGATATCACAAGCCAGAACGATCTCCAGTCCACCGCCCAGTGCCAGTCCATTGACGGCAGCAATAATTGGCTTCCAGATGTTCAGTCCCCGCACTATTCCCGGTGGCAGCGCAAAAGACTTATCGGCCAACCTGGGGAGCATCTTCTTTATGTCCGCACCGGCAGAGAATGCCTTTTGCCCCGCTCCAGTGATGATAGCGACCCAAACATCAGGGTCGTCGCGGAAGCTTATCATAGCATCGCTGAACTCCTGGTAGACCTCGGGACTAATCGAATTGAACGCCTCGGGACGGTTGAGGGTTATGGTGGCCACGCGATCGCTTTTCTCGTAGATAACCAGCATTACAACCTCCTTTCCTTCTTCTATTGATTACCTGAATCCGTGAAGTGAAACTTAATTGCTTCACCTGCATGGTGAAGGTGAGTGGATCTGTGTTCACGGATCCAGGGATTAGACACGCCCTACTCCCCGGTTTGCAACCCAGGATCTCCAAACGGCCAGTGTTATGTCAAGTTCCCCTACTCGCCCAAGGGAGGGGGCTGAGGTCGCTCAGATTTCCATGTCCTCCTTTTCAACCTTCTCAATTCCGGATCCTCGAAATTCAGTGGCATATTTCAGGCCTTCTTCAAAAGCAGAAAGATTCAGATCAAGGGCCTTACCCTTGAATCTTGAGGAGATCGAGGCTCGAACGGCGGGAGGAGAGAGATATTCGCAAAGCTCACTCAGAACACCCAGGGCGGTCATATTGGCTACCCTTTCGTCCCCAATATCATCCCGGGCAATTCTGGTAAAGGGGATTCGCAATATCTTATCCCATACTATCTCGTTCACGAGCTCCGCATCTATTACCGCCAGCGACCCTCGTTTCAGCCGCGCAATATTCTCGTCCAAACCCCTTTGAGTTAGACCAAGCAGGAGGTCAAATCCCAGGGGCCCCGGATAATCTATCTCTTCGTCACTTATTACCAAAGTTGATGCCGCCCTCCCTCCCCTTACCGCGGGATCAAAGGTCTGAATTAGAGCCACAAACAGCTCGTCCACCGAGGCTACTGCCTCAGTCAATATAACCCCCATGAGTATCACCCCCTGCCCCCCGCTTCCGGCGATGCCTATCTCATAGCGCACCGGCTTTCTCCTTCAAGCTCTCCTGCAAAGTATCCAATCTTTCCTGATAAGTTGGGGTTTCCTTATCAACCAGCACCCCTATCCTTATCTTGTCTCGAAGCTCCTCTTCGCTCAACTTCCTGGCCTTCTCCTCAGTTATGGCGTTCTCCATCTGCCATTTCATCATCTCCACCGCCGAACCCATGCCCGCCCGTCTTCCATAGTGAACCGGACATTGAGAGATGATCTCCAGGAGCGAAAATCCTTTCTTCTTGAGAGCCTTGCCGACGAGCCTCTCCATATGTCCGACGTGGTAAACCGCAGATCGCGCCACAAAAACGCTTCCGGCTGCCTCGGCGAGCCGGCATATATCAAAGGACGGCTCCAGGTTTCCATGTGGCGAGGTGGTTGTCTCCAAGCCAAGCGGAGTGGTCGGTGCAAGCTGGCCGCCGGTCATCCCATAGATGCTATTATTGATGACTATGCAGGTGATCTCTACATTTCTCCTCGCGGCGTGAATAAAATGATTCCCTCCGATAGCCACGGCATCCCCATCACCCATCACGACGATCACCTTAAGCTCCGGCTTTACCAGCTTTATTCCAGTCGCAAAGATCAATGCCCGGCCATGAGTAGTGTGTAAGGTGTTGAAGTCGACGTAGGTGGGAATTCTTCCCGTGCACCCGATCCCCGATACCAGCACGATTTCGTCTTTGGTATAGCCGCTCTTATCGATTGCTCTCAAGAAAGCTCCCAGGAAGATACCGATCCCGCATCCGGGACACCATATAGAGGGGAAAAGCTTGGTAGTGCGAAGATACTTATGGATAATACGTTGTCTTCCTTCAGCCATATATCTCCTCTATCTTCTCCAGTATTTCATGGGGGGTCATCGGTTCATGAGCCACCTTATTCAAGGTTTCAATGCGGCATTTCCCCTGGTTTACCCGCTTGACCTCCCGGGATATCTGTCCCATGTTTATTTCGGGAACCAGGATCGTGGTCGAGCTTTCCATCAACTGGGTTACCTTGCGGCGGACGAAAGGAAAGAGAATCAACAGTTTCAACAGCCCCACCTTCATGCCTTTAGATCTGGCGTCCCTGACTGCTCTTAAGGCGGCGCGGGCAACCGAGCCGAACGCAACGACGTTCAGGGTAGAATCTTCAGTATAATACGTCTCGCTCCACTGGAGCTTATCGAAGTCCTGGGAGATCTTGCGGAAAAGCCTTCTTACGAAGGGCTCTACTTCATCAGCCCTGGTAGTGGGATAACCCCTTTCGTCATGACAAAGACCGGTGACGTGGTAGCGATACCCCTCCCCAAATGCAGGCATTGGTGGGACCCCCGTTCCCGGGTCTCGATAAGGAACAAACCACTCTGGCGGCTCGGCAGGTTTGAGTCTCTCTACGAGTTTTATCTCATCGGATGAAGGGAGAAAGACCTTTTCCCTCATGTGAGCGATCATCTCATCTGTCAGCACTATCACCGGGGTTCTATACCGCTCGGCGAGGTTAAATGCTTCTATGGTAAGACCGAAGCATTCCGCAACTGAGGAAGGTGCCAGGACAACAGCGGGGCGGTCGCCGTGAGTCCCCCAGCGAGCTTGCATAACATCGCCCTGTGAGGGGTGAGTTGGAACCCCGGTGCTCGGACCTCCCCTCATGACGCTAATGACAACACAAGGGACTTCAGCTATGGAGGCGAAACCGATGTGTTCCTGCATCAAGGAAAACCCGGGGCCGCTGGTGGCCGTCACGCTTTTCGCCCCGGCTAGAGAAGCCCCGATCACTGCACCCAGGCTGGCTATCTCGTCCTCCATCTGGATGAAGATTCCGCCCCGACGGGGAAGCTCGTAGGCCATCATGTGGGCTATTTCTGAGGATGGGGTGATAGGGTAGCCGGCGAAAAAGGTACAGCCGGCGGCGAGAGCCCCTTTCACGCAAGCTTCGTTGCCTGAGAGTAGTTCAGCGTTCGTCATCGTAAACCATTATGGCAAAATCGGGGCACCGGAGTTCGCAGAGGCCACACCCATTGCAAGCTTGCTCATCGTTGAGAAAGGGATGGCCGTCCGCACCGATTGCAAGAGCTTGTTTGGGACAGAGAGCGACACAAACTCCACATCTCTTGCACCAGTTCTTGAATACTTTTACGTCTCTTGCCTGAGGCATGATCTCACAGCAGAACCACTACTAATATAACACATTTCAGGGGCAAAGGCTAGGCCTTGAGAACGAGGGTCAATGTTTGTCGCGCACCGGTCCCTGCGGGGCTCATGCCCCAGGGTCAGCCGCAAAAGGTTGACTCTCTGATGCTAAATCTAGTATTATATTGGGGGAATGAGAAAGACTCTGGCAGAAAAAATCCTCAGTGCGAAGTCCGGCACAGAAGCTCGTGCCGGCGATATCGTGATTGCCCAGTTGGACCTGGTCTTTGTCCAGGACAGCACCGGCCCCTTGACCTTGCGACAATTGAATGAGAGCGAGCTGGATATTATCCATAATCCCAACAGGACCATTATATTCCTCGACCACTCGGCGCCGAGTCCGGCAAGAGCACTTTCCAACGACCACAGTTTCCTTCGGGATTTTGCTAAGGAAAAAGGCGTGGTCTTGAGTGACGTCGGGGAAGGGGTTTGCCACCAGATAGTGGCAGAATCCTTTGCCGGCCCCGGCGAGGTCGTCGTGGGGGCAGATTCTCATACCGTTACCGCAGGGGCGCTGGGAGCCTTTGCCACGGGAATGGGCTCTACCGATATAGCCATTGCCTTCGCTTTTGGAAAGACCTGGTTTCGGGTGCCGGAGACATTTAAGGTAACAGTCCATGGCCGCTTCTCCAGAGGTGTCTATGTCAAGGACCTTATACTCTACCTCATCGGCAAGATCGGGGCCGATGGTGCTACGTTCAAAGCACTGGAGTTCGGGGGTGAGGGTGTGGAGATGATGGGGATGTCGGAGCGTCTCACTGTGGCCAATATGGCAGTTGAAGCCGGCGCCGATGCCGGGCTTTTTCCTTCCGATAGCGTAACGCGCAGCTATCTGGAAAGCCAGGGCAGGGGGGAAAGTTACATCCCGCTTCATCCAGATACTGATGCAACCTATGAGAGAACGATTGCAATTGATGCCGGCCGGCTGGAGCCCACTGTATCCAGGCCCCACGCGGTTGACAATATTGCCCTGGCCAGGGAACTTAAGGGGATTCCCATAGATCAGGTTTTTATCGGTACCTGTACCAACGGGCGTCTGGACGACCTGCGAATTGCCGCTGGCATCATGCAAGGTAGAAGTCGCCATCCCCGTGTTCGCCTCATTGTCGCCCCGGCCTCCAGGGAAGTTCTCTTATCAGCGGTGGCTGAGGGGTATATTGCGACATTGATCGAAGCCGGGGCGACTATCCTCCCCCCGGGCTGTGGCGCCTGCCTGGGGACGCACCAGGGAGTGTTGGGGGATGGAGAAGCCTGTTTCTCCACGGCTAACCGCAACTTCAAGGGGCGTATGGGAAATCCCTCCGCCTTCATCTATCTGGGGAGCCCGGCAACGGCAGCGGCTACGGCCATACGCGGTGAGATCACCGATCCGAGGGAGATACTCTAGATGTTGAGGGGCAGAGCATTCAAATTCGGAGATAACATCTCCACCGACCGTATCGTGCCGGGGAAATTACTCCACCTGCGCAGCAATTTGCCTGAACTGGCAAAGCATGTGCTCGAGGATGCTGACCCCACCTTTGCGCAGCGAGTGAGAAAGGGCGACTTTCTGGTGGCAGGGAAGAACTTCGGGCTTGGTTCGAGCAGGGAACACGCTCCTCTGGTCATCAAGATGGCGGGGGTAAGCGCGGTCATCGCCAGGTCGGCAGCCCGCATCTTCTATCGCAATGCCATTAACATCGGGCTTCCGGTGCTTCTATGTGACACCGATGGGATCGATGACGGCGACGAGCTCGAGGTGGATCTCAAGGCAGGGAGGATTAAAGACCTGACAAACAAAGTCGAGCTTCACTCAAGCAGAATGCCCCGGATCATGCTGGATATCCTCCAGGAAGGGGGGCTCATCCCATATATGCAGAAACATAAGAACTTCGACGTCTAGCCGTTCGAGGCAGAATCACATTCCTATCCCTCAACCGGGTTCACCAGTGGTGTTAACGTCAGTAGCTCTCTGGCAACGTCCGGATACCTGGCGATGAAGCGAAGCTCATCGGCGACAAGGGGTTTTTGGGCGGCCACGTTGGCATATCTTACCAGTTCCAGAACCCTCTCAAGATCATCCCCATGGGTGAAGTCTATCTCCATCTTTCCCATCACATGACGGAAACCGGATATCCCGCTGTACTCGCCGGAGCAAATTTCCCTGCCGGTCTCGACCAACTCCGGCTCTCCCCTGCCCAGCTCCCGGAAGCTGTATAGCTCGTAGTTCTGCGGATCCTTCAGTACCCCATCGGCATGGATGCCGGAGGCATGGGCGAAGGCGTTGGCTCCAACGCCCGGCTGGTTGATAGGGATGGGAACGCCGAAAGCATAGCTGGCATACTTACATATCTTCCACGCCTTTGAAAGATGGATTGGGGTGCCGAACTTATATTTCCTGGCGAGTCCCTTAGATTTCCTCATAGCCAGCACGACCGCAACGAGGTCGGCGTTACCTGCTCTTTCTCCAATTCCGTTCAGGGTTGTGTTAATATAAGCGTCCTGACCTCCGTCAATAGTGCCCATTGCCCCGGCCACCGAGTTGGCCACTGCCATCCCGAGGTCCTCATGACAATGGAGTTCAATAGGAATCCTCGCCTCCTGGGACAGTCTTTTACAGGCATCGTATATGGTGCGGGGGTTATCATACCCGAGCGTATCACAGTACCTGAACCGGGCTGCGCCGTGTTCCTTCGCCAGAGAGGCAAACCGGACCAGGAAGTCTATATCTGTTCTTGAGGCATCCTCGGCGTTAACCCCGATAGTTTCAGCACCGTGTGACTTCGCGGCGTCTACAGCCTCCAGAGCCATCTGCAATATGTCTTCCCTGCTCTTACGGCCATGGAACTTGCCATCGATCATCTGGTCTGACGTAGAAATAGAAACGTTGAGGTGCTTGATTCCGGGTACCAGTTGATAGGTCCTCTCCACATCCTCGGCGGTTGCACGTATCCACCCTGACAGGCGAATGGGCTGCAGGACACCCATCTCCGCCAGTTTCAGGTTCGCTCGAAGGTAACGAGACTCATGCCTCGTAGTAGGGAAGCCGAATTCGGACTGATAAACTCTCATATCGTTCAGATACATGTTTATCATAGTCTTCGCCAGCTTCGATAGGCCCAATCTCGCCGTCTGGACCCCGTCACGATTTGTCACATCGATGAGATATATTTTGGCCATTTTCCCCTCCTTCATTTGCGAATGATGCCTTTAGAAAATCGGGGCTGGGGATACCACCTGGTCTCAGTGATCCCGGCGCCTTCGCTTGAGGATAGCGTCCCGGTAGATCCTGGCAAGGCCTTTGCCGTGCTGAGCCATCCTCTGACGCCGTTTCCGCTGCCGTTCCTCACGCCGCTCCTGGCGGGTCTTTTCCTCGGACAAGTCCACTCCCCTGTCACCGGATGTGATTGTAGCCGTGGCCCTTATGCCTGGTGCCTCCCCACGAATCGCTTCATCCGCTCCAGTGCTTTCTCGATGTCGGGCAAAGCTACTGCATAACAGCAGCGCACATATCCCTCCCCACAGGCCCCAAAAGCCGACCCCGGAATCACTGCCACCTTTTCCTCCATAAGGAGTTTCTCAGCAAATTCCTCTGACGTGAGCCCTGTTGACCTTATCGAAGGAAAGGCATAAAAGGCGCCTTTTGGATCGAAACAGGCAAGGCCGATGTCGTTCAACCCTTTTACTATCATCCGGCGACGGCGGTCGTAGTTGGTTAACATTCCCTGGAGTGCGTCCTCACCATCCCGTAGAGCTTCAATGGCGGCCATCTGGCCCATCGCAGGGGCACACATCATAGCATATTGATGAATCGTCATCATGGCCTCGATGATCTCCGCCGGGGCTGCTGCGTAGCCGATTCGCCATCCGGTCATGGCGTAGGACTTGGAGAAACCGCCGAGCAGAATGGTCCTTTCCTGCATGTCGGGCAACGCGGCAACACAGGTGTGCTCCACGCCATACACTAACCGGTCGTAAATCTCATCGGATATCACTATCAGCCCGTGGCGCCGGGCAACTTCGGCTATTGGGGTCAGGGCGGACTTGTCCATCACTGCGCCGGTAGGGTTATTGGGATAACCCAGCACGATGGCCCTGCTCCGCTCGGTGACTCTCTTCTCGATTTCTGCTGCCTCAACCTTGAAATCGTTCTCAATACAGGTTGGCACCGGGACGACTGTTCCCCCAGCCAGGAGGGTGCAAGGCATGTAGGCTACATAGCTCGGGTCGGGGATGACGACCTCGTCGCCCTCATTAAGAATAGCTCGCATGGCCAGATCGAGGGCCTCACTTGAGCCGGTGGTGATCAAGAGTTCGGTATTTGGATCGTAATCCAGACCGTAGCGGTTTCGAAGGTGTCGAGCCAGCTCCTGCCGCAGCTCGATCATTCCATAGTTCGAAGTATACATGGTATATCCCTTCTCGACGGCGTATATTCCCACCTCTGAGATATGCCACGGCGTCGCTACGTCGGGCTCACCGACGCCCAGCGAGATGACCCCCTCCATCGAGGTCAAGAGGTCAAAGTACCTCCTTATTCCCGAAGAGGGAATCTTCCTCACTCGCTCGGCGATCGGATTGTTGATACCTTTCCCCATTGCTAATTCCTATCGCTCCCTGACTTCCTCCGCGCCTCTCTCTTCAAAAACCTGAGTTCCCTGACCATTCCTTCGATCACCTGTGTGGACATTTCCACCTTCTTTAATCATACCTGATATATGCCCTCGTTGTCTACCCCGTATTCTGAGGTTGGGACATGAGTTCAGACAATGGAACTTTCTGGGAGGATTTAGCGTATATGTTCAACGGACATCATCAACCACGCCACTGACACCGTTCAAGGGGACGCTTATTCATTCTTCAGTGGGATGGTTCTGTGAGATGTCCGAACTGATGTCTGAACATCAGGAAGGTCGACAAACAGTCTCCCGCGTGGTATTGTTATCCTG
>JALPYG010000019.1 GCA_023271215.1 Dehalococcoidia bacterium
TTGGCGAGGACAAGCTCACGCCTTAAAACTTCCATCAGTGTGTCTTTCTTCCGAACCGTTACGGTTTTCCCCGCTATGATACTTCACCCCATGCCCATTATAACGCTTTCTGCGGAGGACTATAAACTATTACCGCGATGTTGACTGGTCGGCGTGAGCAGGAAGATGGGTTCCAAAGGAAGAAACTTTCATTAAGGAGGCAGGGATGTACAACAAAATACTGGTACCGTGTAACAGGTAAGTTTTTCCAAAAATTGCGCTTGACAGGAGTTGTAAAGCGTGATAAACTACATTCAGGTTTTGGAAAAACTAAACTCTTACCAGGGACAAGCATGGCTATCAATCGCTGGCTGAGTAATTACTCGAAACAAAGCTAACACAAGGAGGTCCAGGTGAAAAGGAAGATCAGGAAGGCGGCGGTCCTTGGAGCCGGCGTGATGGGGAGCACCATCGCTGCCCATCTGGCGAATGCCGGCATACCGACATATCTTCTGGACATTGTCCCCGGGGAGCTCACGGAGGAGGATAAGAAGAGAGGGTTGACACCGGAAAGCCCTGCCTTCAGGAGCAAACTCGCCCAAAAGGGCCTGGAGAACGCCCTCAAGGCTAGGCCGGCGGCATTCTATGTCCCGGAAGATGCCAAACTAGTCACCCCGGGCAATTTTGAAGATCATATGCAGTTGATCTCGGATGTGGACTGGATCATCGAGGTGGTGATAGAGAATCTGGAGATAAAGAAGGCGCTACTCAAAAGGGTTGAGCAGTTCAGGAGCCCGGGGACTATCGTTACCACAAATACCTCGGGAATCTCGATAGACAAGATGTCAGAGGAGCTGTCCCAGGAGTTCAAAGAGCATTTTCTGGGAACACACTTCTTCAACCCCCCAAGATATATGAAACTTCTGGAGATTATCCCCGGAAAGTCCACCAGGAAAGAGATCGTAGACTTCATGGCGTACTTCTGCGAGAAACAACTGGGCAAGGGGATTGTCTTTGCCAAAGACACGCCAAACTTCATCGCCAACAGAATCGGTATCCATGACATGCTGGGGAACATAAGAACCATGGTGGAGGACGGATACACCATCGAAGAAGTTGACGCCATAACCGGTACTCCCATGGGAAGGTCAAAGACAGCAACTTTTAGAACGGCAGATCTCGTGGGTTTGGATACTCTTGTCCACGTAGCAAGAAATGTATATGACAACGTAGGTGAAAGGGAAAGGAGCGAATTCGCCACCCCGGAGATCCTGACCAGGATGGTGGATACGGGTCTGCTGGGAGACAAGACAGGGAAGGGATTCTATCGGAAGGTCAAGACGGACAAAGGCTCCGAGATACATGCGCTGGACTATAAAACCATGGATTATGCCCCCCTCAAAAGGGCCGCATTCCCCGTGTTAGATGGCCTGAAGAAGGTTGAGAATCCCGCTGAAAGGATAAAAACCCTGGTCTATTCGGAGGACCGGGCAGGTCGATTTGCCTGGAAAGCCGTCAAGAGACTGCTGCTTTACTGTGCGGATAAGATTCCAGAGATAGCCGATGACATACTGAGCGTCGATAGAGCCATGAAATGGGGATTCAACTGGGAGCTTGGCCCCTTCGAGGTCTGGGATGCCATAGACGTCACCGAATCTGTTAAGAGAATGGAAGCCGAAGGCGAAGAGATACCGGACAACGTTAAGCAGATGCTTTCGCTTGGGAGAGAGCGGTTCTACGAAAGGAGAGATGGCAGACTTTACTTCTTTGACTTCCAGAAATCAGACTACCTGGAGATTGAGGATAAACCGCAAATCATCATTCTCCCTTCTCTGAAGGAGAGGAAGAGGCTGATTAAGTCCAATGCCGGGGCCAGCCTGGTGGACCTGGGAGACGGTGTTGCCTGTCTGGAATTTCACTCCCCAAACAACGCCATCGGGGCTGATATCATCCAGATGCTTAATTACAGCATAAAAGAGGTGGAGGAGAATTTCGAAGGACTGGTTATCGGCAACCACGGCCGGAACTTCAGTGTCGGGGCAAATCTGATGCTCCTTCTCTTCGAATCTCAGAGCCGGAACTGGGATGCCATTCAACTCGTAGTGAAGCAATTTCAAGATGCCTGCAGCCGCATCAAGTACGCCGAGAAGCCGGTGGTGGCAGCGCCATCCGGCATGGCCTTGGGCGGCGGATGCGAGATATGCATGGCCGCCAACAGGAGAAGGGCCAGTGCCGAGACCTACATCGGCCTGGTGGAGGTGGGCGTGGGACTTATTCCCGCTGGTGGGGGTAACAAAGAGCTGCTCCTGGCGAACGTGGAATGGGTGCCTCCGGTGGTCCCCACTGCTGCATCACCCCAGGGAAGTCCGCCGGATCTCCTTCCCTACGTCACGAGAACCTTTGACACTATCGCCAGGGCCAAAGTATCCACCAGCGGCAGGGATGCCCGAAATCTAGGGTTCCTCAGGCCACAGGACAAGGTCACGGTGAATCCGGATCACCTCCTGTACGATGCCAAAGAGACAGTTCTTGCCATGGCCAGGGAGGGTTATTCTCCCGTTAGACCTAGAGACGATATCAGGGTAACCGGTAGAACGGGAAGGGCTTCCCTGGAGCTCATAATCTATACTATGAGAGAGGGAGGATTCATCACCGACTACGACGGGCATATCGCCGGGAAGCTCGCCTATGTGTTGACCGGCGGGGATGTTGCACCGAACACCCTGGTAACTGAGGAATACCTGCTGGAGCTTGAAAGGGAGGCATTTGTCTCGCTCTGCGGAGAGAAAAGGACTCAGGACAGGATGAGACATATGCTCCAGACCAACAAGCCGCTCAGAAATTGACCGTCACTCACAAGGGGGATAAAGATGAGAGAAGCAGTTATAGTATCAGCGGTGAGGACCGCTATTGGAAGGGCGCCAAAGGGCACCTTGCGAAACACCAGGCCGGAGTATTCGGCCACCGAGGTGGTAAAGGAGGCAATTAAGAGAGCCAGGGGGCTGGAACCAGGGGACATAGACGATCTAATAATCGGTTGTGCTTTCCCCGAGGCAGAGGCGGGGATGAACGTGGGTAGGATTATTGCACTCAAAGCCGGACTTCCCCATTCGGTGACCGGTGTCACCGTAAACAGGTTCTGTGCCTCCGGCCTCGAGGCCATTGCCATCGCCTCACAGAGGATCACGTGTGGATTTGCGGATGTTGTGGTAGCCGGAGGGGTTGAGCATATGAGCAGTGTGCCCATAGGCGGAAGCAAACAGCTGCCGGATCCCGACCTGATGGAAAGCTATCCCGGGGTCTACATCCCCATGGGGCTCACGGCGGAGAATGTGGCACAGAGATATGGTGTGAGCAGAGAGGATCAGGATGCATTCGCTTTAGATAGTCACCAGAAGGCAGTGAAGGCACTGAAAGAGAAAAAATTCGCCGAGCAGATTCTGCCGCTAAACATCGTGGAGAGGACCTTTGAAGAAGGAAAACCGGTCAAGAAAGAGATAGTTTTTGAGAAGGATGAATGCGTCAGGCCGGATACCTCTATGGAAGGTCTATCCAAGCTAAAACCGGTCTTTAACATCAAAGGCACGGTGACTGCCGGCAACTCTTGTCCCTTGAGCGATGGGGCTGCGGCGGTGGTGCTCGTGTCCAGGGAGAGGGCCAGGGAGTTAGGACTGAAGCCGATGGGTGTCTTGCGATCGTACGGTGTTGGAGGCGTTGACCCTGAGGTCATGGGCATAGGCCCGGTGGTGGCCGTCCCCAAGGCGCTCAAATACGCCGGTATCTCCATGGACCAGGTCGACCTTGTAGAGCTAAATGAGGCATTTGCCTCCCAGTCGCTATATGTGATCAGAACCCTGGGGATCGACCCGGATAGGTTAAATGTAAATGGTGGTTCTATTGCCCTGGGGCATCCCCTGGGGTGTACCGGAGCCTATCTTACTACCAAGCTGCTCTATGAAATGGAAAGCAGAAGGGCCAGATTCGGCCTGGTCACCATGTGTATCGGTGGCGGTATGGGGGCAGCGGGTATATTCGAAAGAGCAGAATAGGATTAGGCTGAAGGCTGAAGTCCGAAGGCTGAAGTTCCCTAAAAGTCTTCAGTCTCCAGCCTATCTACCTGAATAGTTACAGAAAAAGGAGGAAACCGTGGAGACAGGGAAAATCAGAAAGGGTGGCGCATTTCTGGTAGAGGAAATAGCCCCACAAGAGATCTTTACCCCCGATGACTTCACCGAAGAGCACCGGATGATCATCAAGACCACCGAAGACTTCGTCAAGAACGAGGTGCAGCCGCATATAGAGGAGCTAGAGCATAAGGATTTTGAACTCACCCGCAAGCTAATGCGGCAGGTTGGAGAGCTGGGGCTTCTTGGGGCGGACATAGAGGAGCAGTACGGCGGTTCCGCAATGGATAAGATAGCCTCGCTGCTTATCACTGCCTATTTCACACCGGCAGGATCCTTTGGCCTGACTCTGGGTGCTCATACGGGAATTGGAACCCTGCCCGTGGTATTCTTTGGCAATAAGTCCCAGAAGGAGAAATACCTTCCCGCTCTGGCAAGCGGGGAAAAGATCGCCGCCTACGCCCTGACCGAGCCCCTCGCCGGCACCGATGCCCTTGCCCTGAGGACTAAGGCCATCCTATCTAATGACGGCCGATACTATCAGCTCAACGGCGAAAAGCAGTTCATTACCAACGGAGGACTGGCAGACATTATTATAACCTTTGCCAAGGTCGATGGTGATAAGTTCACCGCCTTCATTGTAGAGAAAGGCTTTCAGGGGGTATCCATAGGGTCGGAGGAGAGTAAGATGGGCATTCGTGGCTCCTCCACCACCAGCGTGATATTTGAGGATGCCAGGGTGCCGGTGGAGAATGTCCTCTTCGAGATCGGCAAGGGACATATGGTTGCCTTCAGCATTCTCGATATAGGCAGGCTCAGACTGGCCGGAGGATGCGTGGAAGGGGCGAAGTCAGCCCTGGAGGAAAGCGTAAAATATGCCAAACAGAGGGTGCAGTTTGGGAAACCTATCTGCGAATTCGGTCTGATCAAACATAAACTGGCTGAGATGGGGATAGGGATTTATTTAGCAGAGAGCATGCTTTACCGAACCGCCGGTCTGATAGATAACATCCTCACCACTGTGGACATGGCGGGAGAGGATAGCGGCAGGCGGAGCGCGGAATGCATATCGGAATATGCTACCGAGTGCTCCATTAACAAGGTCTACTGCTCTGAGATGCTGGACTATGTCGCCGATGAGGCGGTCCAGATACATGGCGGATACGGATATGTTGAGGAGTATCTGGTGGAGCGAATCTATAGGGATTCGCGGATAAACCGGATATTTGAAGGGACAAATGAGATAAACCGGCTTACCATACTTGACCGGCTGATGAGAAAGGCGTTGAAAAACGAGATACCTCTCTTCTCCACGGCACAGAGACTGGCCGGTGAAATGCTGACCATAGAGCCGGTCTCCCCGAGCATGGAAGACGGGCCGCTGGGGTACCAGAAGAAGCTGGTGGATATGTCAAAGAAGATATTCCTCCTCACAGCGGGTGGGGCGGCACAGAAATACGGGAAGGCCCTGGCCGAGCAGCAGGAGATCCTGGGGCTTCTGAGCGACATTGCAATCGAAATCTTCGCCATGGAGAGCGGCCTCTTGAGAGCGCTCAAGTCCGTGGAATCTTCTGGAGAGGAGCAAGCGAAGACAAAGATAGACATGGTATGCGTCTTTGTAAATGACGCCATGAAGAGAATAGACGATTATGCCACCCAGATCCTTGCTGCAATGGAGACCGGGGACGTGCTTTATACACAGCTCGGGGCGATGAGGAAGCTTTCCAGACTTATGCCCATTAACACTGTGGCTGTCAGAAGAGAAATCGCCGAGAGGTTCACAGAGGCGGAGCGATACACCTGTTAGGGGTATTGAGTTTGGAGTACCCAAAACTCTAAACTTCGTCATGGGTGGGTGAGAGCTAGAGAGCGGGTGAACATCTGAAAGTGGGGAACGCCTTTGGATTGGGCCGATGCAGCGGTACTTAGTACCGCCATCATGGCGGTGGTCAACGTACTCGATAGCCACCTCGTCGCCAGGAGGATGCCCAGTCTCCGGGCATTCCTGATTCCGGCGGGAATCCTAAGTATTATAAACAGTGCCATACTGCTCAGCCTTTTCCCCCTCCCCCAGGATCTTAGTGTCGTTCCATTTCTGATAACCGTACTCTCAAGCGCCCTGCGCGCTCTGGCAGTTCTGCTAATCCTGCACATCCTGCAGACCGGAGAGGTCTCCCGGGTCATCCCTGTGGTTCACACAAACCCGGTGTTTGTAGCTATCCTGGCTGTACTGCTCCTTGGTGAAACGCTAACCTATCTTGAGTGGATCGCTGTTATGGTCGTTGTCCTTGGGGCAGTACTCATATCCATCAGGCGAGGGTCTCGTGGTTCTGGAGCAGGATTTGCTGGATCACTCTTCTTGCCTCTCGTCGCCAGTCTCCTTCTGGCCACCGCCAACCTCACCAGCAAGTATGCCCTGGAGCACGTTTCGTATTGGAATATGCTCGCCTTCGGCAGTCTTCTCGTGGCATTTATCTTTCTGAGTGTCTCCCTGTGTCCCCTTCCTCTTCGCCAGCTTCGCACGGTGAGGCGACCCGTCCTGACGGCGGGGCTTCTGATATTGAACAACGCGCTGGTGCTCCTCGGCATGTTCCTGATGTTCTGGGCCATACAGAGGGGGCCGGTATCGCTGGTCTCGGCAATCGCGGGGGCTCGTCCAGCATTCGTGTTTGTCTATGCCGTCATTCTAGGGCGTATATCTCATGTACTCCTGGAGCAGCGCATGGGAAGGCAAACCATAGCGCTGAGACTTGGTGCCATTGCCATGATCGTTGGCGGGATAACGATTATTCACCTGGCGTAACTACTCAGGCCTGCCCCCGGCCGCAGGCCCAGGGGTTCAAAGTTCCGGGGTTCCCAATTAGCGTGTATCAACCTTGAACCTTGAACCTGAGCGGTTACTCCAGATGGGTGATCTCGGACGATGGCCTCCCAACACTATCCACCTTTATCCCCGCCTCGGCGAAGAGCTCCCGGAAGGAATCGTCAGCGTACTTACCAAAGCTCACGAAGCGTTTGATCCTGGCGTTGACCAGCATCTTGGCACAGAGGATGCAGGGGGTGTGGGTGCAGTAGACGGTGCAGCCATCAAGGCTGACACCGTGGAGAGACGCCTGAATGATGCAATTCTGCTCGGCATGGATGGAGCGGCAAATCTCGTGACGGGTGCCGGATGGGATATCCTGCGCATCCCTGAGGCAGCCCAGTTCGAGGCAGTCTTTCAGTCCGGCGGCAGCGCCATTGTAGCCGGTGGAAAGGATGTGCTTATCCCGCACGGCCACCGCACCGACATGGTGCCGGAGGCAGGTCGAGCGCTCGGCCACTACCGAGGCCACCTTGAGAAAGTATTCGTCGATGCTCGGACGGTGTGATTCTGTCATGACGCGAGTGCGGCGATGAGCCGCTCGGTCTCCTCTCTTAGCCTCTCCAGCGAGGATTCATTGATCAGGGTAAAATCTGCCATGGCGATGGGGCCGCCCTTGCCGAGATTCTCGATCTCGGCGAAGTCGCGGCTCACCGATTCGGCAACGGTCAGTGGCCTGATCGGCCTTTGCGAAAGGCGCTCTTGCCTTGCTCCGGGTGAAGAATAGACCGTCACCACAAGAAAGCCTTCGCCGTAATGCTCTTTGAGCAGCTTATACTCCTCCCATGAGTACAGGCCATCCACCACTACATTCGATCGTTGCAGCGCCGCATCGATTGCAGGAAGGTTCAGCTTGGCGTAGGCGGCCATGCCGTGTTCCTCCCGCAGTCGTTCGCGAACGTATCTCTCGTTTTCCTCGTTTAGCTCCAGCCCCCGCCGGAGCACCTCCCTGTCCGTCAGGTCGCCAAACCTTATTCGCACAAAGCCCTTCTCCTCGAAGGAGCGCGCCACCTCCGATTTACCCGATCCGCTCATGCCAACAATGGCTACGACTTTCATGACTCCCCAATCGTGCCTTTGTAGTTCACGCTCCATTATAGCACATCTGTATGCTCAAGCCACCACCTTCCTTGACTAAACCGACGTTTCTGGTTTATACTACCAGTGGTCGGCACTCGATTGAGCTATTTGTGACTGAAGGCTAGTTCTACTTACAGATTGCGAAGATATGGAGGAAAGCAATGGCCCGAGTTAAGCTGGTGGAGAAGGACCAGGCCCCGCCGGAGGTCGAGGAGTTATTCCAGAGGATCGAGGATAACGGGGCAAAGATCATCAACCTGTACCGGGCGATAGCCCTATCTCCCCCGATGATCTCCAGCTTCTTAAAGCTGGGAAACTCCCTTCTCAACAAGGCGGAGCTATCCCCCAAACTGCGTGAGCTGGCCATCCTGAGGATAGCCAAACTCGCCGGGAGCGAGTATGAGTGGACCCAGCATGTCCCCATCGCCCGGGAGGTTGGGGTAAGCCGGCAACAAGTTGATGACGTCCATCAATGGGAGGATTCGGCCGGTTTCAACGACGAAGAGCGTGCCGTACTGCAATACACCGACGAGGTAGCCCTCAATGTCAGGGCAGCAGACGAGACATTTGAGGCGCTACGACAGTATCTCAGCGAACGCAGCGTTGTTGAGTTAACCATGTCCATCGGCTACTGGGGCATGATAGCGCGGGTGCTGGTGCCCCTGGAGATCGAGCTGGAGGAGCAATCGGTGGGGTCAGCCAGAGACCTGCTGGGAAAGTAGCGGAAGTAGTAGGGATTCTTGCCGAGCTTACTTCTTCGCTCTTCCCAGCGCAAGCCCCAGCTCGGCCGCCCTTAGATTCAACGCCTTGAATCTTTCGGGAACGTTCTTTTCTATTGCAGAAAGGAGTGCATCTTGGGAGACGATCCTGGTTACTTCCGCCACTATCCCCAAAATCACCACGTTTGCCACCAGCTTATTCTCAAGCTCTTTAGTCGCCACATTGCCGGCAGGGAACCCTAACTGCCTTAGACCACTGATCTCCTTTGTGCAAACCATCTGCTCGTCGTAAATGACTGTTTCCTCATCCCTTCCCATATCTTTGATGTATTTATCGTACGCCTCCTGAGACATGGCAATCAAAATATCCGGCCTGGTTACATGGGGAAAGATTATCGGCTCGTCTGATATGATGACCTCAGACCGACAGGCGGAGCCTCTGGCTTCTGCCCCGTAAGAGCTGGACCCGGCAACCCATTTCCCATCATTAATGCCGGCGTGACCAAGTATCGTTCCGCCCAGAACGATGCCCTGTCCACCAAGACCGCACAATCTAATCTGCTTGATCTCTCCCATTGGAAAACTCCCCGGTTATAATCTTGTCTCCCAGTTCTTCCGGTGATAAGCCCTCGGCCTCATCTTTCATCAAGCATTTCCCGGCAAAAAACTTCAGCGTCTCGGCAGCAGTATCAAGCCGGTTTCGCCTCCCGAATTGGATGTGGCAGGGTGAAATGACTTCGATGAAAGAGAATCCCGAGGTTTCTATTCCCTTCTTAATACTGCTCACGAGAGGAGAGGGTTGACCCACTGAGTATCTTGCCACATACTCAGCGCCCGCTGCCGCCACCAGCTTACAGAGATCAAAAGGACGTTCACGGTTTCCCTCAACGGTTGTCGAGGTGAAGATACCCATCGGTGTGGCCGGGGAGACCTGCCCACCGGTCATGCCATACACCATGTTGTTAACACATATAACGGTGAGGTCGGTATTTCTACGGGCGGCATGGATCAGGTGGTTCCCCCCGATGGCCGCTAGATCGCCATCTCCACTGACAACCATGGTTATCAATTCCGGGTTAAACAGCTTCGCCCCGGTGGCGAAGGCGATAGCCCTGCCATGCAGGGTATGCAGGGTATCGGCATTAAAGTGAGGACTCGGTATCCAGGCAGCACAGCCGATGCCGGAGACAAACAACATCTTATCAATGTCTATCTTGAGCTCCGCAATTGCCCTTAAGATGAGCCGCACCAGGATTCTGTCAGCGCAGCCGGGGCAAAAGGGCGTTTTTACCCCCGGCCGCAAGTATTCCTCCACGTCTCCAGCCATCACAAGAGCCTCCTCAATTCTCCCATAATCGTGGTCGGATGGATGATTTCCCCATCCGTTTGATTATATGGTATTATATCGCAGCAGGTATATTTCATTATCTCACCGGCGATCTGCCCCCTATTCATCTCGGGAACAAATATCTTCTTTGCCCGCGAACCGACGTCCCTTGTCAAAGTATCAGCGAAGGGCCAGATGGTCTTCAGCTTGATCATTCCGACCTTCTTTCCCTCCCGGCGAAGCCTTTCCACAGCAAACAGTGAGCTTCTGGCAGTGAAACCATAGGCGATGACTATCACATCGGCGTCCTCGGCATAGTAATCCTCGTATTCGATTATTTCCTCTCTGTTGTTGACTATCTTGTTATGCAGCCTGGCGGTCAATCTTGCCTGAACCAGTGGATCAGCCACTTTTCTCAAACCGTAATCGTCATGCGAGGAGCCGGTTACCAGTAATTTCTCTCCCTCCCCGAAAGCAGGCATAGGTGGGACCCCGTCATCTCCGCCTCCGAAGGGAGCCGCTCCCTTTTCCTTTCTGCGGTTGAATATCGCTATCTTTTCCCTTACGTCCATTCTCTCCCGCAAGTGCCCCACCGCTTGCTCAGCGAGAAGAATCACCGGAACTCGATATCTTTCCGCAAGGTTAAAGGCATTGATAGTCTGGTCGTACATCTCTTGCACCGACCACGGGGAGATGGCAATTACCGGATAGTCCCCCTGCGAACCCCACTTCGCCTGCATTATGTCCCCGCCTCCCACCCGGGTAGCCTGTCCGGTGGCCGGGCCTGCCCGCTGAATATCCACGATCACAATCGGTGTTTCCGTCATGGCGGCGTACCCGATGCCTTCCTGCATCAGGCTGAAACCGGGTCCCGAGGTAGCGGTCATCGCTTTTGCACCGGCCCAGGATGCCCCGATAACCGAACTGAGAGAGGCAATCTCGTCTTCCATCTGGATAAACACGCCTCCGACCTCCCTAAATCTCACCGCAATCCACTCCATGATCTCGGAGGATGGAGTGATGGGATAACCCCCATAATAACGGCACCCGGCGGCAATAGCCCCCTCTGCCGCGGCTTCATTCCCCGAGTAGTAGTAATTCCCCGGGGGGAGCGCGCTTCTTACCTCTTTCCATGCCATGAATCTAACACCTCTCCGCTTGATTATAAACGTTTCTTGGGCTCTTTTCAATTTCCAACGTAAACGTAACTACTCAGGTTGTCAGGCCTGCCCCCGGCCGCAGGCCCAGGGGTTCACGGTTCACGGTTCACAGTTCATGGTTTTGAGGGCAGAGGGAATCCTTGTAGCCTGCTTTTACCTCCTGTGTGTAATTCCAGACTACATTCTAACTAATTTCGGTTACTTTTTGATTTAATGGGGTGGAAAAAAGGGTCAAATCGTGTTAGAATACGAAGGGTGTTAGTGAAATGGATATGCGATCAGTAGTGGATATCGAGGCCAATCCCAAGATTGCTGAGTTCGGGCCTGGCGACACCGTCAGGGTCAGCTTCAGGGTTGTTGAAGGCGGGCGAGAACGCACGCAGGTGTTCAACGGCATTGTCATCCGCATCCGGCGCAGCGGCGCCGGGGCCAGCTTCACCGTGAGGCAGATCTTTCACGGTGTCGGCGTTGAGCGTACCTTCCCCTATCATTCACCCCTCCTAGAGAAGGTGGAGGTGGTAAAACACGCACATGTCCGCAGGGCAAAGCTGTATTATCTGCGAGGCCTGAGCAGAAGGAAGACTGGCCAGAAGATAAAATCGAGATAACGGGATGAAGTATGCCGAGGTCGCGGTCAACGCTCCACCGGCGAGGCCGCGAACTTTTACTTACACCCTACCCCCCCACCCCCCTGTATCCACAGGTTGCGCTGTCTGGGTGCCCTTTGGGTCAAGACTTCTCCAGGGAGTGGTCTTCAACCTGACCGACCACTCTCCAGTCGAAACAACTAGAGCAATTGCTCAAGTGATTGATTCACGCCCTCTCCTGCGACCACATCAAATCGAGCTGGCCCGATGGATCGCTGAATATTACCTGTGCTCGTATTTCGACGCCTCATCCCTTATGCTGCCCCCAGGATTTGAGCGGAGGATACTCACCTTTGTTCAATGCCTTCCTGATTCCCCCAAAGAAATCGTAGAAGCACTGACACCGATGCAAAAGAAGGTCTTCCACCTTCTGCACGAGAAAGGGTGTATTGATACGCGACGGCTTCGGGAGAAGGTGCCTCAAAAGCAACTGGAGACCACCATCAATCAACTGGTACAGAAGGGAGTGGTGGCCAAGACCGTTGAACTTGAGAGACCCAGGGTTAAAGCCAAGATGGTACCGTACATTCGCCTGTCCGTCGATATCCAGCAGGCGCAAGCTGAGATCGCCGCCCTGGGGAAAAGGAAGGTGTCCAAACAGGCTGAACTATTGAAAGTTCTTATGGCGGAAAGCGACGCTATTCCCCTCTCCACAGCCACAAGAAAGTCAGGGGCCTCTTCGGTTACGGCTCGGGCACTGGAGCAAAAAGGGCTGGTATCCATTGAACAAGTCAGGGTAGCACGCGATCCCCTGGCTCACCGTAGCTTCACAATAACAGCTCCTCCGAAGCTGACCCCGGATCAGGAAACGGCATGGAGCAAGATTCAAGAGAGGCTTCGGACAACCGACAACCGGTTGGGGGTTTTCCTCCTGCACGGTGTTACCGGCAGCGGCAAAACAGAGATATATCTTCGGGCGCTGGAGGAGACCATCGCCCGGGGCAAGAAGGCCATCGTTCTGGTTCCGGAGATTTCCCTGACGCCGCAGACCATCTCCCGCTTTGCCTCTCGCTTCCCGGGAAGAGTGGCCGTTCTCCACAGCAAGCTTTCCCCAGGGGAACAATTCGATGAATGGCAGCGGATTCGGGATGGCGAATGCGATGTGGTCATTGGCTCGCGAGGCGCTATCTTTGCCCCTCAGCCCAATTTGGGGCTCATCGTAATCGACGAGGAACACGAGTGGACCTATAAACAACATGACAAGAGCCCGCTCTACCACGCCCGTGACGTAGCTCTGAAGCTGGCTGAGCTTACCGGTGCGGTGGTGATCCTCGGAAGCGCTACACCGGACCTCGCCAGTTGCCACCGAGCTCAGACCGGCCAGTACCACTTGCTGGAACTGCCGGCGAGGGTCGGCGAAGCCCGACGAGTCGAGAGTCGAGAGTCGAGAGTCGAGAGTCAGGGGTACGGGGTGGGGGACTCCAGACTCCAGACTCAAGACTCCAGACTCAGGGGGCTACCTCAAGTGGAGGTCGTTGATCTGCGCCGCGAACTCAAGCAGGGTAACCGCAGCATCTTCAGCCGGTCGCTGGCCCGCGGTATCGGCGAAGCCCTCTCTGCTGGTGAACAGGTGATTCTATTTCTGAATCGCCGGGGAACCGCCTCCTTTGTGCAGTGCCGCAACTGCGGTCACGTCATGCGCTGTCGCCGCTGTGACCTGACGCTGACCTATCATGCTCCGGAGAATTATCTGATCTGCCATCAGTGCAATTACAGTATTCTGCCCCCAACTTCCTGTCCCGAATGCTGGAGCCGACGGATAAAATTTCTGGGTATCGGCACCCAAAAAGTGGAGAATGAGACTGCCAGGGCATTTCCCCAGGCGAGACTTCTCCGCTGGGATCGGGACGTCACCAGGGGCAAGCATTCTCACGAACAAATATTGGAGAGGTTCCAGTCACACGAAGCAGATATTCTGATAGGCACCCAGATGATAGCCAAGGGACTGGATATTCCCTTGGTGACTCTGGTAGGAGTTATCAACGCTGACGTTGCTCTCTATCTCCCCGATTTCCGCGCCGGGGAACGTACCTTCCAGCTTCTCTCGCAGGTAGCCGGCCGAGCGGGGCGGGGGCGGTGGGGGGGGCGGGTCGTCATCCAAACCTACACTCCGGAACATTATGCTATCGCTGCCGCCGCCAAACAGGATTTCAGTGCCTTCTATGAGCAGGAGATTGCCTTTAGACGGCAGTACGGCAACCCTCCGTTCAACCGGCTGGCAAGCCTGATTTATGCCCATACTAACCCCGAGCGCTGCCGGCAGGAGGCCGAACGAATGATGCTTCTCCTTCGCCAGGAGAGAGACTCTCAGGGGCTAGCCAGCACTACCTTGATAGGGCCCTCCCCCGCCCATGCCCAGCGGATCCGCGGCCGATACCGCTGGCAACTGATTGTTCGAGGCCCCGATCCCATGTCCATCATCTCCAAAGTACCCATCCCGCAGGGTTGGACCGTGGACGTCGACCCTGTGGGGCTGGCCTGAATCCCTCTGAGTTGACAGTCTACCGCCCGCTACTTATAATTGAGGTAGTCGTTCGAGGTAATCATTGACATGGCCATATTGCCCATACTGTCGTTTGGAAACCCCATCCTACGCCAGAAATCAAAGCGCGTCAGCAACATCGATAGATCGATCCAGAAACTCATCGACGATATGATCGAGACCATGCGAGACGCCAATGGAGCCGGACTTGCCGCCCCCCAGGTCGGCAGGCTGCTGCGAGTGATCGTCATCGGGCTGCCGGAGGAAGAACCCTTTGCCCTGATAAATCCCCAGATCGTGAAGAGGTCAGGCGAAAGGGAGGTCGTAGAGGGGTGCCTCTGCCTCCCCGGGTACAGAGGGGAGATCAAGCGTGCCGTCTCGGTTACCGCAAAAGGACGTGACCGTCACGGTAAGGAAGTCCGCCTGAAGGCTGAAGATCTCCTGGCGCAAACCCTGGAACACGAGATAGATCATCTCAACGGCGTATTGTACGTCGATCACCTGCAGGAGGAAGGCAGGCTCTATAAAATAGAAGGCAGCGAGTCGTCAGCCGGCGCCAGGACTGCTCAAGCTCCGCAGATATTTCCTCAATCTGCTTCCACGCCTGGTGCACATGACGCTCCGGGGTATGGGTCTGTCCGACGCAGAGTCGAAGCGTGAACCGGTCGTTTTGATTTGTAGGCGTTATAGTTCTTTGCAGAAAGATTTGAAAATGACGTTCCTCTCCCTTTAAGGGTTAAGGGAGAGGTTAGACCTGCCCCCGGCCGCAGGCCCAGGGGTGAGGGTGAAACTTCAGGAGTTCCCGGAAGGTTACAGGTGAGCAAGCTCGAAGATATAAGAAGGGTGCTGGCGGAAGACCCGGAGATAACCTGGGAAGAGGAGGAAATTCGGCTGCCCTATCACGGCTCACGCTCAGGCGATTACTGCTCCCTTGGCTTTCGAGTAGCCCCTAAAAAGCCAACCCCCACTGTTCCCGGCCTGCGCAGATTTGCGGCCGAACTGGTCGGGCAATTGATCCCCATCGGGCCGGTGAGCGTCAGCCACTGTGACATCTTTCTCGGAAGAAAGGAGGCTGTCCGCATGGCTGCTTTGTACTTCTCCGAGGCCGCCGAAGAGGGATACGACGGCATAGACAAACAACTAGTGGTCGCCATTTACCCCTGTCAGATGATGGCGCAAGACCTGGGTTACCGCGCCATCATAGAAGTAGGGGGCTACGAATGCCCCGAGCCCTGCGTGTCCGCCCGCAAATGCGCCTTTAAGGCTTCCCGGCGAAAAATGCTCGGTCCATCCCTGTAGGGCAATTCACAGCCCCCTTTGAATTCCGCCACTCGAACGTTTCATCAATTCGCTTCAGGCGGGCTTCAAGCCAGCCAGCGCTTCTTGCGCTTGTAGTGCTTTATGGCACGGAAGCTCTTCCTGCCCCCCCCCCTTCGGTCAGCCCGAGGTAATACTCCTTGATATCCGGGTTTTCCCTCAACTTCTCCGAGGGGCCTTCCATCACTATCCGCCCCGCCTCCATCACATAAGCATGGGAGGCGGTGGCCAGGGCGAGTTTAACGTTCTGCTCCACCAGCAGGATGGACAGCTTCTGCTCTTTATGCAGCACCTGTATGATGTCGAATATCTCCTTGATGAGCATCGGTGCCAGCCCCATGGAGGGCTCATCCAGGAGAAGAACCTTGGGCCCGGCCATCAAAGCTCGGCCAACCACAGTCATCTGTTGCTCCCCCCCGCTGACGAGACCGGCAATGGTCCGGCGCAGGTCACGAAGCCGTGGGAAATAGTGGTAGACCATCTCCAGACGCTGCTTGATACTACCCCCGTCCTTAAGACAATGGGCCCCCACGACGAGATTCTGTTCCACGGTGAGGTGCTCAAAGACCCTCCTCCCCTCCATTACCTGGAAGATGCCCTTCTGCACCAGCTCGTCGCCCATCTTCTTATGCACCATCTCCCCCATGAACTCGATGGATCCATCGGTAACCATTCCGTCCTCGTGCTTGAGGAGCCCGGAGATAGCTTTCAAGGTGGTCGTCTTGCCGGCCCCATTGGCTCCCAGGAGGGCGATAATGCCGCCCTCAGGCAGCTCCAGGGACACGCCCTTAAGCACCAGAATGACCTCGTGGTACATCACCTCTACATTATTGAGCCTCAAAATTGGCCTTACCTCAGCTTCCGCCATAAAGTCACCCCCTGCAAGAGTCCTTACCGTCGCGCCATCCTGGCCCGAAAGCGGCCCGCAGCACCTTGATATCCACATGTGCCGCAGTGATCGATCTGCCCGCTGACCTGTTCCAGCGTAAAGCTATCTAGTTGCTCCCCAGCTACCACTGAAACTCGACCGCACGATCTCGCCGTCCGGGGTGACAAAGGTAGCCATGCCGGCACGAACCTCGATGACGTACTTGAATTCGCCAATCTCGGCCCACCAGGTCTTGATCAGATCAGCAGGCGCAAGTCCCAACTCTTCCACCGTACGACCGTGGGCAACCAGCAGAGCCAGAAACACCATGCGGGAATCGAACAAAGCCTCCACCCTCACCTGGTTGGTCATTTTAGCTGGAATCCACATGTCCTCGTAATAAATAGGGGTGTGAAGTTCCAGCAATACCCCGGGGGCGGCCTCCAGAGCCAGGGTAAACATCACATCGTCAAGCATCATCGGATAGGCATTGGGATTGGTGATATTGAGAACCGTGGCTAAATCCATGAAGCCCCGAACCCGAGCCGAATCCGCTGGAAACTCTTCATCCAGAGCGTGGAGGTTAGCGACCTCAATGCTCTCCAGCTCAACAGTGGGTGCCACCGGTGGCGCCGGCGGTTCATCCGCCGGTGGGCAGCCTAGTGCCCCCAAGCTGATAACGAGCAGCAATGCCAACGACATTAACCAAAGTTTTTTCATTACCTGAACCCTCCTTCTTTACAGAATGAAACGAGGCCGCGCTTGACCTCCCTAACAGCGCCTTCTTGCCCCGAAGCTTTTCACCACAAATCACGCCCTTCGGGGGCTGAAGGGGGTAGCTCAAGAATCAAGCTACCCCCGGTTAATCACCAGCCCAGCCATTCCGGCCACAGATCGGGATACATCGCCTTCAGATCCACGTGTCCTATAGTGACTGGCCTGCCGTCTACAACCTGGCCGATTAGGACCGTGCCACTGGGGCGATGGTCGGTGGGAGTCACATCAAATGGTACCGGCCATCCCAGACCGGTCGTGTCAATGGGTCCTTCATAAAGGGCGTCTCTCACCGCTATCCGGGTCGCGGCGACATCATCCAGATCAAGCTTGCCGGCCGCATCCACCCGCCTCAATGCCGTGGCTGCCGTGTACATCGCTGCCCAGGCTTGGACGGTTTTCTGACTTCGCATCTCGATAGGCACCCCGGGGTTTATCTTCGCGGCATACTCGTGGACTTTATCCCGCCACAGAAAATCATCCCAGAAGAAAGCCGTGAACGGTGAACTAAGCGCGCCCTCGGCAACCTCAAGACCGGCAATCCTGACGAAGTTTTCATCAACGGCATAATTGTTGCCCATAAACATGGTCGATCCTTTGGGATAGAGCAGGCCGGCGACGAACAACTCTCTGGCCAGGGTAGCCGCGCTCATGGCAGTATTGCCGAACCAGACCACGTGAGGGTTACCCCGTGCTTCGATTGCCATTACCTGACTCTTGGCGTCAAGAGCAAACAGGGATACGTGCACACAATGGACGTCTGGATCCTCACTCATCTGCTCCATGCCGAGCAGCCTGGCGTGGTCCCTGAGAGCGGCCAGCAGTGCCGTGGGATAAGGATGGCCTACATGGCCGAAAGCGGCAAGCCGGGGCTTTATCCCTGCCTCACGATCCTCCTTATACACCGGGTGCTTCATCCAGAACTCGTCATACCAGAACTGCAGCAGGCCACGCGCCTGGGTGCTGTAGTCGGCAATGGAGTAAATGAAGTTAAACGGCGTCACTGCCGGATCGGTAAGGTGCCCCGACGCAGAACCTGAGTTGAATGGTATCCTGTCCACGGTAATGGTTGGCGTTAAAGCTTCAGTATCCGGTGTTCCCCAACCCTTGACCCAAACGACTTCGTCGACGTCGCGGAACCGCGCGTACAGGGTTAAGGCCTCCGGAACACGGTAGCCGTAGTCGAACTGATGGAGCTCGATCGGTCTACCGCCAATACCACCCTGATCGTTTAACCATGCAACCGCCTCCCGGATCCCCAACGCCTCATCCTTGCCCACGTCCGAAGTAGCCCCGGTCGTATCCTGAATCGCTCCAATTGGAATACGTTCAACAGGAGCCACAGGGTCGACAGGATCGATGGGATCTGCCGGACAGGCCACGACCATGGTGGACAGTACTACCAAAAGAACCAGAAACGTAATCGCTCTCCCTATTCTCATACTTTTCCTCCTTTCCTTCAATAAGCTAGTGCCCTTGCCTCCGATTCAATCGGAGCTGCTTCTTAAATCCGATACCCCCTATAATCACCTCCTTTCCGCAGCCATTCCAGTTTGTTGAGTTTGTTGAGCGGGGGAGGAGGGAACTCTATCAACTCTATCAACTCAATAAACTCGTCAGTAAGAGAACGGCCACAAATGGACATAGTTCTTAAACTGCCACCACCGGTAAGAAAGGCCATTGGGCTCATAGATGAGGAAGCCTATAATGGCCAGACCATATATCAGATATCTAATGTAGAGGAAGTACTCGAACGCTGCCGGCCAGACGGGTATCGCAGCCATTAATATTATCCTCAAAAGCTCTATTACCAGCACCAGGAACGCCGCCCCGAAGATATGCCCGTACATGCTGCCAAGGCCGCCGATGAGAATAGCCCCCACCAGCCACAATGACAATGTCAATGTAAAATGTTCCGGGGTTACCCCAGCCAGGGTGGTTAGCCAAAAGCCACCCGCTGCTCCGCCCAGACAACCGGCGATGAAGAAGGACAGCAGTTTATATTTGAAGATATTGACCCCCAGAGCCTCGGCAGCGATATCGTTATCTCTGATCGCTCGCCATGCTCTTCCCACCCGGGTTCGCAGCAAATTGGCCAGGAACACCTGTGCCAGGACGAGCACGATTAACGTCCAGTAGTAGGTGGGAATTGACCCGAAAATCACCCAGGGGCCTATGGTAAACATCCCGGGGTCAATAGCTATAAACCCGGCACGCCCCCTCCCCGCCACCGGCCCGATCCACTGCCCAATGACGATGTAGATGGTGAAAAACTGCATCGCCATGGTAGTCACAATCAAGTAGAGACCCTTGACCCTGGCTGCCGGTAGGCCCCACAGCACCGACCACAATCCGGCAGCGAAAATCCCCAGAACAAACGCCACGGGATAAGGAACCCCCCATACAAACATGGTTACAGCGCAGGTGTAGGCGCCTATGGCCACGACAGCGGCGTGACCTAAAGTAATCTGACCGGTATAGCCGATAAGCAACTGCACCCCCATAGCCGCCAGGGCCATATAGCCGATCAGGGTCACTATTGGCAACCAGGCACCGCCAATAACGTGAGGGAGGAGCAGAAACACGGCCAGCAGCAGCCCCATTCTGAACCAGACAAATTTCGTCCTCCACCAGGCATGGTCAGCGCGATAATTCTGAAAGTAGGTTCCCGTAGGTAGACGCATTCTTCATAACCCCCTTTTTGTGTTGCGCCGCTCTCTATGCAATGCTAAGCTACGGCCTTGCTTGACTCGACTTGTCGTGCTCTTTTCGCTGATTGCCGAATACTGGCTACATTCGCTCGATCTTGACCCAGCCCCAGAGACCGTAGGGCCGGAATAAGAGTACCACCATCATTACCAGGAAGGGGAAAATATCCTTAATGCCGGGGACAAACGGCCCTATATAGAAATCGCCCAGGTTCTGCAACACACCGATGAGCAGTCCGCCGACTATCGCCCCGGGGATGGAATTCAAGCCGCCCATAACCACCGCCGGCAACACCAGTAGCCCGAAGAAAGCCACCCCAACGTTCAAGCCGTTGATATTGCCCAGCAGGGCGCCACCTACCCCCACTACGGCAAACGCCAGCGCCCAACTCCAACCGTAAACCCGTTTGGGACTTACCCCCACGGACATGGCAGCCGTTTCATCGTCAGCGGTTGCCTGCATGGCTAGACCCCTCCTCGTGCGCTGGAAGAACAAGATCAGGAAACCCATCAATACCACGCTCAAAATAAAGCTCCAGAGGAAAACCTGGCTGATACTAAAGGGGCCAACTGTAATCGGCGTCAACGGGAAGACAGCCGGAGTGAACACCCGGGTGTCAGCCCCCCATATAAGCTGAATTACCCCCTTAAAGGCGAATGCAAGCCCCACCGTGATCATGATTACCGACAGGTGCGGCTCACCGATCATGGGGCGCAGGACCAGCCGCTCGGTGCCGAAACCCAAAATCGCGCCGACTATTACTGCCCCCGCTACCGCTAACACAAAGGGTACTCCAGCAACGTACAAGGCGAGACATATATAACCGCCGATAAGAGCCATCTCTCCCGTCGCCAGATTGAGCACCCCGGAGGTCTTAAAGATAACCGTCCACCCTAAGGCGATCAAAGCGTAGATACCACCAATCATTATCCCGGTGACAACAAGTTCCGCCAACATTAACATCAGTCTTCCTCCTGAGGTACAAAGTTTACCTTCATTCCGTAACACAGTTGAGCCACCCTTCCATCCTCGTAGGTGATGGTGGTGTCCAGATCGATAAACTCGCTATCACCATAGAGCGGATCCACAACGTCCTTATACCTTTCCTCCATGAATCTTCGCCTCAGCTTACGGGTTCGAGTCAGCTCATCGTCATCGGCCTCGAAGGTCTTGTAGAAGTTGACAAACTTCCTGATCCGCTGTGCCCGCGGCAGGCGTCGGTTCACCTTCTTGATCACATCGAGGATGAGCTCGTTGACCTGAGGGATCTGGGAGAGCTCCGGATAGCTGGTGTAGGGGATGCCCTTACCCTCGGCCCACCGGCCCACGCTGCCGTAGTCAATGCAGACGGTGGCCACCACGTAGGGGCGTCGGTCCCCGATGACCCAGGCATCCTGAACGTAAGGGCTGAACTTGAGCCGGTTCTCCAGGATCTGGGGAGCCGAGAGGGAACCGTCGCTGAGGGTCATAACATCCTTGGAGCGGTCGAAGCAAATCAGGTGCCCGTCCTCGTCCACGAAACCGGTATCGGCGGAGTAAAGCCAGCCGCCGGGGATGAGGGTCTTCTTCGTTTCCTCCTCCATCTTATAATATCCCTTGAAGACGCAGGAGCTGCGAGAGAGGATTTCATTAGTCTCGGTG
>JALPYG010000002.1 GCA_023271215.1 Dehalococcoidia bacterium
CTGGCACGAAAGATGGTATAATAGGTGAAAACTGGCAGGGAAAGTCAGCTTTTATCGTCACCGATGCCAATATTGTGAAGTTGGGCCTCGTTGACCTGGTCGAGGGACTACTCTCCCAGGCGGGGATAGAGAGCACCGTCTTTGACGGGGTAGAGCCCGATCCATCCATTGAGACGGTGAGGAAGGGGGCGGTTCTAATGAGCGAGTATGGGCCGGACTGGGTGGTGGCGGTGGGGGGAGGATCGGTGATGGACGCTGCCAAGGCAATGCGGGTGGAATATGAAAGGCCTGATATGACGATAGAGGAGGTATTCGGCTGGACCTCCGGTCTGGGGCTCGGAGCGAAGTCGCGGCTTATCTGTATTCCGACAACTTCGGGCACCGGTGCCGAGGCAACGTGGGCGATAGTGCTCACCGATACCGCGGAGCGGGGGAAGCTGGGACTCGGCTGCCGCGAAACCATCCCGGATATCGCTATCGTGGATCCCGCCTTCGCAATGGCGATGCCTCCTGGACTTACGGCGCAGACCGGCATGGACGTGCTCACCCATGCCATCGAAGGGTTTACCAGTACCTGGAGGAACGACATCAGCGACGGCCTCTGCCTCAGAGCTATCCAGCTTGTTTTTCGATATCTGCCGCGGGCCTGCCGGGACGGGCAGGATGTGGAAGCCCGGGAGAAGATGCATAATGCCGCCTGTATCGCCGGGATGGGCTTCGGCAATTCCATGCCCGCGCTGGCGCATGCCGCCGGCCACTCCCTGGGAGCCGTATTCCATGTGCCCCATGGTCGGACGGTGGGGCTCTTCCTGCCGTACAGTATCGAGTTTATCGGGGAAGCCCATGACGAACTCTGGGCGGAGATAGCTCACTCCATCAGGTTAGAGATGCCCAAAGGAGCCAAGACAGGGCCGGCTCTGGCCAGGGCGATAGGTGCGCTGGCCAGCAGTATCAACGAACCGTTGAGCATCAAGGAGATAGGCATTCCCCCGGATAGCTTCGATAGTTCCCTGGAGAAGCTGGTAGACAATGCCTTTGCCGATGTTACGCTAATTACGGCAGCCAGAGTGCCCAGCACCGAGGAAGTTGAAAAGCTTTTCCGCTATGCCTACGATGGAAAGTCCATAGATTTCTAGCTGTCCGCCGCTTCTAATTGGCAGCTATCTCGGCAAAAGAGGCAGGGAAGTATCTCCCCCCGTATACGTTCCTTATGCCGGCAACGAGGTCCGAGCTGGCGGCCTTCTTGGGAATAAAGCCGTATGCTCCCGCCTGCCTGGCGACCAGCATGTTCTCCTCCTCATCATATTGGCTCAAAATCAAGACCTTTGTCTCAGGGCATTCGCTGCTTATCCGTTTTGTAGCTTCCAGGCCGTTCACCCCAGGCATGACTATGTCCATCAACGCCACGTGCGGCAGAAGCCGCAGCGCCTTCTCAACAGCGTCCCGCCCGTCAACCGCCTCGCCTACCACTTCCAGACCCTTTTGCAGTGCCAGGACGGCACATATCCCCGTTCTGACCATAGTATGGTCGTCTGCTACCAGCACTCTTATCAGTCTGGTCGCTTCTTCCAGCAGGCTTTGAATTCGAGGCACCAGCGAAGACGGCTCTATTGGCTTGGATAGGTACTCGTTAGCCTCGAGCTGCATGCCCTCAAACCTCCTCCATCCCTTTACAGGTCTCTCCTTATAGCGGGCATCTATTACTATCAGTGGTATGTCTCTATATCTGGGGTGCTGCACCACCCACTGATATAAGGAGAATGCCTGCCCAGCCGGAGCTAATGTACCCAGCACAATGAGATCGGGGTCTGCCTTCATCATCTCCTGGGCTAACGATTTGCTGGAGGTAGTCATCACCTGATAGTGTCTAGCCTCCAAAGTCATCCGGCAAGCTTCGACAAAATCAGGCTCGTCATCTACAATCAGGATTTTCTCATTTTTCCCCATCTTACTTTCCCCCCTATCTAGATTTGGCTCCCTCTTTGACCTCCTGTCTCCCATCTTACTATCCCTCCTACCCGGCCTACGGCTGTCCCTCGCTGAACCGGTCTCTCAAGAGGGTACACCGACCAGTTCCGCCGCCTCCAGGATATCAGGAACTATCCCCTCGTTGCCTACCGCCATAACGTGGACGCCGTGACACAGGTTTTCCTCTTTTATGGTCCTTATCAACCGCGCCGCAACCTCGATTCCTTTCTGAAGTCCCTTGCCTTTCCCCGCACTGGCCAGCTCGTCGATGATGGCCTGGGCCACGATTATTCCGGGAACATTATCATTCATGTACCGAGCCATCCTTGCTGAGGCCAACACGATAATCCCCGCTAAGATTTTGACGTTAAACTGGGAGGCATACTGCATAAACCGGCGCAGGCTCCCGAGGTCAAAAATACCCTGAGTCTGAAAAAACTGCGCTCCCGCAGAGACCTTCTTTTCGAACTTGATCAGTTGCGGCTCAATGAAGTCTGCTTCGGGATGTACCGAGGCGCCGGTGCAGAAATTCGGAGCGCCTTTGAGTTCTTTTCCCGCTATATCCGTTCCCGATTCCATTATCCTGATCATCTTCAGCAACTGCACCGAATCCAGGTCGAAGACCGGCTTTGCTTCGTCGTGATCCCCCGCGTCAACGGAATCGCCGGTGAGGCAAAGCACGTTCACGATGCCTCTGGAGTAGGCCAGGAGAAGATCAGCTTGTAGCGCCAGGCGATTACGGTCTCGACAGGTCATCTGGAGGATAGGCTCACCGCCGTGTTCCTTCACCAACAGACAGCCACCCAACGAGGGAAAACGCATCACGGAGCTTTGATGATCGGTGATGTTGATGGCGTCAACCTTGTCCTTGAGTAAGTCTATGTGGTGAACCATTTCCGAGATATCGGCGCCTTTGGGAGGCCCGATCTCTGTGGTCACCAGGAATTCATTGGAGTAGAGTTTTTCCTCAAACAGGGAGTTAGCCATATTCTTCTCCTGGATCAACACTGGTCTTACTTATGATCCTTCTCGGTCTTGGAATCGTGCGGAAGTTCCTCGGAGGGTAATAGCGGCGCATTCTCTCCAACTGCGCCAGTTTCTCCAGTCGCTCATAGACCAACAGCCAGGCGCAGTCCATGTCTTTGTTGGCTTCACATTTGCCATTCTTGGTGCCCGCGCAGGGGCCATTGAGTATTCCCTTGATGCACCTGGTGATGGGACAGATGCCGGCGGTGTCTTCCAATCTGCAATCGCCGCAGGCGGCACACCGCTCGTCCCAAACCCCCGTCTCCCTGGTCATGCCCATGAAGGAGGTATTAACACCCGGCAAGGAGGGCAGCTCCGGAAAGCGTTCGGCTACGGCCTGCACACCGATACCGCAACCCAGCGAAAGGACGGCATCTACCTCAGCAACTCTCTCCACAATCAGTTCCAGGAATTCAGGATCACATTGCCTTTTCAAGGTATATTCCCAGAAGATATGAATCCCGTTTCCGATCTTCGACTGGGCGACCCGTAATGCGTTATGGAGAAATGAGACTTCACGCTCGCCACCGGCGTCACAGACCGTCATACAGGTACCACAACCGAGGATCAATACCCTCTCATATGAGGCAATCATTCGACTTATTTCATCCAAGGGTTTCTGCTCGGCAACGATCAACTTTTCACCTCCTGCATCATTACTGAGGCCAAGTAGAGCCCGCCTACTTGTTCAATGAAATTATCCATCCCCTGGGCAGGATCTTCACTGAGGGTGCCGGAGACAAAAGTCTGCAGGCGCTCTGGCTGAAGACCGATCTGCACCAGTATCTTTCGAACCTTTTCAACACGCTGGCGAATCCAGGAGGCAGTGTTTTCTCTGGCACATCCATCCCCGCACCCAGCGACAAAAACTCCCTCGGCGCCGATCTCAAGGGCACGCAGTAGGTGTTCCGCCTCTACCGTGGCCACACAGAGAACAGGAACAATCCAGACACCGGCCCTGGCTCCCCTCCACAGGCTTGCCAGAGTGCCGGTGCCAAAGAGCCCATACTGGCAGCAGAAGCCGACAATAAGGGGCTTCAACTTTGATCCCGCCGCAGTCTTAAGGATATGCTCCAGCTCTTCAGTTACACGTCGCCGGTCATGTGGTTTGCGCAAAACTATTACTTTAGCCGGACACTCGGCTACGCATGTACCACAAGCCTGGCACTGATCAATCGGTATCTGGACAGTGCTCCCGGCATCCAGGTAAGGTACGTGATACGGGCAGATCCTCAGGCAGGTAAGACAAGTGGCGCACCTGTCTTGAGAGAGGATCTCTGCGCCGGTGCCGCACCGCAGGCACCTTCTGGCTTCGTTGGTGGCCGTCTCCCAGTCGTAGACAAGCTCTACCGGCTCAAAGTCCTTCGATCTTTCTTCAGAAGCGAGGATCGGTGGCTCGACCCGGCCGATTCTCCTTACCATCTCCACCGTTTCCGGTAGCAGATCGCCTGTCAGGCTTTCCCTCGTCTCTTTCACCACTAATGGATACCTGTGCTGGAGGTAATCGTCGATACGCGAAGCCGCCAGCCTGCCGGCGGCTAATGCCTCAACTACAGTGGCCGGTCCGGTAACCGCATCTCCCCCGGCAAAGACCCCGGGCCTGTTAGTCGCCAGCGTGCCTGGCTCAACCTGAATGGTGCTGCCTCTACCTAGCCTGACACCGAAACCACCCGGGGTTTGGGGTGCTTGTCCAATGGCAGTAATCAGAGTATCGAACTCCTCATTGAATTCACTCCCCTCGATGGGTACGGGCTGACACCTGCCGCCGGCGTCTGGATCGCCAAGCTCCATCCTTATGCAGGTTACGCTTAACCGCCCCTTTTCTCTCTTTATCTTGATGGGCGCCACGAGAAACACGATCTCTACCCCTTCCTCAAGGGCTTGCTCTACTTCTTCAGGGCCGGCGGGCATTTCAACCCGGCTGCGGCGGTAGAGAATTCTTACCTCACGCGCACCCAGTCGCAGCGCCGTGCGGGCGGCATCAAATGCTACATTCCCTCCCCCGATGACCGCGCACCTTTCCCCTGGAGACGGCCTGAGACCGAGGTTAATCTCCCGGAGAAAAGTTGCCCCGTCTATCACCCCCGGGCTCTCTTCGCCGTCTATTCTCATTCGAAGGCTCTGGTGGGCACCAATGGTTATGAAGATAGCCTTATAACCAATGTCGAATAGCAAATCCAGGGAAACCACCGGCGTATTCGTCCGGATCTCAACCCCCATTCGGGTTAGCCGTTGAACTTCGGTGTCGATTACCTCTCGGGGAAGGCGGTATTGGGGAATGCCTACTCGGAGCATTCCCCCGAGCTCGGAATGAGCTTCGAAGATAGTCACCGGATAACCAAACTTTCTCAGGTAGTAGGCGCAGGCCAATCCGGCCGGGCCGGAGCCTACTATGGCAACCTTCTCTATGTGCGAAGTCTCGGCCTCAGCCTGGATCAGCCGGTCACCCCCGAATTCCAGGGCGAATCTCTTCAACGCCCGGATAGCGACAGGCTTGTCCACCTGATCACGCCGGCAGGCATCCTCACAGGGATGGGTACACACGTAGGCACAGATAGACGGGAAAGGGTTGCCACTTCTGATCACCTGCAACGATTCCACAATCTTCCCCTGGGCAACCAGATCGACATATTCTCTGATTTCCATATGTAAGGGGCAGGCGGTTTGACACGTGGGCACGAGGCTATGGTCAGCAAGAAACCGCTGCGTTCGGTTGGCGGGATAGTTTTGCCTGATATCAGTCAGCAGTGAATCCATCAGATACCTCTTGAATGGGAGCAATAAAGATTCTACCTTTATTGTACCTGATGGTCACGACGGCGCAATGGGAAATCCCCCGGTATTGGTGCCACTCTGTCCCCGGAATTTCAACCGGGAAACACCCTGATTTATCGACCGGAAAACCACCGGTCTCGAGGAGATTATCGAGAAGCTGAGTGAGGGAGGGTTAATTTACGCCATCAGAGGGTGATAATCGCCCTGCGTATGGCGAACTTAATCAGGTCAGTTTTACTGTGAATGTTAAGCTTGTTCATCAGGCTGGCCTTGTACCACTCGGCGGTCTTGGGACTGATGATCAGCATATCGGCTATCTCCCGAGCAGTATGTCCCTCGGCAACCAGCTTGAGCACTTCCCTTTCTCTATCGGTCAACTGGTCGTAAGGGTCTCTTCCCTCTTCCTCCGCGGTTTTCTGTTGACATTCCTCAATAAGAGCCGCTGCCGCCGAGGGGGATAGAAAGGATTCTCCTCTGTAGACGGCTTGAATAGCTGAACTAAGCTCTGAAAATGATGCCATCTTGGTCACAAATCCTCGGGCGCCTGCCTCGATGACGGGAATGACATACTCGCTATCGTCGTACTGAGTCAATGCCAGTATCTTCGTTGCGGCCAATTCCCTGCAGATTCTGCGTGTTGCTTCCAGTCCCCCCATGATAGGCATGGCCAGGTCCATCAGCACTACGTCCGGCAGAAGCTGTCTTGCCTTTTCCAGGGCTTCCTTTCCATTGGTTGCCTCGCCGACTATTTCTATGTCGGCGGTTAGCGCCAGCAGAGACCGGATGCCGTCTCGCACCAGGGTGTGATCATCGACTATCAGCACCCTTATTCTCTTCATCTGCCACATCCTTTTCCATCGGGACCCTCACCACAACCGTGGTCCCTTGCCCTGCCCGGGACTCGACACGACAAACGCCGCCCACCAATCTTGTTCTCTCCTTCATAGTGAACAAACCGGCTCCCCGCCCGCCAGGTTCCACCTGTGTGATCTTGCTGACATTGAACCCTTTACCGTCGTCCTCGATGCGCAGTACGCACCCGGTGGCATCGCACTCAACCTTGATCGAGGCATTTTTCGCCCCCGAGTGTTCCAGGATGTTGCCTATCGCCCCCTGGGCGACACGGTATAGGGTTACTTCAACTTCCAGCGGGAACCGCTCGTCGGTGCCTCTGAATTCCGTTGATACATTGATGCCTTGAGCCTGTAGGGTATCTTTAGCATAGCGGTAGATTGCCGCCGCCATGCCAAGCTCGTCCAACAAGGTAGGGCGGAGTTCCTTCATGAGCTTCACCACCTCATTGCCGGCGCGAACCGCGTAGGAGTGCGTCGTCCTGAGCTTCTGCAGAAGCTCCGCATCCCTGATACCCTTCATTTCCGCCATTTGTACGATCGCCTGCAGGCTCAGCGTCAAGCTGGTAAGTGCCTGGCTGGTCTCGTCGTGCAGTTCGCGGGCGATCCTTTTTCGTTCCTCCTCCTGGGCAGTCAGAGCATGTTGCAGAAGAGCTCGATATCTTTCTCCTGCTCTCGCCAGTCGATCGTATAGCTTGGCTTGCTCGATTGCAGTGCCCAGATAATCGCCAACCGAAGTAAGGAGGGAAACATCATCGGCACCAAACCGCCCTGCACTCTGGCTGGCGACGTTCATTACGCCTACAACTTCATCCTTGGCTTTCAGGGGAATGCTGATGAACCCCTTGATACCCTCGGCGCTTACCAGATCGGGACAAGCAGTGCGGGGGTCCTTGGAGATGTCTGGTAGAACAATGGGCATACCGGTTTGGGCCACCCTTCCCGCTATTCCCTCCCCGCGGGACATGCGCATCTCCTCGGCATATTTGGCCGACAGGCCGCGGTGCATGTGATAATACAGCGTTTCAGTATTTTCATCCAGGAGCAGAATTCCTCCAACGGCGCCATCGATGATATCCAGCACATTGTCCAGAGCACTCCTCAGGATGGTATCTAAGTCCCCGGGCCCGCTCACCGCACTTGAAATGTGACTCAGGGCTGACAGTTGGTGATGTCGCCTCAGGATCTGGGTCTCCAACTGTCGTTCTGCGGTAACGTCTCTCCTCACCTCAACTATCGCCCTGGTGTTGCCATAGCTATCCAGGAGAGGATACATCGTGATCTTGAGATATTTCTCCCCATCGAGGGCGCGTACAGGGTGAATAACTGTTGTCATGCTGCTGCTTCCAAGGACTTTTCTGAGGGGGCAATCCCACAGCGGCGCACCACAGGGCCTGTCGCGGTCATGAAAGACCTGGTAGCAAACCCTGCCGATAGGTGACCCGAGCCCCTTCGGAGGCCTGCTTCGCGCTGATGAATTGGCGAACACGACTCGGTACTCACTATCGATGATCAGTAGCTCATCTTCCAGGCCATCCAGTACATCCTGCAGGCTCAGCTCCAGGCTTGCATCTCTGGCAGCTCGTCGACTCGCTGTCTTCTTCTGCATGTCTGCCTCCCCTGCTCCGCGCAGGGGCAATGGGACATAACCTGAGTCATTCTCCTCACTCATCTTGTCAATTGGTAGGAGGAGATTACCTCAGTTCGCTGAAATCTTCTCTGGTTACCCGAATCTCCTTCACCCACTCATCGACAACTGCGATCATGGCCTCATAGAGCTCCGCGGTGATCCCTTTAAGTGCCTCAGCCATTTCTTGTCCCTCCCCCGGCGAATCCACTGATGGTTGATGGTTGCATTATCTGGATTGGTCTAACCGTGAACCTTGAACCCCGGAACTTTGAACCTGCGTAGTTACACTTAGCTCAGGATTTCTTCGACAGCTAACCTCAACTCGGGGAAGGAGGTTGGAGAAAGGCGGTCGCTACGGCGCAGGGTCTCCATTTCATGATAGCCTTCGAGAGAAGGGCTTTGGTAGACCTCTATCGCTTCACCCTCTAGGTTCACCAACCAAACCTCAAGGATTCCCCCGCGGGCGTATAGAGGGACCTTTATTACCCGGTCGTAATCGGCCGAGGTCTCAGCCACTTCAATGACCAGCAGGATGTCCTCCGGCCCGGGATGGGCTGGGGAATAAAAATCCGGGCGTGGTCGCAGCAGTGCCAGGTCAGGCTGAGGCTCGGAACGCTCCCCCAGACGGATGGGGTTTTGGACGCTGATTATGGCGCCCCTCCCTACATTGTCAGAAAAAAGCCGATTAAGCCGGTTCACAGCAGCAACGTGCCTGCTTCCGATAGGGGTCATTTCCTCCACCTTCCCTTCAATAAGCTCCACACGGTCATCCTCACCGAGGATGCCAGCCCGAACCATGGAGTGATATTCCTCTACTGTGAACAAACGTCGCAACATCTGAATAGTCATGCTATGCCTTCTCTCCCTTCTTCTCCCCCTCTTCTCTCCCTTCTTCCCTCCCCTCTTTCAGAATCTCCTTCACCCGCTCATCGACAACTGCGATCATGGCCTCATAGAGCTCCGCGGTGATCCCTTTAAGTGCCTCAGCCATTTCTTGTCCCTCCCCTGGCGAATCCAAAGTTATTCCGACCTTTGAACATGAATAACCCTCCTGGTGGTTAATTATACCACATTTCTGCTTCCTTTTCCTTCCGACCTTCCGATATTGATGGACTTCCTCAGATATTTCCCCCAACTGCGTCCTTAAATCCTGGTTCTCCGTTACTGGCGGCGTTCTCCGATTCCTGTACTGGCTAACCCGCTATATTCTCGGCAGCGTTGCCTTGAACCTTTGCGAGAGCCCGGCTTCATACACCTGAGGTGATCGCTAGGAACCGGCTCTTAATCCCACGGACTGCTGCTCTTGCCGAAATTAAGCCCTGCCAGATGTTTGACAAACGAGAGGGATTCTCTATAATATTAAGTTAGGCTGCTCAACTGTGCACGAGTCAGAACATTAACATGGGGCAACAAATGACTGGCTCCGGCGCTTTATACTGACACTAAACGAGTTTCATGACAATTCCCAACGCAGAGCGTGCGGTAGTGGACATTCGGAAATTGCGCCATTACTGCCTTGATCCAGCGCATGACGAGGGCAAACACAAAGCGCGTTTACTCGCCGCGGCTGTTGGCATGACCGCCAATGACGCTGAGCACTTGCGCAACGTGCTATTACGAACGGTTAAGATACACGAGGCGCAATTAGGGCGACGTGATGAATATGGGCAACGCTACTTGGTTGACTTCATGCTCGAATGGCGCGGCAAGCGGGCAATGATTCGGAGTGGGTGGATTATCGAACGTGGTTCGGTCACACCGAGACTGACTAGTTGCTACCCTTTGTGAAACTGGGAGGTGACGAATGACGAACACTATCAAACTACTCGACGTGGTGGCACTCACGGTTGACCTACCCGAATACAACCTGTGGCGAGGGCAAGTTGGAACAGTGGTCGAAATCCTTGCGGCAGGCACTGCGTTTGAAGTCGAATTCTGCGACCGTGAAGGGCGCACTTACGAATCGCTGGGTTTGCGACCAGATCAGATAATGATGCTACACTATGAACCGATAACTGCGCACCCGAAGCCTGTAAGCGTGCCAGCGTAGTCTGCTTCTTTCCTGCTAATTCCTGCCTGACGCAGAATGCTGCTCAAGGTTCCCCTGGGAATACCCTTTTTGTTTCTCGGAACAATTACGGTGCGGAGTTTCCCCTAATAGAATCCCTCGAAAATATCCTCTTTCCCACGACCCTTGAAAGTTATCCCAAACTGTTGCAATAGCCAGGCTACGTCCTTACTGGACAACTGCTCAGGCATGGGAAAACTCCAGGGGATATACATTGAAAGGATATGATTCTTCCAGTTGAGTTCCCTCCGTTAAGAACTCACTTAGTGCTTCGATGGATACCGGTCTAAGAATCTCCCTCTCTCGATTCTCCTCGATCATGTATTGGATATAGGTTTCTATCGCATCTTTCAAGGATTCTACAGCTTGGCTCCTTGTCTTTCCACAGGATGTAACATCCAGTTCCAAACAAAGTGAAGCATATTGATTCCCCTCTTTCTTGACAATGCAGGTCAAATCGAATTTCATAAGCCCTCCTACCGCTCCCTTTCCTTCAGAAATTCCTCCACCGTAAGCGAAATTCCTTTCTCTTTCAAGATATCCATCGTTTCTTTCGCCAATTGATCTAAAGTGTCGAGGATTTGCTCATCTTTTTCTACCTTATCGGTTCTTCTCATTTCTTCCATCATATCTAACAACCCTCTTGTTTCCGGAAGCAATACCTTTAATCTCCACGAGCCTGTAAGATTAATCGGCTGTGTCCTTATCACGGTTTGAACCATCTTTTCTGCCCCTTATGTTTCCCCAATATACACCAGGTACTCGGCACGGGTGCTAGGGTAAACAACAATCGTATCTCCAGCGCCGGCAGAGTTCACGGCATGGGGAGAACCTTGACCAGGGGTCCAGGCAGTCCGGCAAAGGCAAGCCTGCCGTCAGTTGCCACCTGTCCCGAAATTCCGGCCCACCCTGACCAGATCGAAGACATCTACAATGCCGTCGTTGTTGAGGTCGGCTCCGGGGTCAAATCCTTGATCACCCGCTCTCCGGTTAAAGGATACCGCTACCAGGGTTAGGTCGGCGGGGTCAACCCTTCCATCGGCATTGACGTCTCCAGGGACGCCGGTTACCCGGAAGGTGTTATAAGCCGTGATAACGCCCTGGTGAGGTCCGGTGTCCAGGGGTAGCTCAACCGTATATTCGCCCGGAGGAGCATCATGAGGCAGATTGAAGGAATAGTCCCGCCCAGACATCCCGGGAGTTCTCATCCACCACCTTATTCCCATCGGGGTCGGTGACCACCAGGCGTGGGTAGATGACCTGCCACTCATAGGATGGGGCTGATTGAAGTGCGCCTGGACTAAAGCTTATCTCTCCCTCATGTTCCTGTGGAGCAAGGGCCGCGAGGTGGTTCGGCTTTGAAGCCACCCCGGTCTTAGTGCCCCACGTCTGAACCCCTTCCAGCCTGTTGCCAAAACCATCGGTCACCAGGTTGGAGATGGTAACCGTTTCGCCAGGCGAGTATTGAGATTTATCCGGTGTGGTTGAGGCAATGAAGTTCCCTCCAGCTTGGATATTTACCGTGGTTCCACTGGCAATGGTGATCGCACTATCGGCCAGCTCAAGCGCATAATGCCAATCCTTCCCCTCCGTGTCGGTTTTGAGTAATTTACCATCAACGTGATAGATGGCAGCAGACATCACGACCCGGCTCTCATCCTCAACCTCAAAATCGGGGGCAGCATGCATATCTTCTAGCCGGGGTATGAATCCCATGCGGGTGAAGTCAGAGAGGCCGATACTTATCTGCCCGGTAGGCATCTCAGCCGCATGGAACTCTATTATCGTGTCTTCACTGAGGGCAACGTTCGGCTCAAAAAGGTAATAGAGGCTCGACCAGCTCCAGGCGTGCACGCTCTTGTAGGTCAGAGGAGCAACATCAGCCAGGTGCCGCCCAGCCGAGCTCAATGCGAGCCCAGGCGCTGGGATGAGCCGGTGAGCTTCCCATAAGCTCACCATTGACGAGGCCATTCCACGAGCTGGCGCCCATCAGGCACCAGCGGCCCACTCCGAGCGAGAATCCATCCGTATCATAAAGGTCGGGAAGGCCAAAGATGTGCCCCAGCTCGTGGGCGAAAACGCCGATGGTCATATTCGGAAGATCCGCCCAATCCCTGGGCCAGTACTCCGGCATCGTGGCATAATGATGCACTTTAACGCCATCCACCGATACCGCCGTCGAGGTTCGCCACGCGTGGGAGTGAATATCATTATCGTCCCCTGTAGCCTCCCTGCCGGTTCCGGCATGAACCACCATCAGAATGTCTATGTAGCCATCACCGTTGTTGTCATACTCACTAAAATCAATAAGCGGGTCGGCCAGTTTAACCAGGTCCTCTACCAGCCTTTGGGCATTTCGGGGGTAGGAGCCGCCACCGCCTTTCCCGTCCACATAGTAATCGTAACTCTCAGGAGCTCCGAACCAGTCCGAGGCGCTGGGAAGATTCACGGTGACAATATCGAGCTTGCCGAAGGATACCTCGCGGAAATAATCACGCACAGAAAGGGATTCAGTTCCGAAAACCAGGTCATCGAAATAACTGGCTTCTACCGAAGAGGGTTTATCATCGAAATCCACCAGCAATAGGAGGGCATTCAGTGTCCCCTCGGCCTGCAAGACAGGCCACCCGGGGGCTTGCTTCAAGCCCGCTAGCCGGGCACATCCTGCGAATCCCTCAGATGAAGCTCCACCTCATTTCGCCTGAAGTGTTCCTCTCGATTCATTTTCTCAGCCCCCTTTCATACTGCTCCCTGTAAAGTTCCTAATGCTCGCCTACAACATTAAGCGCGTAAGTAAGGGACTCTCTCATATCAAGCCCACGAATATACCTTGTATCTTTACTTCCATCAGGTCGGTTAATATCCATGTGAGGGCTCCCATTTTTACGCTCACTATGCCACGGCGACTACGAAACGAGCTTCATACATCTGGTAGAGCAGCGTGCCGCCCAACATGAATGGGCAGGACGTCACTCCTGCTCATAATTGTTGCCGAAATTCCTCCCTGCCTTCACGAGGTCAAAAATATCCACAATGCCGTCGTCGTTGAAGTCGGCTGCGGGGTTCCAGTTTGGATGATTTAATTCGCAGCCCTCTTCCTCGCCGTGAGCCCAAGATTACCCAACTTTATCTTTGATACAAATCCAGGGAGTCAACTCTTACCACTTCTTCAACGAGGTCAAAATGGGCATCGGCGGAGATAACTTTCTCAACCCCATGACTTAGCATGGCAGCGGTATGAACTAAATCGCGTGGAGGGACACCCTTGCCCTTGTAGATCTCAGCAAGCTCAATCATTTTCTTGACCTCTGCAGAGCCAATAGGAGGAATATCCTGCCCCAGGGTGAACAAATCCCGGCATACTGAAATGCCTGTTTCCCACTTACCGACAAGCGCATACCGATAAAGAATTTCCTGGAAAACCTCGGTATCAGTTACGGGAATGCCGAAATTCTCTCGGAAAGAGCCTGCGGCTATTTCAAGAATGATTCGACCACAGGAAGCTCTGTACGGATGCTCCTTGCCGCGGGCGTACATCACCACATTGGTATCAATGAAAAGAAGCTCATTTCTCATTCAAATGCCCTCGGGCTATGAGGCTTTCGATCTCTTTCCAGTCGGGCACCTCCTCCTCCGCAGAAACGAGACGATTTGCCGCTTCAAGCTTCTTCTCCTTCGGTTCCACTTTGGGGATCTCCTTATTCACCGCTTCTCGAATTAAGGCCCCCACAGAGCAGCCACGCCGTCCGGCTTCCTTACCCAGCCCGTGATACTGCTCGGGATCAAAGAGGACCATTACCTTCTTTGTCAAAGCCATTCCAGCCTCCCTTATCATGTATATGGATACTAATCCGCCCTGTCCTGCTCGAATAAATGTCTCCAATGATCTCTTCGGCGCTTCGATCATCTTTCCATATCCCGCAGAGGCCGGTGCCTTCCCTGGGTGTTAATCCCGTCTCTTTCTCAAGGGGCTCTCTACTATCATCTATCTCCATAACTACTTTGACCTCAACCCCTTCCTCGAGATGGAGCCTTTCCTTGACACTCTCCGGACAGGACAAATGGCCATCAGCCAGCACCTTAGCTTTATATTCTACACTGGGCATATCAATTACTTCCTTCCTTTTGATTGCCCTTGGCCACGGTGAATTTAACCGAAATGCAATTATTAGTGTCCCAACTCATTATCTCACATTACGATGATGACGTCCCTCCTCCTCAGGATTCTTTCAACTACCGCCAGAGGCCGAGAGCAAACCTCACATAATACGCAGCGAAGGTATCAGTAAGCCTTTTCAGGGTGATATGAGGCTGTCCGAAAACATACATTTTACCTCACATGCCTGACCATTAGCTACCCCCACGGACTTTTTGGACAGCCTGTTATCTACCTTTGAATGAAACCGCCGCGCTGATGCACTCTGATAAACACAGATATGCCCCTGTAATTTCTTGAATCTCCGTGAATCGGTGTTCATCGGTGGTTTTCTTCCTAATGTTGATTAAGGGCTGTGTAGTTACCACTCATCTTGTCAATTGGTAGGAGGAGATTACCTCAATGTTGTTTTCTCGTGCCAGTCGCTCAGCGCTCGGATGAGCCCAAAATCCAAATAGAAAGCGAAAGGCAGGCTTATCAAGAACCCTTTCAAGCACTCTCAAATGAGCCACAAACTTCTTTACCTCCGTCCGCCCAATCCGATTCTTGGACTCGCCCAAAAGCACAACCGCCTCTCCATTACGCTTTCCTTCAGCATAGAGGTTTACCTCCACCTCTTTCCTGTCTACCTTGATAAACCTGCGGATACATCTTTCAACACCGGTAATGCCATAAGCCCTTTCAAAATACGCTGGAAGAACCCACTCCCCTAAGTCCTCAAGCCCGTATCCGAGGGTATCGCTCATTCGCCCTACCTGGTGGGCTAGATTTGCCACCGCCTTCTCCGTTCTTGCCTGAGCCTGGGCCAACTCTCCAACGGCTCCTCTCAGTTCATTGTGAGATTGAACCAGTTCCCGGTGGCCTTGAGCCAGTTCCGTAACCACTTCTCTCAGTTCATTGTGAGATTGAACCAGTTCCCGGTGGCCTTGAGCCAGTTCTGTAACCACTTCTCTCAACTGATTGTGAGAATGAGCCAGGTCCCCAACTATCCCTTTCAGTTCACTGAAATCTTCTCTGGTTACCCGAATCTCCTTCACCCGCTCATCAACAACTGCGATCATGGCCTCATAGAGTTCTGCGGTGATCCCCTTAAGTGCCTCAGCCATTTCTCGTCCCTCCCCTGGCGAATCCACTGATGGTTGATGGTTCAACGTTCAAGGTTCACGGTTCGTAGTCACCAGTCACCGGTCACTAGTCACCTTTCACTCAGCTTCCAGCCTTCAGCCTTCAGCCTTTCCAAAGTCTTTGGGTTTGAAATCCGGGGAGTTAAGCATCGTGATCAGCCCCTCTCCACTCCCCGTTAAAACAAACAACCCTTGCCGGTAGGCAAACTTGTCCGCATCCTCTTCTATATGTATCGCCGCCACTCCTCCGTAGATGATCATCCCCTTATACCTCGGGAAGAAGAAGGTGAACTGCTTCAACTGTTCCATGAATTCCCGCACGTCTTCTGCCTTCAGGGTCGTCTTGACTTCGATGACCACCGCCTCGTGGGTGTTAAGCAGGAGGACGTCTATTTTGATGTGCGAGTCGTTGCGAGTAGTTTCGACTTCCCGAAATATTTGGGTGATTTCAATGCCTCTTTCCCGGAACAACCGCAAGGCGGAACGAGCGCTCAGAGCCTCGACCAGCTTTCCCCACGGACCGGTGAAAATCCCCTCCAGCCTGCCGAACTCTTTATCCGTTTCTCGGAAGTTTTGATTAGTTTCCCGGAATCTCTGATCCAGTCTCCGCTTTGTTTCTCGCAACATCTGCTCAATTTCCCGGAATCTCCGGTCCGTTTCTTGAAACCTCTCGGCTACTTCCTGGAATCTCTGATCCAGTCTGCGGTCTGTTTCCTGGAATCTGTCATCCAGTCTCCGGTCCCTTTCGGCAAACGTGCGCCAAACATCTTCTTTGGTTAATTCAGACATTCTCGTCACCTGGTTGTCAGTCTAGAGTCGGGAGTCCAGAGTCCCCCGCTCCCCCTTCAGCCTTCTGTCTTCAGCCTTGAGCCTTTCGCCCCTATATACAATAATAACCTTCTTTCTTTAAGCTTACCCGTCAAGGGGTCCAGGGACAGTGCCATTGCCTCCAGGGTGACCACACCGAGAAGCACACGGTCTATAAAATCGGATATCAGCACGTCCTGAACTGACTGCTTCCGGTCAATCGTAATTCTGGCCGCTGACCGCACGAGTTCAAGCTCTCCAGCACCCGTTTCTACGCTCTCCGTGCTGACCTCAGCAAGCTCCAGTTCCCGGGCTATTCTCTCAGGAATGACCGTCAGCGTCGCCCCGGTGTCCGCCAGGGCTTGCACGTCCTTTGACCGGCTCCCGGCCATATTAGAAATTGTCAGCGAAACGTATATGTGCCCCATTTACGCTAGTCGGCAGTCGCTAGTCGGCAGTCGAGAGTCTGGAGTCCCCCGCTTTGGATAGTCGCTAGTCGAGAGTCCCTCCCCACTGCCCCTTCAGCCTTTCGCCTTCAGGCTTTTGCCTTGAGCCTTTGGCCTTTAGCCCTTCGCCTTTAGCCTTCAGGCTTTTGCCTTTCGCCTTCAGCCTTTGGCGCTTCGCCTCTCCAGGTAATGCTACCACAAGAATTAAAAGTTTGTCAATATGTCTTCTAAGAGCCTGGTTGCCAACCCCCCTTGACAAACCTTAACAAATGTGATAACCGCAACATAAGCATCCGCCCTTCTCTCTCGCCCCCGGATCTCATTTATTATGAGTTCCTGCGCCCTTTCAAGAACCCTCTCCTCAGGCTCATCCGATTTCATCAGGGGCAAAAGCGGGTAAAGCCCGCAGAATCAGGAAGGGTCTTACCGGAAGACGGTATTTCTCGAAAAGCCTCCAGGTGTAGCCGAGCATTCGTTGGGGAAGCGAAGCAGGGGGAGCTCCTTATCCACCGCCTCAACATGCAGAACCTCCACCGAGAACCTTTCCAGCCCCAAAGCAAAGCGAATGTAATCCTCTGGAAACCCATCGGTAAGCCTTTTCAAGACGTCGTATTTCGGCATAATCGCATCTCTTCACCCCTGGATTAGCCCCACCCCGGTCAAATTTCTCGATGTGTATCCGCTTCGGCCTGCCAGAATAGGCCCAGCACTGCGAATCCCGCTGAAGGCCAGCACTGCGGTCATGAGGATGGCGAAGATGCTGAGGGTGCGTTTCCTTTTCATCGCTGCCTCCTTCTTGAGATCGCTGAGAAACGCAGTTTTCCGGCGGTCGGTTTTTACTTTGGTACCGAGGAGTGATTGGGATGGCACTCTTTATATTCGGTGAACTCCCTTTTTCTGAGGCCTGAAAGGTCCAGCTCGCCTGTTCGGGGGTCTAACTTGATATACCATTCCTCCATGGTTAGCGCCCCCACCACTGCATCCAGAGGCCCATGCTCAGTCTCCCCAAGTTCCTCAACGACGTAAGCGGTCAGGTCAAACTCCAGGCCATCAACAGCGGCGGTGAGGTCGCAGCGCTCATCCAATCGCCGAATTTCCCCGCCCAGGCCCACTGTGATCGGCTTTACCTTCCGAGCAGTTGGGGGACGGAATTCAGCCTTGATGTAGGAACGCAGAGAACCACTATCAAAAAGTGCCCTTAGAGTTCGCCCACCTGCTTCGATCCCCTTAACGATCCTGGCCATTAACAATCCCTCAAAGTGCTCAATTCCACCTCAAGTGGTGCATCAACATCATCAGGGGGATTCTCTCCCTGAAACCCCCTAAACTTGTCCCCGCGAATGCGGGGAGCGGTTATGCCCTGGGGTTTTCAAGGGGCTTCGCCCCTGAATCGAGCTTTTTTCGGGGTATATTTGGGGCCCCCTATTCAATAAATGGGGGTATTCACTTCGTTAAGGTTGCTACTATATGTTGTAGTTTCTTGGTTTTTGTCCCCTGACGTTTCTAGCCAGTTGCCGGAATGTTATGGGGTCTATTGCCACCGCATTCTGGAGGAGCCGAAAGAAGAGCTTCCCACGGTGGTTTGAAGTTCGCTTCTTCCGAAGAAAACCTGTCCTCGAATTCCAAAAGTGTTGTGGGGTAATCCTCCACGGCTCCTTTATACTACGTGTTGTAGGTGCCTGAGTCAAGTGAATACCCCTATTTCAGTTACCCGCGAAACCTTTTATAATCGAAGGTGCTCTGGAGCGTCTCTGACCTGGCGCCTCCTCGTCGAGGTCAGGGACAACCTCAACTACCACCAAGTAACTCTACCACAAGAATTAAAAGTTTGTCAATGTGTCTTCTTAGAAAACCTCTCTTAAATCAACCTTAAGTCCCGTAAGATACAGAGATTCGAAGGACTGCCTAATTCCAAAAACGCCCAGGCTCTGGTAACCTTCACCTTCAAGCGTCAGCGCCTCTATCTCTTCTTTCACCGGGTCAACCAACCAGTATTCCTTTACCCCAAATCTCTCATAAAGCTTCATTTTCAAGGCTCTATCAAGCTTTGCGGAAGATGCGGACAGGATTTCAACCACCAGGTCCGGTACCCCCTGGATATTCTTCTCCGCAATAATATACTCGCGTTCGTTTGAAATAAAGAATATGTCCGGCTGGACTACGTCTTCATCAGATAATATCACATCACAAGGGGCGATGTAAACCCTTCCGAGCTTGTGTCTTTCCACAAAATTGCTCAGTAAAATGGTTAGTTTTCGCAGGGTGTCCTGATGTCGGGGGGCTGGAGATGGAACTACACAGACCTCACCTTCTATAATCTGGTATTGCTTCCTATCATTGGGTAAACGAAGGTAATCCTCATAAGTGAATCTTATCTTCTCTTTCAGAACACTCATGTCTCAATTTCCCTTACCCTCTCACCCTTCCGAGGATTTGTCAAGGTCAAATCACAATATCTTTGCATTTTTCATTCGACCCGCTGCTGAAAAACTGCTTGATAAAAGGATAACCCATAGTTATTCCGTTTGTCAAGGGGTCGCCAGCCGGGAGTCAAGACTCCGGCCAGGGCTGGAACTTTTGACCATTATTTCTGCCTTTGTTCAATAGCCTTCCCATTGCATCCTGGTGTGAAAGAGTTTGACCTTAAGCCAAACCCCCATCACCTACCGCTCCCTTTCCTTCAGAAATTGCTCCACCGTAAGCGAAATTCCTTTCTCCTTTAAGATATCCATCGTTTCTTGCGCAGCTTCCCTTTGGCCAACTTCGCCATCTCTTCAGGGGTGGACTCTCCCTCAAGTAAAGCACTCAACGTCTCCCTGCCTGAAACGCCAAATACATCTGTGGCTACCGAAGACAGTTTGATATTGGCATCCTCCAGGACTTTTTGAACCCGGTTCTTCTCTGAGCCCATCTCCTGGGTTAGCTTCACCCGATAACGGGTGAGGTCCCGAAGCTCACGAATTGGCTTGGGAGGGATGAAACTTGCTCGAATGAGCCCAAACCTGAGCAGATCCGCAATCCACTCGCAGTCCTTGACATCCGTCTTCCGTCCGGGAACGTTCTTGATCTCTCTGGCGTTGGCCAGAATAACCGTCAGGCTGTGTTCGAGGATGTTGAATACCGGTCTCCAATACACCCCGGTGCTTTCGATGGCTGCATGAGTACACCCCTCTGCCTCCAGCCAATCCCTAAGTGCCTCAAGATCGCCGGTCGTGGTACTAAAGGTCTTGATGGTTTTTTCCGCCTTGCCATTGGGCTTGCCTACCAGTAGGCAAGCAGTAAGCTTGGACTTGTGGACGTCGATTCCACAGCACCTTTCCAGAATTGCTTCCACGTTTCCTCCTTTATTTGGGTAGTGGCAGCCTTGCTGTTTATAATTTGTTCCACGTGCTTCCTGAAACAGGAGCAACAATTCGTGGTGCATACAGGCTACCGTTGTCAGTTTCTTTCTCGGGGCTATACCGCCAAAAAGATAACGACCTCTGCACCCAATCTGAGGATAACAAGTCTCGATGCGCGGTGCAACTACGCCCATTTTCGTGATTCGTTGGTGGGCAGCCGCCCATGGGGGTTTCCTGCGAATACGCCAAGGAACTCTCACTTGCGTTACCTGTATCGGAGTATACCCATAGAATCTCAGTCGAGTGATCTTGCTTATTGCGCATCTGCATCGGGCTGTCCACTAGCTTCCATGGCAGCGCATTCGGAGGCTTCACCGCGGAGCGTTTCAATGGCGTGAGGAAGGGTAGGGAGGATTACTTCGAGGCACTCGCGTACCGCCTTGGGGCTGCCGGGGAGATTGACAATCAGGGTCTTGCCACGGATGCCGGATACGCCTCGGCTTAACATCCCCATGGGCGTCTTCTTCAGGCTCTCCAGCCTCATGGCTTCGGAAAAGCCTGGGGCGAGTCTTTCCACCACCGCCAGCGTGGCCTCGGGTGTGACATCCCGGGGACTGAGCCCGGTGCCGCCACTGGTGAGAATCAGATCGATCCCTGCACCATCGGCCCACTCGATCAATCTGGCGGATATCGTCTCTCTCTCGTCGGGGACGATCTCGTATCGGGAGACTTGCGCCCCTATTCCGGAGAGCAAATCCCGGATTACCGCGCCGCTTTCGTCCTTGCGCTCTCCCCGGGAGCCCTTATCGCTGACGGTAATTATGCCGGCGATGAACACATTCACCCCAACCTAGTAGTCGAGAGTCTAGAGTCAAGGGTCAAGAGTCCCCCTCCCATCCCGCTCCAGACTCCAGACTCCAGACTCTCGACTCTTGACTAGAGAAAGAGCATCCTCGAAGCTCAAGCGCTGTTGCTCGCTCCTGGTCATATCGCGCCAGACTATCATCCCATCCCGAAGCTCATCCTCACCGATGATGATAGCAGAGGTGGCACCGAGGGCATTGGCTTGTCTTAGTTGTGCCTTCAAGCTGCGGTTTCCCGAAGCAAGGATGGCACCGATCCCTTCCCGGCGCATTTGGGCGACATACCCCACAGCCTTATCCTTTGCCTCCTGGCCGAGGAAGGCGACAAAGGTGGTGGGTTGAGGAAGGGGAGGCACAACGATACCCTGCCTCTTTATATTGAGGATCATTCGCTCGATGCCAGTCGCAAATCCGACTCCGGGCGTGGGTCTGCCGCCAATTTCTTCCACGAGATCATCGTATCTGCCGCCACCACCCAGGGTGGTCTGTGCCCCCTTTTCGCCCAGCGGCTGGATTTCAAAAACGGTCCTGGTATAGTAGTCGAGTCCACGAACCAGCCGGTGATCGAGGTCGAATTCCAGGTCAAAAATGACAAGATACTTCTTAAGGAAATCGAAGTGATCCTGACATTCGGCGCAGAGAGAGTCGCTGCTCTTCGGAGCCTGCTCCGTAAGAGGCATGCAGGATTCCTGCTTGCAATCGAGCAGCCTTAGCGTATTCCTCTCCAGCCGGCGTTTGCAATCGGGGCACAAGAGGTCAACCTTCTTCGAATAGTATTCCTCAAGGCACTTGAGGTACTGGGGCCGGCAGTTACGGCAGCCGATGCTGTTCAATTTCAGGACAGTGTCCCTCAAACCGAGGCGGCGATACAGCACGCAGGCCATCTCGATGACCTCAGCATCGAGGGCGGGATCGGAGCTGCCCAGTCCCTCGAAGCCGAATTGCCAGTGCTGGCGGAATCGTCCCGCCTGAGGACGCTCGTATCGGAATATCGGGGTGATATAGTATAGCCTGACCGGCTGGGGCAGGTTATGCATCCCGTGCTCTAAATACGCCCGGCACACCGGAGCTGTCCCTTCCGGACGTAAGGTCAGAAGATCCCCGCCATGGTCGTTGAAGGAGTACATCTCCTTCTCCACAACGTCGGTGTCTTCCCCTATACTGCGAACGAAAAGCCCGGAGTCCTCGAAAACCGGGGTATCGATGCGCTGGTAGCCATAAAGCCGGCAAATATCGGCCACAGTCTCTTCAATATATCGCCAGTATGCCTGGTCGTGAGGCAGAACGTCGGAAGTGCCGCGCGGTGCCTGGTACAAGATCAATCTCCCTAGAATTGCTCCAGAAAGCGAAGGTCATTGCTGTAGAAAAGCCGGATGTCGTCGATGCCATACTTGAGCATCGGGATGCGTTCCAGGCCCATGCCGAAGGCAAAGCCGGTGTAGACGTCAGGGTCGTAGTTCACCCGCCGCAGGACATCGGGATGTACCATCCCCGCGCCCAGAATCTCGATCCATCCCTCATCACCGCACACGCGACAGCCCTTGCCCTGACAGATGAAACAGTCGATCGCCATGTCCACGCCAGGCTCGACGAACGGAAAGTAGTCACAGCGAAACCGCACCTTGCGATCCCGGCCAAAGAGCCGGCGGGCAAATTCGTAGAGCGTCCCCTTAAGGTGAGCCATCGAAATGCCTTTGTCCACCGCCAAGCCTTCGATCTGGTAGAACATGGATTCGTGCGTAGCGTCGGTGGCTTCATGGCGATAGACCTTGCCCGGCATGACGACGCGTATCGGAGGCTGTCTTTTTTCCATGAACCGGATTTGCATCGGCGAGGTATGGGTGCGCAGCAGCATGGGCCGCTCGCCGGCTTCGTTTTGGTAGTCAATCCAGAGAGTAGCCCACATATCACGGGCCGGGTGATTCCTGGGGATATTCAGCGCCTCGAAGTTGTAATAATCCCACTCGACCTCCGGCCCTTCGACTACCTCAAAGCCCATGGCGACGAAAACCGCGCAGGCCTCGCGGAGTATCTTCGTCGTGGGATGGAGCCGGCCCACTTGAACATGATGTCCCGGGAGGGTAACATCCAGGCGGGATTGCTGCACGAGTTTATCTAACTCGGCCTTCCTGAGCGATTCTTGTTTCTCGGCCAGGGCCTGTTCCAGGAGCGACTTGAGATTATTGGCAGCCGCTCCGGCCTCCCGCCTTTCCTCGATCGGTAAGCTGGAGAGACCTCGCAGCAGTTGGGTTACCGTTCCCTTCCTGCCGAGGTACCCGACTCGCCAGGCCTCGATCTCGTTCAGGTCATTGAGATTCCGCAGTTCATCCAATGCCCTGGATTTGATCTCTTCAAGGGTTTTTGTCATCGTTCTCCCCTTATAACTAGTCAGGTTCACGGTTCACGGTTGATGGTTAATGGTTGCAGTATCTTGATCGGTCTAACCGTGAACCGCGGAACCTTGAATCCCTGAGCCTGCGGCCGGGGGCAGGCCTGAGTAGTTACGTCCCAAAAAAACCTCGCTCAGGGGGCCTTTTCGGAGGCGGAGGGCAAGGACGGTTCGGACCCCTTCAGCCTTCAGCCTTCAACCTTCAACCTTCGCCCTTGGCAATCTCCACCAGTTGAGCAAAGGCCGCCGAATCTCGCACTGCCATATCGGCCAGTATCTTCCGGTCGAGGGATACGCCGGCTCTGATCAGACCGTGCATGAATTTGTTATAAGGCAAGTCGTGCTCCCTGGCGGCGGCATTGATGCGAGCGATCCAGAGCCGACGCATGTCTCTCTTACGCTCCCGGCGGTGACGGTATGCGTAGCTTAGTGAATGGAGCATCGACTCACATGCTCGCTTATAGAGCGAGTGACTGGACGCTCTATGACCCCTGGTAAGTTTCAACACCTTCTTGTGACGGCGTCGAGTGGTTGTTCCCCCTTTAACACGTGGCATCGTTTCTCCTTATCTCAACCCCGCCGGGAAGACCTTCTTCGTTCGTTTCTTGTCTGCGGGATGCAGTTCAATGCTCTGAGAATAGGTTCGTTTGGTTCGCTTGGCTTTCTTGCGGCGCAGATGGCTCTTGCCAATCTTGACACGCATTATCTTGCCCGTGCCGGTGACACGGAATCGTCTTTTCAGCGATTTACGGGTTTTGAGTTTCGGCATCCTTGTCCCCTTTTTTTTGGCTTACCTGGCGACAAAATCACGGTCATGGTCCGCCCCTCCATACCGATACCCCTTTCCACTTTGGCGGCTTCTCCCAGGGATTTGATCACTCCCTCCACCAGATCCTTTCCTAAATGAGGGTGGACAATCTCACGTCCGCGGAAGATGACCAGAATCTTGACTTTGTCCCCCTCCTCGAGCAGCCTCTTCACCGTACGAACTTTGAAATCAATATCGTGCTGCCCGATCTTGGGGCGCAACTTGACTTCTCTCAGCCCGGTTGACTTCTGACTCTTATGAGACTGGCGCTCTTTCTTGGCCTGTTCGTACTTGAACTTGCCGAAATCCAGCAAGCGACAGACCGGCGGCTGCGCGGTGGGAGCCACTTCAACCAGGTCGAGATCACGCTCTCTGGCCATCTGGCGAGCATCGGCCAGCGACATCACACCCAGTTGCTCGCCGGACTCACCGATCACCCGCACCTCTTTGGCCACGATCCACTGGTTTACACGGTATTGCTTGGTCGGTTGGACGGCACGATATTGTTTAACTATTCTCTACCACCTCTCTTTAGATATCGATGAGATGCCTCGACCAAGTCAAAGCCCTCGCTTAGACATTATAACATTCCTGACCCGATCTTTAAATACCTCCAGTGATTCTCCCTTAAGATTCTCCCCGTTTCGCAAGCGAACAGCTACGGTGGAATCCTGAACCTCGCTGTCGCCCGTTATCAGCATATAAGGCACTTTAGCTAACTGCGCCTCTCTGATCTTCAGGTTCATCCTTTCTTTGCGATCATCCACTTCGACACGCAGTCCCTCATCCCTCAACTGACTACCAACTTGTTGGGCATAGTCCAGATGGCGATCAGCTATGGGAATTACTTTTACCTGCACCGGCGCCAGCCATACCGGAAAAGCGCCGCCATAGTGTTCCACGAGGATGCCAAGGAATCGCTCCATGCTGCCCAACAACGTCCGGTGAATCATGTAAGGCCAATGGCCTTTGCCGTCCTCACCTATGTAGGCCATGTCAAACCGTTCCGGCAAATTGAAGTCGAACTGGATCGTGGTGCATTGCCACATCCTTTCCAGTGCGTCCTTAATCTTGATGTCAATCTTGGGCCCATAGAAAACCGCCTCGCCTTCTATCCGCTCGTAGGGCAGGTTTCGTGCTTCCAATGCTGCGACCAGCGATGCCTCGGCCTGTTCCCACATCACGTCATCGCCGGCGTATTTTTCCGGCGTTCCGGGGTCGCGCACACTTAATTCGAACTTGAACTCCTCAAATCCAAAACCCCGCAGCAGGTTCAAACTAAAGTCCAATACGCGCAGGATCTCGCCTTCGACCTGTTCCGGCGCGCAGAAGATGTGGGCATCGTCCTGTGTAAAGCCACGAACGCGCATCAACCCGCGCAGCGTTCCGCTGCGCTCATAGCGATAAACCGTGCCCAATTCCGCCCAGCGCAACGGCAGGTCGCGGTAGGAGCGTGTCTGCGACTTATAGATCATGATATGGAAGGGGCAGTTCATCGGCTTGACGTAGTAATCTTGTCCCTCAATGTCCATGGGCGAATACATGCCGTCCCTGTAAAAGTCGAGGTGCCCCGACCTCTCCCACAGTTGAGCACGGCCGATGTGCGGCGTGAAGACGATCTCGTACCCGCCTTCATAGTGTAATTTGCGCCAGTAGTCCTCGATCAGCACGCGTACGCGTCCACCCCCGGGATGCCAGAGGACAAGACCCGCCCCGACCCCTTCGTGGATGGTGAAGAGATCGAGTTCCCGGCCGAGTTTACGATGGTCTCTTTTGGCTGCCTCTTCGAGCTTGTTAAGGTGATCCGCAAGCTCGGACTCAGTTTCGAAGGCGGTGCCGTAAATCCGCTGCAGCATCGGTCGCCGCTCATCGCCACGCCAGTAAGCGCCGGCGATGCTGAGCAATTTGAAAGCCTTCAGCTCCCCTGTAGATGCCAGGTGCGGCCCGCGACAGAGGTCGGTGAAGCTCCCCTGCCGGTAGATCGTGACCGTCTCGCCGTCAAGTTCGTCGATCAACTCCAATTTGTAGGGCTGGGAATGGAATATAGGGCGTGCCGCTTTCTTGGTCACCTCCTGTTTAGCGAAGGGAGCATCGGCAGCGATCGAGCCCCGCATCTTTTCCTCGACGACGCTGAGATCGTCGGGGGTCAGGGGGCGGGGGAGTTCGAAATCATAGTAGAAGCCGTCTTCGGTCGCCGGCCCGATACCGAACTTGACGTCGGGAAAGAGCGCCTGCACCGCCTCAGCCATGACATGAGCCGCCGAGTGACGCATCGCCTCCAGTCGATTTGCTTTCTTCTCTTGCTGCACGATTCCCACCAAGTAAGTCTAAGATATTTAGAGGAGCGTGTCAACAGGCAGGCATTTATTCCACAGATTTACTGCTTCGCTGCGGGATGGTATAATCGTCTCAACACGGCGTACCTCTTGCACAGTATTTCGTCGTCATCAACATAAATCCGCAGTTCCGCCGGGCGCAGCGTACGAGAGGAACGGAGTGTCAAGCCCCATTGGCCATGGAGAGCACCATCATTGCTCGGAATACCTTGTAGACGGCAGGCATCTCCTCCCCTACCCATTCGACGGTGCGGCCGTCCACCCGCCGGCTGTCTGGAATCAGTCCAGCCATATCGGCGTGGCTAGCCCGCTGGAAAACGACACGTAGCGTGACCGGCCTGGATAGGACAAATGGTGACGCTTCAAGCCGCAGGGCACGCGCCGCCGCTTCCCGAATCTGTTCCTGCGCAACATCAGGATGCAAACAGCGAGCAGCGGTGCGCATTACACCATCCTTAACGGTCACCGTCTCGATGTTGCCCAGAAGGGCGCGCGCCTCATCCGTCGCAGCCCTGTCGCCGGTGACCAGGGCGACCGGGGTGCCGTATGCTCCGGCAAGGGCCGCATTAAGACCCACCTCGCCCACGCTCCGGCCGTTGAGGTATGCTTCGACCACGATACCGGTCCAGCTATGTTCCAGCACCGCGGCACCGGTGCCCGACGCTGCGTGGTAACCGACGAAGAACACGACACCTATCTCCGGCCCCATGCCTTGCATCATACCGAACGGCTTTGGGCTGCCGGAGATCAACAGAGCTGCCGGGTTCAATTCCTCGATCAGAATGTTTGACATTCCGCCGTGGCTGTCGTTGATGACAACCTGGGTGGCGCCTCCGGAGAGAGCTCCTTCGATAGCCGCGTTGGTCTCGGCGGTCATCAGCTTGCGGAAACGCTCATACTCCTTATGGCTGGACGAGGTGTGATTGCCGCTCACCACGCCGGAGATCCCCTCCATGTCTACTGAGATCAGCACGTTCATTGCAGTTATTCCTCCCCTTTATTCTTGGGTCTTGTCCATCAAGAAAACGTCATCGTCTGTCCCTCTACGGGGACGCGCACCTCGATCCCGGTGTCCTTCAGGTTCTCGACAAAATACTCGGGGTGCTCAGTGTGGATGGGTATCAGAATTTGGGGGTTGATGCGGCGGATAAGCTCAAGGAGCTCGGGACCGCTGGCATGACCGGAGGAGTGGAAGCCTTTCTCATCCTCAGGGATTTCCCAGTTTAGACCCTCTCTTGGCAGGCCGATGGCCTTCATCCCGAAATGAGTAACCCAGTTGGCGAGACGCCGCATATCCATCGCCCCTTCTTCGTCGAACACCTCGGCGGAGGAGTAGATATAAGTTCCACCACCGGGGGGTGCGATGTCAATGAGATCGTTTAAGTCCCAGAAGCTGAAACAGAGGATGACATCATGGGCGTTCTCACGAACATTAGATGGCGACATCAGCTTGTCGTGGTAGCGCCGGTGTATTTCCGCCTCCCATAGGGCAAGTCTCGATTTGAAGTCTTTATAGATCATAATGTCGGGCATATCCCCGATCGAGGGCACTTCCTCCGATACGAGGTGCATCGCATCGAGCAAGTAGGCGTCCTTCGCCATGATGACAAGATTGCGCCCAGTCTGGATAGCGATGCGGTGAAAGGCAAGGAGGCGCTCGACGTTACGGGCTCCGAAGTCGGAGATCACCAGTCCCCTGGCCTCGCTGACGGCCTTCAGGCAGTTCTCGTAGGCCTCTTCTTCACTGGTCCCGCGCTGGTCTCCACACCGCGTGCCCTCGCAGAGAAGAATGCGGGGGCGCAATTGCCGCATGGCCGCGGCGAAGTTCTCGCTCTGTCCGCTCCCCTGGCCGTGAAACCTGAGATCGCCGGTATATCCTACCCATCCTGAGGAGGTCTCCACGGCGAAAGCCGCCGCCCCGGGGATAGAGTGATCCACCGGAAAGAGCTTCACCGGGAGATTGCCGATAAACTCTTGCGCGAAACGAAAGGAGTCTGAACCCAGCGGCCTCTTCTTTGTAGGCGATGAATTCCAGAAAGCCCGCGCCTCCTCGCTGATGGACAACGAATCCAGGAAGGCGAAAGGGCGCATCCTGTAGGTCCCTTGCGAACGCAGATAGCCCTCTTTCGACTCCCGTGGCAGGGAGTAGCAGACCTCCCCCTCAAAATTGGGGGGCGTGCTATCCTGCATCGCCTTGGCGATGAAGGCGGTCATGGTAGTGGTATAGATAGGGATATCGTCGCGCAGGAACGATATATAGCCGCTGTGGTCCACGTGGGCATGGGTGAGCAACACGCCATCGATGGTCAACTCTCGATAGAGCGGCCGTGATCTGAATCTTTGCCATAGCTTCTTGCCGCCCATACCCTCTCGATAGATACCTCTCAACGGGGGGAGAATCCCCATTTCGAGCAGATCGAGGAGGCCGGCGCCAGGACGCGGATTGAGGTACTCCTCAAAATATCGGGCACGTTTCTTGAAGGGGAATCCAAAATCGAAGAAAAGGTTGACATGACTGTCTTCAAGGAGGATCTTGTTCCCCCCGATCTCGTTCACGCCGCCGTAGAAGGTTAAAGATAACATGGGTTTATCCGTCTCAGACGTGAAGGGTGGCATCCGATGAGAGGCGTTCCCGGATGATTTTTTCCCCATAATTCAGCAGGACTGAGCTTCTTTCCGGGGATAAGTCACGAGTGTTCAGATAGGCTCTGAGCCCTTCCAGGGGAGTGATCTCCTCCGCCGAGTACGTCTCCAGCCGGTTGCGCACCTCTCGTTCTACCTCTTTGACCACCGCGGCCACAAAATGAGCTTCCTCTAATACCTGGCGCACCTCGCTGTCCTGAATCAATCCCGCCCTCTCTGGAGACACTTTGATGTGAAGACGCACGATGGCATCTTTGATATCTTTCTTGCCGATAGCCCGACGCACGGCTGCGGTGGGATCTTCAGCATTGGCGTTCACCTCGATGGTCACAAAGCGCCGCGTCTTGACCGGGTGGAACTCATAATGCGCCTTCCCCTTTTCCAGCTCGATGACACAGAATCCCTTCTCCTCGTTTTCCTCGTTGAAATCGATCGGCTGAAGACTGCCCGAGTAAACTATTGGAGGATTGAGTGAAAGAACCTGATGAGAGTGCAGGTGCCCGAGCGCGATATAGTCGAATGCTGGCAGGGGGATTTTCCCCTGATGCAGAACGTTGTCGCGGCCGATCACGAGCGACCTCTCCGCCCCAATTCTTCCTGACGCAAGCGAAACGTGACCCGCGAGGATGGTTGGCAGGTCCGGATCAAGGTCTCTTACCAGCTTCTCGAGTTGCTCAACGATCAGCTCCTCCATTCTCTGGTTGAGTTGCTCCAGCGTGAGGTTCTTCACCTCATCTCTGGTAAGAAGCATGCTCCGCCCGACCCAGGGTAAGGCTACAATCTGAAGGTCACCGCTTCTGGTTTCGATGCGGTAGGCATCGATTCCATTCCCCACGATAACATTCTTGATGGATAGCGTATCGAAGATATCCAGGGAGGTAGCCCTGCCGATAGCATTGGGCAGGTCGTGGTTGCCGACGAGCAAGAATACCTTGATGCCGCTTGTGGCGAGGAGTGCGATACGCCGGGCAAACTCGCGCTGCTGCGTCTGGGAGGGATCGCGCGTCTTGTAGGCATCGCCGCAGAAGAGGACCAGGTCTACCTCATGCCTGATGGCATACTCGACCAGTTCATCGAAGGCGGTGAGGAACTCCACCAGCCGCGAGGATAGTCCGGTAGCAGGATCGGTGCGGCCGTAGTTCTCCACACCCAGGTGGAGATCGGCGAAGTGAAGTATCCTCATTTGGGGAATATCCGGTCAGATAGTTAATATGTGAGGCATTCGAAGCAGGCTGGCGTCCAGTTCCTTGACCTTGGTCCAGGTGTCCTCGAGAGGTGTATAGACGATTTCCGATCCGATCTCTCCCACCATGCATCCGTGTTTTCCCTCGCGCAGCGTATTTACAGCAGCTATACCAAGCTTGCTGGCCAGGATTCTATCCCTCGCCGTGGGCGATCCCCCTCGCTGCACGTGTCCCAGCAAGACCACGCGATAATCCACCTTCATTATCTCCCCCACCATTTTCGCGATTGCCTGGGCCCCGCCCGGGGTATTCCCCTCGGCCACTATAATCAGGGCGCTCTGCTGCCCCCCTCTCTTAAGGAATCTCTTTTGCAATCGTTGGGCCAGGGCAAGCGTATTGGTTTCCGTTTCAGGAATAATAATCTCACTGGCCCCACCCGCGACCCCCACCGCCAGGGCGATGAACCCCCTGGTACGCCCCATCACCTCGACGAAGAAAAGCATCTCCAGCGAGTCGGCGGTGTCACGGATCTTGTCTATCGACTGGAGAGCGGTGTTTATGGCGGTATCGAATCCGATGGTATAATCGGTGCCGTAGACATCGTTGTCGATTGTGCCAGGGATTCCCACAACCTTGACCCCGCCCATTTTGGCGAGGGCAGCGGCGGCCCGAAACGTCCCGTCGCCGCCTATGGTTATCAGCCCCTCTATTCTTTCTGACCGGAGCATATTGACGGCCTTTTCCAACCCCTCCGGGGTTTTCATCTCGGGGCAGCGGGAGCTATCCAGGAAGGTGCCCCCGCGCTCCAGGATGTGCCCCACCCTTTTTGGCCCCAGGCTTATCATGTCCCCCCCGATTAGTCCAGTGTAGCCGCGCCTGATTCCAACGACCTCTATTTTTCGGGATGCTGCACTTCTGACAACAGCCCGGACGCAGGCATTCATGCCGGGTGCATCGCCGCCGCTGGTTAGAACACCGACTCTCTTCATGTTTACTCTCGCTGATGCTTTTAATTGATTATACTCCGGGGAGAGACCGATGGCAACTGCGAAGGCTCTCTATCTCATCGGCGGATAGCTGGCGCACCTCACCCTCTCCAAGGTCACCAAGCGCCAGATTGCCAATGCGCACTCGCCTCAAGGCGAGAACCTGGTAGCCCAGCTCCTCGAACATACGGCGCACCTGCCGCTTCCTCCCCTCGTGGATGGTGATACTGTAATTGAAGGACTCCATACCATGCACCATCCTCACGCGGGCGGGAGAGGTTGTGCCGTCGGCAAGTTCGACACCTCTTTCCAGCCTCCGTCTCTCCGCTGGTTTGAGTATGCCATCTACGGCTACCAGATACTCCTTTTTCTGCTCGAACCTGGGGTGGGTGAGGTGGTAGGTCAGATCGCCATCGTTAGTGAGCAGCAGGAGCCCTGAGCTTTCTTTGTCCAGCCGTCCGACCGGATAGAGCCGCAAACCCCGGAATCTCCCGGGAAGGATGTCCAGCACCGTCTGGCGGCCTCTTTCGTCGCTGACGGTGGAGATAACGCCGCGGGGCTTGTGCAACAGGAGGCATATAGTCTGGGGCTTGGCCAGGCTCACTCGTTGCCCATCGAGGACAACAGAGTCCTCCTGGGGATTTATCGCCTGGCGAAAATCCTCGGCCACAATTCCGTTGACCTGTACCCGGCCCTGCCTGATGGCATCGGCCAGTTTGCGCCGGGAGCCAAGTCCGGCTTCGGCAAGGCATTTGAGCAGGTGGGTGGGCATAATATCTTAAGCACGCTTCCTAAAGATCAAATCATAGCGAAAGTAAGGAATGAAGGGAAGTCTGCCTACTTCAGCCACCAGTCTTGGCATCCACCTCTGTTGCAGACTTAGAACCCTGGCCTCTTTCCGTTCAGCCCTGGGGAATTCACCCGCATAGCGAAAACCAAGGATATCCAGCGTTTCAATCCACGAGTCTTTAGAGCGTATATTTATATGACTGGGGTCTCTGGCAGCTATAATGCCAAGCAAGGAGTCTGCAAGCTTTGAAGGCACCGATATATACAATGCGCCATCTGTCTTCAAGACACGCCGCATCTCGCAAATCGCTTGATCGTTATTAGCTAAGTGCTCAACAACATCCAGGCACGTTATCAAATCAAAGATACCGCTTTCAAAGGGCAATCCTTCATGGTCAATATTTACCTTCAGTAGATACTCCTGCAGCTCCTCCGGCGCAGAAGACAGAGCATATTCAGATAGGTCAATGCCGTAAGAATCAACGCCAAGTTCTCGAAAGATATGGACAAGGTATCCCCTGGCGCAACCAACATCCAGCACTTGCTGCGGTTTAAACAGCCCGACTAATGCTTTGGCTATCACGCTGAAATAGGGGCGCATTTTAGCAAATGAATATCCCCGATGATACTTGTCGAAATAGTGTTCATCGTAATACAATGCAGTTCTCCTTAATCTCTCGCCCGAAGCTGGCCGCATCCGGCGTGGACGTCGAGCCCCCTCCTCAGCCGGATGGTATTCGAGACGTGATGGCGGGTAAGAGTCTCATGGAAGGCTTGAATCCGGGCTCGGTGAGGGGGCTTAAACTCTGGAGTGGGATTGACCGGGATGAGATTAACGTGGCAATTGAGTCCTCGCAGCAGCTCCGCCAGCTCGATGGCAAGTGGCACGGAGTCGTTGACGCTGCGTATGAGGGTATACTCGAAAGTGATCCGGCGACGGGTGGCCTCAACGTAACTCCGGCAAGCCGGGATAAGCACCTCCAGGGGATACATCCTGTTGGGGGGTGCCAGGAGGTCGCGGAGCTCGTTGTTGGGGGCATGCAAGGAGACCGCCAGCCCCACCTGCAGCTTTTTGTGGCTCAGTTTCTTGATGGCGGAGGGAATCCCAATCGTCGAGATGGTCAGGTGTCTCGCTCCCAGCCCGAAGAGTCCCGGAGAGGTCAGATTCTCCACCGCTCGCCAGACGGCTTCAAAATTGACCAGTGGCTCTCCCATGCCCATAAAGACCACATTCGATAGTCGATAGTCGATAGTCGATAGTCCCTCACCCCGCCCCGGACTGCCGACTGCCGACTGCTGACTGATCAGTCGGCGGGAGAAGAAAAGAACCTGATCGGTGATCTCGGCGGGGGTCAGGTTGCGCTCGAAACCGCTGGCCCCGGTGGCGCAGAGGGGGCAGCCGAAGGCACAACCGACCTGAGAGGAGACGCAAACGGTGCGTCGTTTATCGTACATCATCAGGACGGATTCGACGGTGTTCCCGTCACTGAGGCGAAAGAGCACCTTGGTGCTGCTGCCGTCGCGGGAGGTCGCCTCGGTTACCGGAAATATGGATTGAAAAGAGAACTTTGAATCCAGACTTTCCCGCAGCTTCGGGGGCAGATTGCTCATGGCAGAGAAATCGCTGATCGGCTTGCGATAGACCCAGTCGAGTATCTGCCTGGCGCGGTATTGGGGCTCTCCCCAGTCGGAGAGGACGTCCCTGAGGTCATTTAATGAGAGCTCAGTTATAGCGATCTCAGGCAATTCAAAACCCCAACCAGTATGCCCCGCCGGGAGGGAGAACCTCGAACGGCTCGCCGCCAAGCTTGGCGGAGAGGCAGGCGCCGAGCCCCGCAATCGGGACGCGCATCTGCCTCATTGAGTCTCGGTCCCGAATGGTGACTTGATTGTCCTCCAGCGACTGGAAATCAACTGTAACGCAGAAGGGTGTGCCGATCTCGTCCTGCCGCCGGTATCTCCGCCCGATGCTTTGGGCATCATCGTATTGCACCATCCAGTGCCGGCGCAGATTCTCATAGACCTCTTTAGCTAACGGCACCAGCTTTTCGTTACGGCTCAGCGGCAGCATCGCCACCTTGATCGGAGCCAGGGCCGGATGAAAGTGCAGCACCACCCGAAGATCTCCCTTATCATCGAGTTCCTCCGCATAGGCATCGGCGAGGAAGGCCAGAGCTGAGCGATCCACGCCTGCCGAAGGCTCGATCACATAGGGGGTGTAGCGTTCCTGGGATTGGTCATCGAAGTAGCTCATGTTCTCGCCGCTGTGATTGGCGTGCTGTCGGAGATCGAAATCGGTGCGGTTGGCGACCCCCTCCAGCTCCGACCAGCCAAATGGGAAAAGGTATTCGACGTCGGTGCAACTGCGAGCATAATGCGCCAGCTCATCCTTAGAATGCTCTCTGAGGTGCAGGTTTTCCTCTCTGATCCCCAGGTTGATATACCAGTTGAAGCGCTCCGTCACCCAGTGACTGAACCACTGCTCGTCGGTGCCGGGCTTGACGAAGTACTCGATCTCCATCTGCTCGAACTCTCTGGTGCGGAAGGTGAAATTGCCCGGGGTGATCTCGTTGCGGAATGCCTTGCCTATCTGGGCGATGCCGAAGGGGAGTTTCTTGCGGGTGGAGTTGAGCACATTCTGAAAGTTGACGAAGATGCCCTGCGCCGTCTCCGGTCTGAGGTAGGTGATCTGGGACGTAGCACGGACCGGACCCAGAAAGGTCTCCAGCATCAGGCTGGCCGGAGCAGGTTCCGACAGCTCTCCGCCACACTCCGGACATCGGACAGTCTCCCCCATTTGATCCGTCCGCCAATTGCGGCCGCAGGCCAGGCAGGTGGAGAAGGGGTCGGAAAACCCGGCAACATGGCCACTCGCCTCCCACACGCGTGGATGCATCAGGATGCTGGCATCGATTCCCACCGTGTCATCCCGCTGGCGGACGACCGATTGCCACCAGGCAGCCTTGACATTGTTCTTAAGTTCTACCCCCAGCGGGCCGTAGTCCCAGCAGGAAGCCAGTCCGCCGTATATCTCGCTCGACTGAAAGATGAAGCCCCGCCGTTTGCACAGCGAGACGAGCTTCTCCATGGTCAATTTCTCAGGCATCGCTTTAGTCACTGTGAGTTCCTCCCATTCAAGATTAGCAGTTTTTGCCAGGGGTGTCAAAGGGAGCGATGCCAATTGCAAAGGCCACCGACTGCGGCTATAATAAGACACGATGGCTAATCGATATCGAACCCACAATTGCAGCGAAGCAGGGAGGCATATCGGGCGGGGGATCAGCGTGGCCGGCTGGGTCAACCGCCGGCGTGACCACGGCGGACTGATCTTCATCGACCTGCGTGATCGAAGCGGGCTTCTCCAGGTGGTGTTTAATCCCCAGGTCGCCGCGGAGGCTCATCGGATCGCCACAGAGATGCGCCCCGAATACGTGGTCCGGATAACCGGCGAGGTCGCCAGGCGTCCCGCCGGCACCGAGAATCCCGGAATTCCCACCGGCGAAGTCGAGCTCATCGCCCGGGAGGCGGAGATTCTGAATGCCTCCAGACCAATGCCCTTTCCGATGAGTGACGAATCCGGGATTGACGAGAGCGTTCGGCTGAAGTATCGCTATCTCGATCTCAGGCGTCCGCAGATGCAGCAGAATATGATGTTGCGCCACCGGGTGATCAAGTTCATCCGCGACTTCCTCGATGCCAGGGGATTCATCGAGATCGAAACCCCGATACTGCTTAAGAGCACTCCGGAGGGAGCACGCGACTATCTGGTGCCCAGCCGCCTCTATCCCGGCAAGTTCTATGCCCTGCCCCAGTCGCCACAGCAACTGAAACAACTGCTGATGGTCTCCGGATTTGAGAAATACTACCAGATCGCGCGGTGCTTCCGCGACGAGGACCAGCGCGCCGACCGTCAGCCGGAGTTCACTCAGCTCGATCTGGAGATGAGCTTCGTTGACGAAGAGAATGTCCTGGATCTGATGGAGGAGCTTTTCACCTCGCTGATGGCAGAGCTAAAGCCGGAGATCAGGATCGTGAAGCCGTTCCCCCGCCTTTCGTACCACGAGGTGATCGAGCGTTTTGGCACCGATAAGCCCGATCTTCGCTTCGGATTGGAGCTGGCGGATGTCTCTGATATCGTGGAGGACTCTGAATTTGGGGTGTTCCGAACGGCGATCGCCGGGGGTGGCATCGTGAAGGGATTCGCTGCGCCTGGCTGTGCTGACTACTCCAGAAAGCAACAGGCGGAGCTGGTGGAGTTCGCCAGAGCTCGTGGAGGGAAGGGATTGGTCACCATGGCTATCGAAGGGGGGCAAGGGGGGTCGCTGGACGATCTTACCTTAGATAAGGTGCACTCGGCGGTAACCAGGTTCTTCACCATCGACCAGGTGCGGGAGATGGTGAAGCGTCTCCATGCCGGGCCGGGCGACCTGCTTCTTTTCGCCGCTGATAAGGCTGAAGTGGTCAACACCGTCCTCAGTCAACTCCGCCTGGAGATGGCGAATAGGCTGGGGTTGACTGATCCCAACCTGATGGTCTTTGCCTTCATTCAGGATCATCCCCTGATGGAATGGAACCAGGAGGGTAATCGCTGGGATTCGATGCATCATCCCTTTACCGCGCCCTATGATGAGGATATCCCCCTGCTCGACACCGATCCCGGTAGGGTAAGGGCCAGGCACTACGATTTCGTTTGCAACGGCTATGAACTCTCCAGCGGCTCGATCCGGATTCACGATAGCCGGATTCAAGAGAAGATATTCTCGCTTCTGAGCTACTCCGACGAAGAGATCCGGGAACGGTTCGGCCATCTCCTGGAGGCGCTGGAATTTGGCGCGCCGCCTCATGGCGGCATCGCCCCGGGCATCGATCGTCTTGTAATGCTGCTGGCCGGAGAGGATAACATCAGAGAGGTGATCGCCTTCCCCAAGACCAAGAGCGCCACTGACCTGATGACCAATGCCCCCGACGCCGTCTCCGAGGATCAACTACGGGAGTTGCATCTGAGGCTACGAGCTCATTGATAGGGGATGCCAGGCGTGTTAGCATATTACTGCCCAATACCTCGCAGCACCTTGCCGTGAATCAAACTCTCATAGCCGGCTACCCACCAGCGAACCGTGACGAAGGAAGTGAGGAGGTTTCAAGATGCCGGCGCATGAATACGAGAGTATGTAATCCAGAAAGGGATACCTTTCCCCGTCCTGTTGGATACAGAGACTGAAGTGGCCAACCTGTATCAGGTGAGGGGAATCCCTGCCACATTCTTGATCGATCGGCAGGGCATCATTCAAGAGGTGAGAATCGGGGCCTTCCGAAACGCCGCCGATGTGGCCGCCAGCGTGGACGTGGAGAAGATCATTGAGAAGTAGCCGGCGTGAGTCTGGGGTCAGCCCTTGACCTGGGGACTTTTCTTCGCTTCATGCAATGCTGCTGTTATGGTCTTGGGGACGGTTGCAGCGCGATCCAAAGTCAAGACCTGACCCCCTATTTCTTATTCAATGGCGAAGACTACCTGCACATTGATGATGATCTCCTGCTCCCCGGGCATGATAGGGGTAACCGGGGCAACTTCCATGTCCATCGCCATTCGAGGCGGCATTGGCATCGGTGGGAAGTGAGCCATGCCCTCGGTGATGTAGGTCGCCTTTCCCAGGGTCACGCCGGCAAGCTGCGCCAGTTGCTCCGCCTTTGCCCTGGCATCGGCAAAAGCCTTCTCGCGTGCCTGCTCCTGGTGCACGGTGGGGTCTTCCACAGTGAAGCCAATCCCGTGGATTCTAATGAGATCGCCTCCAGCTTCGACCACGGCATCGATAATCAAGCCAACCTCATCCAGTGCCCTGATCCTGGCACTCACCATGTTGCTCACCAGGTAGCCGGTCAGTTCACGTTCACCTGTCACTCTGTCCCATTCCCACGCCTCAGAGATGCTGAAGCGGAAGGTTTGGATGTCCTCCTCCGCCACACCGTGCGCCTCCAGCGCAGCTATAACCGCCTCCATGGATTGAGCCGCCCGGCTCATTGCCTCTGCCACCGTATCCGCCTGAGCTTCGATGCCCAGCCTGAGGGCGGCGATGTCCGGGGTAACCGACACCTTGCCCTGGCCGCTCACCCAGATTCCCCTCTGCTGGGTGTTACCTGTATCTGCTGCTAACGCTGTTTCAACTTCCCTCTCGACAGCGGCGCATCCGGCTACACCGAGCAGGGCAATTGCCGCGACCAGACTAGTTACGATCAACCAACCTTTCCTCATTCTGTTCCTCCTATCTTCATTTTTTGAATCTCCGGTTCAGCGTAATCCTTGCGGGGTCACTCCCCTGCTGAACGCTGACTACTGATAGCTGACATCTTATCACATTGCCATCACCTCCCAGGTGAGCGGAGTGAGCATCCTCAGATGCGAACAACCTGTCTCACCTGCTCACCTCTATCCAAACAGGCTCAGTACGGACAAGATCACAAATGTCGGAGCGAGTACGCACACCGTTAAGAATTCGGGCTCTTCTCCAAATTTGGTAGTAAAGAATGATCCTCACTGGCCATACCTTCAGTTCTTTGAAAAACTAATACCAGTAACAATGTGAACGACCTTTGCACCCAATGTGAGCATAACGAGTCTCAATGTGCGGTGCAACTATTTTTCATGATTCGGTGGTCCGCTCGCCAGAGTCGAGTCTTCGACCTCAGGCGGATGAGGGTTTATTCCCTGTGTCCTGGTGAACATGGTAAGCAGGATTGCACTCAAGCCCCCCGACCATTGCCGAAGGCCTAATTCATGATCAACGGTTATTATACCGGGGTAGAGGGGTTGGTAACCGTATGGGTGACGCTACCGATCACAGGGCAACCTGAAACTTACCGTCGTTGTCTCGTCTCTCAGCACTACAACGTCAGAGGCAAAATCACTCTGGAATCGGGGCGGTGCCGATGCTATCATTTGATAGGTGCCAACTTGTATCCTGATATTGAAGTGTCCAGTGGGATCGGTAAATGCATAACCGATAGTATGCCCAATGACCAGACACGAGGCATCCACAAACGCTCCCTCTATCGGAGTGCCATGAACGTCGGTTACAAGGCCAGCAATATAGCCTGCTGGTGCTCGCTCCAGGGTGAAATTCACCGTTGTCGTCTCGCCTTCAGTAACTACTATTCCGGAGACCTCCTCACGGGAGAAACCGAGTGCCCGTATCCTCATATCGTAAACAGCAACATCTACCTTCATCTTGAAGTATCCCGCCTCATCGGTTATCGTTGCCCAGCCAATGCCCCTGTCCTGCTTCCGAGCACTCACGTTTGCTCGTTCTGCTATTGAAACACCCCTTATTTCAGCGTCCCTCAGAGGATGGGTTGGTGAGACGATAGGCATGATGGGAACTCCCGTAGTGTCGGTCACGAAACCGGCAATATAGCGTGCTCAGGGGCGAGCTTAATCAGCCAGAAGTCGCTCTTTCCTGCGCCAAAGGAGTGTGTTGTCCCGGCAATGATAAAGCCGCCGCAGGCAGTCTGCTGGACGGAGGATCCCCCCTCCCTCTCCCTTCCCCCAAAGGTCCGGCTCCATTCTTTATCCCCCTCCTGGTCGGTCTTGATCAGCCAGATATCACTCTTTCCTGCGCCAAAGGACTCTGTGCTTGCGACAATAATGAAACCCCCGTCTCTGGTCTGCTGGACTGAGGGCAAGCCCTCACTGCCCCACCCCCCAAAGCTCCGGCTCCATTCTTTGTTGCCCTCCTGGTCGGTCTTGATCAACCAGAGGTCACTCCGCCCTATAAAAGGCGGATATACCTGTGCAGCAATGATGAACCCACCATCTCTGGTTTGCTGGACTGAATGACCGGTCTCACCACCCCCTCGATCAAATGTCCGGCACCATTCCTTGTCCCCGTGCTCGTCGGTCCTGATCAGCCAGAGATCACCGTATCGCGGGCCTCCGCGATATAGCGTGCCAGTAATAATGAAACCACCGTCTAGAGTCTCCCGGACCGACCATCCGTGATCAGTAATTCTTCCGCCAAAGGTGCGGCTCCATTCTTTATTCCCCTCCTGGTCGGTCTTGATGAGCCAGATATCTCCTGGGCCAAAGGAGTCTGTCCATCCGACAATAATGAAACCCCCGTCTCTGGTCTGCTGGACTGACCTGGCACGATCGGCATCCAGTCCCCCAAAGATGCGGCTCCATTCTTTGTTGCCCTCACCATCGGTCTTGATGAGCCAGGCATCATTAGATCCTGCGCCAAAGGATGCTGTATCTCCGACAATGATAAAGCCCCCGTCTGCGGTCTGTTGGACTGAGTGGGCCTTGTCGGAATGGGGTCCGCCAAAGGTACGGCTCCATTCTTTATTCCCCTTCTCATCACTCTTGACCAGCCAGATATCGTAATCAAACTCTCCTGCCCCCTCTCTCCATCCGACAATAATGAAACCCCCGTCTCTGGTCTGCTGAACTGATTGTGCAACAGACCTCTCGCGTCCCCCAAAGGTCCGGCTCCACTCTTTATCCGGTGGGGGAAAGGGACCGGGAGGAGCTGGTCCTGGTTCTCGTTGGAGATAAAGTGGTGGACAGCCCCCAGCCACCAGACTCACCACTAGCAACGCTAGTATTGCCACCGAAAGTTCCTTCTTCACTTTTTCCTCCTTTCCTTCCCTCCAATTACCCGCTGAGGGGGAGGGTGCCTCTGAGAAGACAGCCCTCCTCCCAGCGCTCGTCAAGCGGCTCTTTGCGCCTGAACGGGTATCAATTATCGGTATCGCTAATGCGAATCAGGCGGAGGACCAGGTACGGGACGCCAGGCGCGTTAAGGGCATCCCAGCAGAGCCACCTCTCGTCGTCGCGCGTATTTGAATCGGTGACTATTACATACTGGCTCAAGCCAAACCAGCCCCATCCCTTTACAGCAACCCAGTGCGCTGCCTTTTCCATTGGTTCGCCCGGCTTCTTATAAACGTACATCCACCCCAATAACCCTAGCGGCCAGTCGTTCGCTATATCGCTCATTATATCCGAAAAGGTCCAGCGATAGTCCCAGGTAAAATCCTCGCCGCGAGAGGCACCATAATTCACGAACCCCGGGCCGTAGTCCCCCGGGAAGGTCCATCCTGGAGGAAACGATAACGTCTGCACGTAGTGTTCAAGCCACGCATACATGTTCGCTTCATCTTCCTCTCCGGGTTCAGGGCCATGCAGACCCCCATCGCCGTCGGCATCCCTTTTCCATACGCCAATGGACACCGCGGAGCTAGGTCCACACCAACCGGCAATGGATTCCTCCGGATAGAATGGATGGGGATCACCCGCAAGTTCACCCCACTCTTGCATTAGATGTGCGTCGCGTATCAGCACCTGGCCCCAGTCCCATAAAGGCTCCCAGTAGGCCGACCCAAGCAACGACTGCCTGGTTGCTGCCTTGGCAGCCCTATACTGCACCGGGCAGGGCATAGCGAAGGGCAGGGCACGCACGTTTGGTGCCGTCAGAGAGCGGCCGGTAATTAGATTTATTCCCGCTACCCTGCCTTCAACCTCCCATACCGCGTGAAAGCCCCGCAAGACGTTGAGAAGCAGCAGCCTTGCTTCACCAAGGCTTTCTTCGCCTATTTGCAAACCGTGCTCCTCTCTCAAGATGGCGCTAACTTCACTGGCGGAGGGCACGGGAAAGGGTGGAGATTTTCCAGCTTCGAGTATTGGAAAGCCGTATGCCGAGCTGCCGACGAGAACGCGGCCTACGATCTTCCCGTTCCTTTCGATGGCGAACATATAGGCTATTACCTCACCTTTTGGGTTATGGAAGGCTTGCGGCGATGTCAAACGAGCGCCCTGCCATTCTGACATCTCTGGATCAATGACAGCGACCTCGTCAACCCAGGCTTGACCTCTTCTTTGAGCCCGCTCAACCTCGCTTTCTCCTGGGGGAACAGGCGCTATCCCTTCAACTGGGGAGACAGGCTCCGAATCCACCGTGCTCGCACCTACGAACGACCCCTGTGCTATTGCGGCCTGGGGACCGGCTATTAGCACCAGAGCCGTAACAACCAGGATGGCACCTCCCGCTAATCCATGCTTCTTTTATTGAGGGACTCTCCCTCAGCTTTTCGGTGAAGGAAGCATTCCTTCACCCCCATTTATCCGAAACCATATTCAATTGTGTTGTCCCATCTGCACCTCCTCTTATAGCGATGGAAGATTGCCTCAAAGGCGTCTGCCCTGCCGGCTTGCCATTGCTCGATTAGATCCATCACCCTCCTATTATAGTAAACGCTTGGTAGCATGTCAAAGGGCTGACATTTCTCCGAGTTTTTCCCTAGCAGGGAACGACCTTGCAAGTTTTGCAAAAAGTTCATTTCGGGTGTGCCTGGGATTTTTTGATATTGGCCAGGTTCTCAGCTACGGTAAGGATTCGGGCCCGCTTGGAACATCCGTTTGAATACATCCATTCCTGCGTTGCGCGATGTAGCTGGCACTGGCTGGGGCAACTATCAACTGCCGCTCAGGGAGATGGGGTCAATGTGAGTCTGGCAACGACCTACTGCTCAGGGGCGAGCTTAATCAGCCAGAAATCATCCTTTCCTGCGCCAAAGGAGCGTGTCATTCCGGCAATGATAAACCCACCGCAGGCAGTCTGCTGGACCGAGCGTGCGTTGTCAAACTCGCGTAGCGTACCAAAAGTCTGCGTCCACTGTATATTTCCGTGAGCATCGGTCTTAACCACCCAGATACATGTAATTGGCGTTGGTGGAACGCCGCCCATCAGTCGCAGGCTTGGTGCTCTAGCATGTGCTTTGGCTGTTTGGCCGGCAACGATGAAACCGCCGCAGGCAGTCTGCTTGACCGAGTGTGCCTCGTCCCAATCGGGCCCGCCAAAGGTCTGGCTCCACTCTTTATTTCCCTGAAGGTCGGTCTTAATCAGCCAAAAATCGCGCCCTCCTGCGCCAAAGGACTCTGTCCATCCGGCGATCATGAAACCGCCGCAGGCAGTCTGCTTGACCGAGTATGCCCGATCCTCCTCGGGTCCACCAAAGGTCTGGCTCCACTCTTTGTTTCCCTGAGGATCGGCCTTAATCAGCCAGAAATCACCCCCCCCTGCGTCAAAGGACCAAGTTGTTCCGGCAATGACGAAACCACCATCGGCAGTCTGCTGGACGGAGTATGCCTTGTCCCAATCAGGTCCGCCAAAGGTGCGGCACCACTCCTTCGGGAGTGGTGGATAGAGACCTTCCGGTAACTCAACATCTAGTAATACTAATCTTGGGGGACAGCCCATAGCCAGCAGACTCAGGATAAGCAGTACTAGCATTGGCAGTGAAGCTCGCTTTTTCATTTTTCCTCCATTGCGACTTTAGTAGCGTGAGATACAAACCTCATTGTATAGTGCCGTACACCGCTATTCTAACTGAGACTATTGAATTCTGCAAGCCCTATTTTTAGCTTCAAACATTGGGGCTTTTGTTGCGCCTCCTTTTTGTTTCTTCACCACGGCCTAAATGGATAATCAACCAATGAGGGGGAGGTTGCTTATGTGAGCAGCAAGCCTCCCCCTCGGCACTACCAAAGCTGGCGACGTCTGAGGGGCCTCTTCGAGCCCTGCTCATGAGGCCTTCTATCATGCCGATAAACGCCAATCAATCGGCATCCCGAACAGGAATAACCCACAGGCCAAGGAGCTCAGGGGCATTAAGAGCATTCCAGCAGAGCCACCTGTCGCTCAGGTTGTTATGTACAAGCCACATCTATCAGGTAGTCCGTCCCGCCGATCCAGAAATACCCCTCGACAGCCACCCAATGCGGCTTCATTTTGCCCCCAATGTCCATCTCGCCCATTAACGCCAGGGGCCACCTTATGGGCCGATAGCGGTAAATGTAGCCAGTAGTGTATTGGCCGGGTTCTCAGCTACGGTAAGGATTCGGGCCCGCTTGGAACATCCGTTTGAATACATCCATTCCTGCGTTGGGCGATGCATCTGGAACTGGCTCGGGGCAACTATCAACTGCCGCTCAGGGAGATGGGGTGAATGTGAGTCTGGCAACGACCTACTGCTCAGGGGCGAGCTTAATCAGCCAGACATCATCCTTTCCTGCGCCAAAGGAGCGTGTCATTCCGGCAATGATAAACCCACCGCAGGCAGTCTGCTTGACCGAGCGTGCCACGTCGTTCTCTCGCAGTGTACCAAAAGTCTGCGTCCACTGTATATTTCCGTGAGCATCGGTCTTAACCACCCAGATACATGTAATTGGCGTTGGTGGGGGTACTCCCGTCGGGACTGCAAGGAGAATATTTAGTGTGGTTATTGTTCCGGCAATGACGAAACCACCGTCCGTGGTCTGCCGGATGGACCATGCCCAGTCGCCCTCGGAGCCGCCGAAGGCCTGGCTCCATTCTTTATTTCCCTGAGGATCCGTCTTGATCAGCCAGAAATCACTCCTTCCTGCCCGGTCAACAAAATCTGTTGTTCCGCCGATAACGAAACCACCGCATGCCGTCTGCTGGACTGAGGATGCGGCACTCCCGGCAAAGGTTTGGCTCCACTCCTTATCTCCGTGAGGGTCGGTCTTAACCACCCAGAAATCACTGTCTCCTGTGCCAAACGACCGTGTGGATCCAGCAATGATGAAGCCACCGCAGGCAGTCTGCTGCACTGAGAATGCGGCATCCTC
>JALPYG010000020.1 GCA_023271215.1 Dehalococcoidia bacterium
GGGATGCCCCAGAGCGACCGCGCCGCCGTTCGGATTGACCTTCTCTTCGGCGAGCCCCAGTTCCCTCATGCAAACCAGGGCCACCACGGCGAATGCCTCGTTAATCTCCGCTATATCAATGTCGGCGACGGTCAGACCTGCCCTTTGAAGCGCTTTCCTCGCTGCGGCGACAGTGCCGAACCCCGTTATCCTGGGGTCAACCCCGGCCACAGCCATCGAGCGTATCTTCACCCTGGTTCTCAATCCAAGGAGTTCTGCCTTCTCTTCAGACATGAGCATTACGGCGGCGGCGCCATCGCCGGCAAACGATACCGTGGCTGAGGTGATGGTTCCATCTGGCCTGGCGATGGGCTCCAGGGCAGCCATCATCTCCAGTGAGGTGTACGGCCGGGGGTTCTGATCCCGGTCAATGAGCCTCCTTGAGCCGTCGTCCTCGACGACCTCCACCGGGACTATCTCTGCCCTGAATCTCCCCTCCTCTTGAGCCGCCACTGCTTTCTGGTGACTTCTCAGAGCGAAGCGTTCCTGCTCCTTTCTGGAGATATGATACATCTCCGCCAGGTTCTCGGCTGCCAGGCCCATTGAAGTGGCGGTGGGATCGACGAAATCGAGTCGCTTTGGGTGAAGATCGGCGCCGAACCCCTCTGGAAGGTGAGTCATGCTCTCGATCCCACCGGCGATAAACACCTCGCCGCAGCTGGTCATGATCGCTTGCGCTGCGATGTGGACGGCGGTCACGCTGGAGGCACACTGCCGGTTGACCGTCTGGGCACCAACCCCGAAAGGCAGACCGGCCATAACGGCGATATATCGAGCAACGTTCATCGCCTGCTCGCCGGTCTGGGTGGCACACCCCATAATGACGTCCTCAATTTCTCGGGGATCGATTCCAATACGTCGGATCAACTCCCTGACGACCAGAACTCCCAGTTCGTCGGAGCGAACATCTCTGAACCAGCCCTTCGTTGGGTGCGCCCGGGCTATCGGCGTACGCACCGCTTCTACGATCACCGCGTTTCTCACATCACTCTCACAGTATAATTTAACCTGCCATAGGATTGCAACGTGCAAGGCGCAGGAGGCGACTTGTCGCCGGGTATTTGAGATGTCAGGCGAATTCGGATATAATAAACCATATGCTACTGGCAATTGATATCGGAAATACCAGGATGGATATGGGTGTCTTTGAGGGGCAGGAGCTTCAAGCTGTCTGGCACCTGGCTACCGATGTTCACAAGATGGTGGATGAGTATGCTGTAGTACTCCTCGGGCTTCTATCACAGCAAGGCTTGAATCCTTCCGATATTAAACACGCGGTGATTTGCAGTGTTACGCCTCCACTTGTGCCCACATTCAGGGAGTTATGCCGGCGCTACTTTGAGGTCTCGCCTCTGGTGGTGGAGGCAGGGGTCAGGACCGGGGTCAGTATCTTGATGGACAATCCCCGTGAGGTCGGCCCTGACCGTATAGTGAACGCGGTGGCGGGGCATCATCTCTACGGCGGGCCCCTTATCGTGGTGGATCTCGGCACCGCCACCACTTTTGACGTCATTTCGGAGAAGGGCGATTACCTGGGCGGGGCTATAGCCCCGGGCATTAAGATCGCCAGCGAGGCTCTTTTTCAGCGGACGGCTAAACTTCCTCGGGTGGATCTGGTTCGCCCCAAACACGTCATCGGTCGGGACACCATCTCCGCCATGCAGTCGGGATTCATCTTCGGTTACGTGGGGCTTATCGAGGGGCTGGTGGGCCGAATCCAGCAAGAGTTAGGGGGCAAGAAGGCGAGGGTAATTGCCACCGGCGGGTATGCTGAGTTGCTGGCAAGAGAGACAAAGGTGATAGAAATAGTGGATCCATATTTGACCCTGGTGGGCCTGAGGATAATTCACGAACTGAATTTAGGGGAAAAACATGTTTGAAGGTAAGAGCATTGTCCTGGGAGTAACCGGCAGCATCTCGGCCTATAAGGCGGTGGATATTGCCAGCAAGCTGACTCAGGGGGGAGCTGTGGTCGAAGTGATTATGACCGAGGCGGCCGCCGAGTTCGTTGCGCCGCTATCTTTCCAGAGCATTACCCACCGACCGGTTCACACCGCTATGTTCGCCCCGGTCACCGACTTCGATATCGAGCACGTGGCGCTGGCCGAACGGGCAGATGTCCTAGTGATAGCACCGGCCACGGCGAACACCATCGCCAGGCTGGCAGTGGGCCTTGCCGATGACCTGTTCAGTTGCACGGTATTGTCCACCAGGGCACCGGTGATTATAGCCCCTGCCATGGACGTGGGGATGTATCAAAATTCAGTCACCCGGGAGAATCTGGAGAGGCTGCGCTCACGCGGCCACATCATAGTGGGTCCGGCCTACGGACGACTCGCTTCAGGGCTCGAAGGCATGGGGAGGCTTGTTGAGGTAGGTGAGATACTGGCGGCAATTCATCAGGTTCTGGGCCGCGGCGGGGATCTGGCCGGGAGGCGATTGGTGATCAGCGCCGGCGGGACGCAGGAGCCGATTGACCCGGTACGCTACATCGGCAATTATTCATCGGGGAAGATGGGCTATGCCCTGGCGGAAGCGGCTCGAAACAGAGGGGGAGAGGTGACCCTCATCACTGCTCCCGCTGCTATTCCTCCACCGCTCGGCGTTGAGGTGATACAGGTGCAGACGGCCACTCAGATGCGCCAGGCGGTGATTGAGAAGGCGGCTGGGGCCGATGCCTTGATCATGGCCGCGGCGGTGGCCGATTACCGGCCGGAAGTCGCTGCTGAGAAGAAGATCAAGCGCAGGCCCGGAAGACTGAGCATTGAACTGACAAGAACGCCCGATATACTCGGTGAGGTATCTGGTGGCTTGATTAAGGTGGGATTTGCTGCCGAAAGCGAAGAAATAGTGGAGAACGCCACCAGGAAACTCCGGGACAAAGGGCTCGACTTCATCGTGGCCAATGACATCACCAGCGCTGACAGCGGCTTTGCGGTTGACACCAACAGGGTAATTATTATAGACCGAAATGGTAAGGTGGACCGTTTACCGCTGATGCTCAAATCGGAGGTGGCCGACAAGATCCTGGATAGAGTGGCCGGGCTGCTGGCGGGGAAGTAGTGCGTGGCCATCTAACCCGATCCCAGCAGACGCAAGAACTCCCCCTCGCTTAAGATGCTGGTGCCCAGAGCCTGGGCCTTGCGCAGCTTGGAGCCGGGATCAGCTCCTACCACAAGATAGGCCGTCTTCCTGGTCACCGAGCTGCCCACCACCCCTCCCCGTCCCCGAATCATCGCCTCAGCTTCGGCCCTGGTGAACGACTCCAGCTTCCCGGTGATCACAAACTCCTGTCCCGCCAGTGGCATCTCCTGCGGTTTGCCGGCCTCTTCCAGCCTCACTCCGGCCCTCCTCAGCTTCTCGAGGATTTCCCGGTTCGTCTCCTGCTCGAAGAAGGTCACCACACTATCCGCTGCCTTTGGACCGATACCGGGAATCGCCAGAAGCTCGTCCCGTGTCGCCCGTGCCAGCCGATCGATGCTGCCGAATTCCATGGCTAGAATATCGGCCGTCTCCGAGCCTACATAGCGAATGCCCAGGGCAAAGATGATTCGTGAAAGTGGTCTCGTCTTGCTTCTCTCGATAGAGTCCAGCACGTTGGAGGCGCTCTTCTCCGCCATCCGCTCCAGCCCGATGAGCCTCTCCTTCTCCAGGAAATAAAGGTCGGCCACATCCTTAACCAGTCCCGCATCGAGCAGGGCGGCGGATAGTTTCCAGCCCACCTTATCGATATCCATCGCCCCCCGGGAGACGAAATGCGCAAGAAGCTCGTGGATCTGTGCCGGACAGGCGGCGTTGGGACACCGCACCATCGCCTCCCCTTCAGGCCTGCGGACCTGCGTGCCACAGGCAGGGCACGTCGAGGGCATGACGAAAATGCTCTCGCTGCCGGTGCGTTTGCTTGTCACGGGGGTCACTATCTCGGGTATTACCTCGCCGGCGCGTTGTATCACCACCGTATCCCCTATTCGAATGTCCTTGCGGCGGATGTCATCCTCGTTGTGGAGTGCCGCTCGTTTTACCACCACTCCCCCGACGGAGACCGGCTCGAGTATGGCGTAGGGATTCAAAGTACCGGTGCGCCCCACATTGATGCCGATATCCAGCAGCCTGGTGGTAGCCTGAGTCGCCGGGAACTTATAGGCAATGGCCCACCGGGGCTCGCGTCCCACGAATCCCAGTTGCCTCTGCAGCGAAAAGGAGTTGACCTTCACCACCACGCCGTCGGTTTCGTAGGGCAGCTCCTCTCTCGACTTCAGCCATCGCTGGTAATAAGCCTCGACGCCTTCGAGATCGCTCACGAGAGCATTCTGGGGGTTGATCTTGAATCCCAGGGATTTGAGGAACTCCATGGTCTCCCAGTGGGTCTGCGGGACCACACCCTCGGCATAGCCCAGTCCGTAGACATAAATATCAAGGGGCCGGCTGGCGGTGACCCGGGAATCAAGCTGACGTACCGAGCCGGCGGCGGCGTTTCGAGGGTTAGCAAAAAGTTGCCGGCCGGCCTCGCCTCTCTCTCTATTCACCCTGGCGAAGCCTTCTTTGGAGAGGAAAACCTCGCCCCGTGCCTCGAATCTTGGAGGGGCATTCAGGGGTACGGATAGGGGTATGCTCCTGATGGTCCTCAGATTGTGAGTGATATTCTCGCCGCGGTATCCATCGCCCCGCGTGGCTCCGGTGACAAGAAGGCCGTCAACGTAAGTCAGGGCTACCGCCAACCCGTCCATCTTCAACTCGCAAACGAAGTCGAAGTCCGCATTCCCCAGGAGTCGAGAGATTCTATTATGCCAGGCCTTCAGCTCCTCAAAGTTGAAGGCGTTGCCCAGGCTCAGAAGAGGAACGGGGTGCTCCACCACACCGAATTCTTCCTGGGGTGCGGCGCCCACCCGCTGCGTCGGAGAGTCCAGGGTGATGAGTCGAGGGTAATCAGACTCCAGCCTTCGAAGCTCCCGCATCAACTGATCGTACTCGGCATCGCTTATTTCCGGGCTATCGAGTACGTAGTAGCGGTAGTTGTGGTGATTGATCTGCTCTCGCAGATGCCCGATTTTCTCCTCTATCTGGCTGGTGTTCTCCATGATTCTGGTTGCAACCAGGTGGTATTCACCGTCACCGGGAAGATGCAGGAAATCAGGGCCTCGAAGTATTAAGCCGAGTTTCCACTCATGCAGGTGCTGGGGAGGGCAGGGGGGAGTCGAAGAGGGCGTCAAGAGTTTTGCCCTCGAGAGTCTCCTCGGCCATCAATCGTTCCGCGATCTGAATCAACTTGGCCTTGTTCTTGGTCAGGATGTCTTGAGCGACATTATACGCGCGGTCGATGATGTCGTGAACTTCGGCATCGATGTCCTCAGCCACCTTATCGCTGTAGTCTCTCTGCTCCGAGATCTCCTTGCCCAGGAATACGAGTTCTTCCCTCTTACCGAAGGTGCGTGGCCCCAGCTTATCGCTCATTCCGTACTCGGTAACCATCATGCGGGCGATCTTCGTTGCGCGCTCGATGTCATTCTGACTTCCGGTGGTCATCTCATCAAAGATTATCTCCTCGGCAGTGTGGCCGCCGAGCAGGGTGGCCAGCATGTCGTTGAATTGTGAACGAGTCACCAGATAGCGGTCTTCGGTTGGCAACTGGCGGGTGTAGCCGGCCATCATACCCCGAGCTATGATGGAAATCTTGTGCACCGGATCGACGTTGGGCAGCATGCGAGCGACCAGGGCATGACCAGCCTCATGATAGGCGGTTATCTCCTTTTCTTTGCGGCTCATGAGTCTGCTTCTCCTCTCCGGCCCGGCGATGACGCGATCGATGGATTCCTCGAGTTCGACAAGGCTGATGTCCTTTTTTCCCCGTCTGGCTGCCAGGATGGCGGCCTCGTTTATCAGGTTTGACAGGTCAGCGCCGCTGAAGCCGGGGGTTTGCCTGGCAATGACCCCCAGATCGACTGCGGAATCCAGCGGTTTGCCCTGGGAATGAACCTCCAGTATCGCCTTGCGTCCATTGATATCCGGCTGATCCAGGACGACACGGCGGTCGAACCGGCCGGGGCGCAAGAGCGCCGGGTCCAGAATGTCCGGCCGGTTGGTGGCTGCAAGGACGATGACGTTGGTATTGGTGTCAAAGCCGTCCATCTCAGAGAGGATTTGGTTCAGGGTCTGTTCCCTCTCATCGTGTCCTCCACCGAGTCCCGCGCCGCGGTGGCGGCCCACGGCATCGATTTCGTCGACGAAAACTATGCAGGGGGCGTGGCGTTTGGCCTGGTCGAAGAGGTCTCGAACCCGAGCCGCACCGACGCCGACGAACATCTCTACGAACTCGCTGCCGCTTATGGAGAAGAACGGCACTCCGGCTTCACCTGCGACTGCCCGGCTGAGGAGCGTTTTCCCCGTCCCCGGCGGCCCGACGAGGAGCACCCCACGCGGGATACGGGCCCCCAGGGCAAGAAATTTCTCAGAATTCGACAGGAAGTCAACGACCTCTTGAAGCTCCTCCTTGGCCTCTGCAACCCCGGCAACGTCCGAGAAGGTTACGGTTGGTTTGTCGCCGGAGAACATCCGTGCCTTGCTCCGGGCAAAGCCCATTGCTTGATTGGGCCCTCCTGCGGCGCGACGCAGCAGGAAGAATAGCAATCCGCCGAAGAGGATCAAGGGCAGAAAGTTGAGGAGCACAGGGAACCAGGTGCCCGCAAAGCCGGTTTCTTCCTCAAAGCGAATGGTTACCGCCTGGGCACCACTGATCGGAATCCCTTCTTGGTGGAATACCTCCAGTAAATCGGTGGCTTCACCTATGGTGGAGGTCTGCTTTTCCTGGTCGATGGTGGTGATCTCCAGAGCGGTTCTCCTGACCACAATCTCCAGAATCTCGCCGGCCTTTGCCATTGAGATGACTTCGTTCAGGGCTAGTTCCCTCGGCTCCTCCGCCGGCGGCTGGAGTACCGTGACCAGGATGGCCGCCAGCAATGCTATGGCGATGAGCAAGATAACGCTGTTCCTCGACATGTTCAATTTCATTACCCCGTTGTAATTACTCAGCCAGCGATTGATAGCCACGCTTGTCCCGGCGAAGGCAGGGACAGTTCACCGAGAAAATGAAAGAGAATAAGGTATCAAAAGAATCTCTCTGTTCCCCGCATTCGCGAGGACAAGGATCTCAGTGTACTCTGTGGCTGAATACCTGCAATAATTATAGCACAAATGGAGGCAATTTGACAGACAGCGGCACTACGTCAACTCAGCCAGGATGCCTTCGTCCATCGTGGGGCTGTGTTCGGGGGCGGGGAAGCTGCCGGCCTTCACCTCGGCTAGATACTCGGCAATGGCGGACTTTATGATATCGGCAAGCCTGGCATATTGCCGGGCGTGTTTGGGAACAAAGTCAGCCGATAGGCCGAGAAGATCATTGATCACCTGAACCTGTCCATCACAATGCTTTCCCGCTCCAATGCCGATAGTGGGGACGCCGATCTTCTCCGTGACGAGCTTTGCCAGGGGGGCGGGTACCAGTTCGAGGACGATGGAGAAGACCCCCGCCTCATCCAGTGCCCCGGCATCCCGAAGCAACTGCCTCGCTGCCTCGGCGCTCCTGCCTATCGCCCTTGGACCTCCTAACTGGTAGGTTGACTGGGGAGTGTAACCCAGGTGTCCCATAACCGGTATGCCGCTGGCAACGATATGCCTGACCTTCTCGGCTACTGTTTCGCCGCCCTCGAGTTTGACCGCCTGGGCTCCACCCTCCTGAAGGAATCGCCCCGCATTACGCAGGGTGTCTTCAATCGAGGTATGGTAGGTCATAAAGGGCATGTCTCCCACCACCAGGGCATTCCTGGCTCCTCTGGAGACTGCCCTGGTGTGATGAATCATTTCCTCCATAGTCACCGGGATGGTTGATTCGTACCCCAGCACGACCATTCCCAGGCTATCGCCCACCAGGATGATCGGGACTCCGGCGCCGTCAACGAACCTGGCGGTGGGGTAATCATATGCCGTCAACATGCAGAATTTCTCACCCTTCTGCTTCATCTCCATCAACTGATTAATGGTGATGCGCATTGCTCCCTCCCAATATTCATTTCGCAAATTCCAAATCCCTATCGGAAACGTCCGCCCCGATCATTGTTTGGGAATTGATTCCCGGCGTTCGGTGATTAAGGTTCTCTGGAAACGACCTCGTTCTGTGAATTGACGTAGACCAGCTTGGGATGAGAGTATCGCGCTTCCTCCTCAGAGACGAGATGGTAGGCAAGAATGATAACTGTATCACCCTTGCAGACCCGTCTGGCAGCAGCTCCATTGATGCAGATTTCACCCCCGTCTCCCTTAATGGCATAGGTTTCCAGGCGAGCCCCGTTGGTCACATCAAGGACATGAACCATCTCATAGGGCAGAATGTCCGCCGCTTCCATGAGCCTTCGATCAATGGTTATGCTTCCCTCGTAAGCGATGTTGGCCTCGGTAACCCGAGCCCCGTGAATCTTGCCCTTCAGCATCATCCTCATTGGTATTCCTCCTCCAGGATTTTGCTAATAATTGGTGTAGTTCTTCTGCTTTTTCTCTGGCGATTTTCCCTTTGCTCAGTGAGATAGGGATGGTTTGAATCCCTAGATCGCGATAAGTTGCAGCTATTGCCGGCGCTCTTTTTTCCAGGGCCTCGAGATGCTTGCCAATGGTTCCCAGGTCACCACGGGCTATGGGGCCGGTGAGACAATCCGGCAGTCCGACATTCTCAATGTTATTGATCGTCCCTCGAAGCAAAGGCAACAGGGCTTGTGTTGCCTCTGCGGTTGGGACCCCAAAGGATCCCCAGAGGTCTGTGGCCATCTTGACTAAGGTAACCATGTAGTTGCAGGCGATCACGGCGGCGGCATGATAAAGCACTTTATCCCCCGGGGCAAGCACCACCCAGTGCCCGTCCAGAGAGCCTGCCATTTTCTTGAGGACTTCTAGAAGCGGTCCCTCGGCTTCCAGCGCAAAGGTGGAGCCGGGTAGATTATCGATGGCATGAGTCACGCCGGCAAAAGTCTGCAGAGGGTGGAATGCACCCACCTGAGCGCCCTCGCTTTTGGCCTTCTCCAGCACGTCGAGTGAGTCAGCCCCGCTGCAGTGAACCACGCTCTGCCCCGCATTCCATCTTACCTCGGCAATGACCTGGGGGATGACGTCGTCGGTGGTGGTCACAAAGACGAGCTCCGCGCTATTTGCTACCTCCTGTTTGCTGTCGTATGACCGGCAGCCGCTGACCGCAGCCGCCAGCTTATCCGCCGACGATCTGGTGCGGCTGGCCACCGCCACCACCGGGTATCCCTTTTCCTGCAGGCGCACCGCCAGGGCTGTCCCCGTCGTCCCTGCTCCGATGAATCCCAGTTTCAACATCTCAATACCTCATCAACTGAAGGAATACCGCAAAGTCCATCAGCCTGAGTTATCCCCCTGATGACTGCCTGAGCCACGACCTCGGCAGCAACCGTTCCCACGGTGGTCACATCGGCCTGCTTCCTGTTATCCTTACCAACTGAGAGAACGAAGATAACATCCCCGTCGTACATGGTGTGCACCGGCCGTATAACACGCGCCAGTCCGTCGTGGGTCATTTGGGCGACCTTGGTGGCCTGTGTCTTGCTCAGCCTTGCGTTGGTAGCTATAACACCGATGGTAGTGCTCGTGGGAACAAACGCTCGAACTCCCTGTCCACTCTTCAAAATCTCCGAGGTGTCTAGAAAACCGTTGCCGTCGAGCCGGCGGGGCCCGGCGATGATTCGACCCGTCTCGTAATCTACCACATCACCAAAGGCATTGACGGCCACAATTGCCCCAACGATTATGCCATCGCCGAACTGCTGGCTTGCTGTTCCAATGCCGCTTTTTACCGCTCTATCGGCACCCAACGCTTTCCCCACTCTGGCCCCGGTGCCTGCACCAACCGTTCCCTCGACGATCTTTCCACTATGGGCAGCAAGGCAAGCCTTATAACCTTCTTCAATCCCTGGTCTTACCCCGGCATCTCCTATGGATAAGTCGAAAAGAATGGCTGAGGGAACAATAGGCACCCTGGCCACGCCGGTGTCGTAGCCGCAGCCCTGTTCTTCCAGGTAGCGCATTACGCCTCCGGCGGCATCGAGTCCAAAAGCGCTTCCCCCGCTGATAAGAATTGCGTGAGCCTCTTCAACCAAGTGAAGAGGGTTGAGCAGGTCGGTCTCCCGGGTGCCGGGGGCTGAACCTCGAATGTCGACCCCGGCCACTGCGCCGGCTTGACATAACACTACGCTGCAGCCGGTTGCCGCCTGCCTATCCGTATAGTGGCCCACCTTTATGCCGGAAACGTCGGTGATTGCATCGTGCATTAGACACCACCTAAACGAGCAAAGCCTCCCCGGTCAGCACCCGAGAAGGCTTTTGACTTGCCATTCCTACCGTCTCGGTCACGCCGGATCCAAGCGGCTCACTTGAACTAATATCTATTGGCAAACCGGCCAGCGGTTTGTGGGGACAGTTCACCGGCTTATCGCCCAGGGGTCGATAGCCGCATGACTTATTATATCAGATAGATGGAGGGTGGTCAACCTGCCGATTTGAAGTCTTCTGCCGGTTCTTTCGTTGCTTGAGGTAGGTCTTGCCGTCTTTTTGCCAGACCCAGAGGTGATGGTCGGGAATCAGCCAGGATACTACGTAGTGTTTGTTGGGGTAGGCAATGAAAACAGCGTCGGCTACGCGGTTAAGTTCGGCCACGGCCTTTTTAGCATCCCCGGTATCCGGCAGGTGTTCCAGCACGTGACTGACGAAGACGGCTCCAAAAGTCTTATCCGAAAACGGGATGTGCCTGACGTCGGCGAGTACGCCGGAAGGGCAACCCCGAAGTGCCCGGCGATCGATATCCATGCAAACATCGCCGTAGCCGTGCGCCATCATTTCGGAAAAACGCCGAAGCCAGGTGATGCCCATCGGGCCGCCGATCACCAGTAACGGCTTACCAGATGCCGCTGCAAACGCGCTGGCGGCTTCGTATTTCTTATTCTTGTCCAACGTCTGGTGGAGGAGGGCTGCCCCCTGCCAGATCATCAGTCCCAGGAGAAAACCAAATCCTATAATCTGATAAATAATGGACACTGGCTGTTACCTGTAATTCGGTGGAAATGACCTTGTTACATTATACATCAGTCGCAGCAATGGAATCAACTCAAATGGGGCTTGACGTCTCCCCCTGATGTATATTGACACTGATAGCAAAATCAAATAAACTCTAGTGTAGGGAGTCCTGAGAGGGGGAGATCAGATGGACGTCAGCACGAATAAGCAGGAATGGCAGGCGAAGACGCTTGATCCGGCGTTGAAGCGGTCTGCGCAGAGGGAAGAGGAATTTCAGACTGCCTCAGGCATAGCGCTCGATGTGGTTTATGCCCCGGATGACCTGAGCGGGTTCGATTACGCCCGGGATCTGAGCTATCCCGGTGAATACCCCTATACCCGTGGCGTCCAGCCGACCATGTACCGCGGGAGAGTATGGACCATGAGGCAATACGCTGGCTTTGCCTCGGCCGAGGAATCCAACCGGCGATACCGTTATCTCCTGGAGCAGGGACAGACGGGTCTGAGCGTTGCCTTTGACCTCCCCACCCAGATCGGCTATGACTCCGATCACCCACTGGCAGCGGGAGAAATAGGCAAGGTCGGGGTGCCCATAGATACCCTGGCGGATGTGGAGACGCTGTTCAAGGAGATACCACTGGCTAAAGTCAGCACCTCGATGACCATCAATTCCACCGCTCCTGTCCTGCTGGCGATGTACATCGCACTCGCCAGGAAGCAGGGGGCCGACTTAACGAAGCTGAATGGCACCATCCAGAACGATGTGCTCAAGGAGTATATCGCCCGCGGCACCCAGATATTTCCCCCTCAGCCATCCATGAGGTTGACTACCGATATCTTCCAGTATTGCCGGGAAAGCGTTCCCCGATGGAACACCATTAGCATAAGTGGCTATCACATTCGAGAGGCAGGAGCCACCGCCGCTCAGGAAATAGCCTTTACTCTGGCTAACGGCATCGCCTACGTGAAGGCTGCTATCGATGCCGGACTGGATGTCGATGCCTTCGCCGGAAGATTGTCGTTCTTCTTCGCCAGCTATACAGACTTGCTGGAGGAAGTAGCCAAGTTTCGAGCGGCACGCAGGCTCTGGGCCAGGATCATGAAGGAGAGATTCGGTGCCAGGGATGCGAGATCCATGATGTTGCGGTTTCATACCCAGACTTGCGGCCATACCCTGACAGCCCAACAGCCGAACAACAACATCGTCCGGGTTGCTATTCAGGCGCTGGCAGCGGTATTGGGCGGCACTCAATCCCTGCATACCAACTCCTGGGATGAGGCATATGCCACGCCCAGTACCGATGCGGTCACCACTGCACTGCGAACCCAACAGATAGTGGCCTACGAGAGTGGTGTCGCCGATATCGTCGATCCGCTGGGTGGCTCGTATCTGATAGAATCCTTGACCGATGCCCTGGAGGCCGAATCAAGACGCTACCTGGACAGAATCGATGCGATCGGTGGGGCACTGGCGGCCATTGAACAGGGATACCAGCAGCGCGAGATTCAGGAGAGTTCCTATCGCACACAAAGGGGGATCGAGGCCGGGAAGAAGATAGTGGTGGGCGTTAACAGGTTCGTTTCATCTTATCCCGGGATCGAGGACATTATCCGGGTTGATTCCGCTGAGGCTGCGAAGCAAAAAGAGCGGCTGGCCAGGGTGAAGAAAGAGAGAGACAATGCTCAAGTTGCCGGGTCTCTGGCGAGACTGGAGGAAGCGGCCAAAGGTGACGAGAACACCATGCCGGCATTCGCCGAGTGTGTTGAGGCCTACGCCTCGATCGGGGAAATCTGCGGGGTGCTGCGCAGGGTGTTTGGTGAACAGAAGGAGTTCCTGGTGTTTTAGGATGGAACCGCTGATGCACGCTGATGAACACCGATTAGCAGTGGACAAAGTCACAAAGGAGGGCAGTTGAATGGACTTTAGCTTGACCGAAGATCAGAGAATGCTCCAGCAGATGGTGCGTGATTTTGCCGCCAACGAGCTCGAGCCGGTGGCCGCTCAAATAGATGAAAGCGAGGAATTCCCCGCGGAGAACGTCAAGAAGATGGGTGAGCTCGGTTTGTTCGGCGTAACGATTGCCGAGGAGTACGGCGGGAGTGGCGGCGATTCCATTCATCTACTGCTTGTCACCGAGGAGATCGCCAGGGTCTGTGGGTCCACCAGCACCATTTATCTTGCCAGTTTATCTTTAGCTTGCTACCCCATCTACAAGTTCGGGACTGAAGAGCAAAAACGCCGCTTTGTAGTTCCGCTTGCCGGGGGAGAGAAGCTGGCCTGTTTTGCCCTGACGGAGTCCGGTGCGGGGAGCGATGCGGCGGCTTTGGAAGCCACAGCCGTGCCTCAGGGCGATAGCTATCTTGTTAATGGGAGCAAGATATTCATTACCAATGGGGCAGAGGCCGATGTCATAGTGCTGTTTGCCACCACCGACAAGTCGCTCCGCCATCGGGGCATCGTGGCCCTCGTTGTGGAAAAAGGGATGCCGGGTTTCTCGGTGGGCAAAGAGGAGCGGAAGTTAGGCATTCGAGGGTCGTCTACCACCGAGCTAGTCTTCGAGGATTGCAGGGTGCCGGCGCAGAATCGGCTTGGCGAGGAGGGACAGGGTTTCAGGATTGCAATGGGGGCTATAGATTCGAGCCGGATCACAGTGGCCGCTCAGGCGGTAGGAATCGCTCAAGGGGCGCTCGATGCTTTGCTGGGCTATGCTAAGGAAAGGCAGCAATTTGGACGGCCGATCGCCGACTTTCAAGCGGTTCAATGGATGCTGGCTGACATGGCCACGGCCATCGATGCGGCCAGGTTTTTGTCATATCGCGCGGCGTACCTGAAAGACCAGGGATTGGCCTTTGTCAAGGAAGCGGCCATGGCCAAGGTGTTTGCCGCCGAGGCGGCTATGGCGGCGACCAGCAAGGCGATCCAGATTCACGGCGGCTATGGCTATACCAAGGACTATCCCGTGGAACGCTATTTCAGAGATGCCAAGATAACCGAAATCTACGAAGGGACTTCAGAGATGCAGCGAACGACCGTCGCCAGGCATCTCCTTGCTTGACCGGCGTCAGACTGTTTCTAAATTGGAATAAGCCAAAGTGGAAGGGCGTTAAAGCTAAATCTGAATGAAAAAGCCGCAGACAAACTACGCCTGTATTTTGTAGAGGATTTGAGGCATAAATTAGAGTATAAAAACAATAGCTATTTGGTCGGTGTTACTCAGAATTAAAAAAGACAGCCTGCCAGCGTAGCTCAGGGGTAGAGCAGCGGTTTCGTAAACCGCTGGTCGTCGGTTCGAATCCGACCGCTGGCTGAATGTTGTGTCCGCTTGAAGCCTGACGGCGGGACTTCAGCCGCCGCCTTTGGCGGTCGGCTGCAGCGGATGTTAGGTGCCAATTATTTCATTTAAGCCTTCAATGATCTGAGCCAATTCCTCTGGAGATGCCATACCTATCCTCTCACCAATCCTTTCCAGGGAAAGTGTTCGAATTTGGCTAATTTTGACCCGTGAACGCTTTGGCAAGTTTTCTGATGTTAGCTCCAAAGTCAGCGGAAAACCAGCACGTTGAGCTTGACTTGTAATGGCCATTGCAATGACCGTCCCCGAGCGCTCATTAAAAACATCCTGGCTTAGAATCAAAACAGGTCTCAAACCTGCTTGCTCCCTGCCTCGCACAGGGTTTAAATCAGCCCAACGAATGTCACCCCTCAATATTCGGGCCATTTGCTCAATTCCTCAGATACACCTTCTTCAGCCATTGCCTTTTCGAAGGATGGATCGAGTTTGGCACATTCTTTCGCCAAACGGCTACGCTCCATTCGTTCCAGCTTTTCCTGGACCGCTTCCTGAATTGCCCGACTACGGTTTGTGAAGACGTGTTCCTTGATGAGATGATCTAAACGTTTGATGACGTTCTGATCCATGGTGATTGCAATTTTATTCTTATTCATTGCCCACCTCCTAGTATGACTATACATCATACCGAGAATTCTGTCAACTAGGAAATTTTCTGGGGAACCTGACTCTTAATTATACAGAAAACCCCCGCACAGCAATTCTGCATATTCTGGTATCACTTGTATTTTGCAGGGCTGTCTGGTACGCTTGCCTATATCATAGGCTGTACACCCTCAAAAGTCAACAAGAATGGAAAAACAACCAGTACGCCTTTTCCCCTGCCGCCAGTGGAGGGGAACTGCGAGGAGTTTCGGGATTAACTACGGGGCGATTCCATCCATTGGAGCAACCGCCTCAACACCTGTTGCCGATTGGTTCGGTCAACCAGGATCAGCTCCACTGCCGGGTGGCGCTTGATCTTATCCGCCCAGGGATCGGATTTAAGCATGATAGTGCCGAGAACCAGCTTCCCGCTCTCCATCGCCTCCATTACCGCTTCCCGAAAGGCGGACGAGAAGAGTTCCATCTTCCCGATTTCATCGATGACCACAATATCGTGGTGCTTTACCGCTCTCTCGATGGCGGGAACTGCCACCCGTTCTAAGTTGCTGAGGTCAACTCCGTACTTGCTTACCCGGTAGGGGCTGTGTATCTCGATGTGGGCCAGGATGGCGGTCTCTCCGTCTAAAGTGACAATTTGAAATCCCTGCCTTGCGCCCTTCACCCTTATTTCTTCGGTGTAGAAGCCGCCGGCACTCCTTTCATTCCTTGAGAGAGCTTCCCTGATGATGGTGGTCTTACCCGTACCGGGCATGCCGGTGAGGAGATAGACGCGCTTGGTCGCCACCATCAGCAGATCCGCGGCAGGATATCGCCCACCAGCATGTCAACTATTCGTGAGGCCCCGATGCTGGTTTTCATCACCACCCGGCCGGCGCTTTCCGCTGTCACCTCGCCGATGATGGCCGCCTCTCTTCCGTGCTCGTTTCTTTGCATTGCTCTCAGGACTTGCTCCGCATCCTCAGAGGCAACCACAGCCACCAGCTTTCCTTCATTGGCCACATAGAGAGGGTCAAAGCCCAGCATCTCACAGGCAGCCTGAACCTCGCGGCGGACCGGTATCGTGGCCTCTTCGATCCTGATGCCGACCCGGGATTGGGCGGCGATCTCATTCAAGGTGGTGGCCAGGCCGCCGCGGGTGGGATCGCGAAGGCAATGTATGTTTGAGCTTGCCTCCAGCATTTGAGCCACCATCTCGTTCAAAGAAGCACAGTCGCTCTGGAGGGTAGTGGAGAAACTCAGTCCTTCTCGTTGGCTGAGTACCGCGATGCCATGGTCGCCTATCGTCCCGCTCAGGACGACTTTATCCCCCGCCCGGGCGTTGCTGCCTGAGAGATGAATCCCCGTCGGCACCGCACCGATCCCTGAAGTGTTGACGAACAGCTTGTCGGCACTGCCGTGAGGCACCACCTTGGTGTCTCCGGTGACTATCATCGCTCCGGCATCTGCGGCGGCCCTTTGGGCGGAGTCTACAATGGCCTGGAGTTCATCCTCCGGGAGACCCTCCTCAATTATGAAGGAAAGGCTCAAATAGAGGGGAACGGCCCCCATCATGGCCAGGTCGTTGACCGTGCCGCAGACGGCGAGCTTTCCGATATCGCCGCCGGGGAAGAAGATCGGGGTTATCACATAGCTATCAGTGGTGAATGCCAGATGCCCCTGAATGTCGAAGATCGCCGCATCGTCGAGTTTGGCGAGGTGTGGGTTATTGAAGGCGGGGAGGAATCTCCTCGCTACCAGGTCGTGGCTCAGCTTGCCTCCGCTGCCGTGCGAGAGCAGTATCTTCTTAGTCATGTCGGCAGGTTCGCGGTTCACGGTTGACGGTTCACGCTTGACGGTTCAAGGTTCACGGTTCAATGTTTAGCCATCACTCATCACACATCACATATCACATATCACCCGTCACAGTTCACGTTATCTGCTACCCGCTAATTGGCAACGGCGAACTTTGAACCTGGGTAATTACGTTTCGAGATTGCCACGTCGCTGTCGCTCCTCGCAATGACGATAATTGGCAATCAGCTACTTATCAGTCTTCCCCCTATCCCCTATCCCCTATCCCTTATCCCTTCTCCCTTCAACCTTCAGTCTAACAACCTATCAACTGGGAACCCCGGAACTTTGAACGTTGAACCTTGAACTTCGTAAAGATAGTAGGCGGCGCAACTGCCCTCGGAGGAGACCATGCAGGGACCGATAGGATGCTCCGGATTACAGACATCGGCAAAAAGAGGGCAGTCTCTGGGTGTCTTTACCGCCCGCAGAATCTCGCCGCAGATGCAACCCTGGTGCTCCTTAGTGGGTCCGGGATCAAAATCGAAGGCCAGTTCAGCATCGAAGCGCCGATACCTCTCACGGAGCCTCAAGCCGCTTTGAGGAACTATCCCCACCCCCCTCCAGGAGGCGGCACAGGGTTCAAAAACCTGATCCATCAGCTCTTGAGCCCTCCGGTTGCCCTCGGGGCGTACCCCGCGGCGATAGGCGATTTCCACTGTGGATGTGCCGCTTTCAATCTGGGTCAGCAGCATGTCGATGCACTGCAAGATGTCCAGCGGCTCGAAGCCGGAGACCACGCAGGGGATGCCATAATCCCGCGGGATGAATTCCCAGGAACGGGACCCGATGATGGCACTCACATGTCCGGGACAGACAATCCCCTGGAGCTTGACCTCTCCCGAATCCAGCAGAGCCCGGGTAACCGGGGGGCACAGCTTGTGCTGGGAGAGAATATAGTAATTCCTCATTCCCTCTTGCTCGGCCTGGAGAACGGAGGCGGCGAGGGTGGGAGCGGTGGTCTCAAATCCGATGCCCAGGAAGACCACTGGCCTTTGAGGGTTTTGCCGGGCTATGTCGAGTCCGTCCATAGTGGAATAGACTATCCGCACGTCGGCGCCCTCAGCCTTGGACTCTTGCAGACTGGAGTTGCTGCCGGGAACCTTCAGCATGTCGCCAAAAGTTGCCAGGATCACCCCGGGAACTCTGGCCAGCGCCATGGCCTTATCGAGATCGGCGTTGGCGGTGACACAGACCGGGCACCCCGGTCCGGAGAGCATCTCAATAGTAGGAGGCAGGAGCTGACGAATGCCGTGCTTGAGGATGGCCACGGTATGTCCGCCGCAGAATTCCATCAGTCGTGCCGGGGTCTTCGAGCGCCTGTGGATCCGGGAGACCAATCCCTGTGCGAGTTCAGAGCGGCGAAATTCGCTGGTGAGCTTCAAGCCGCTTCCTCCATGGCCTGTATCTCCTCAAAAAGCCGCAGGGTCTCTTCGGCCTCCTCCTGGTCTAACACACTTATGGCGTAGCCCGTGTGAATGAGCACATAATCCCCCACCTTTGCCTCCGGGGTGAGCCAGAGACTGATGCGGCGGCTGATCCCTCCCATGTCGGCCTCCGCCTCTTGGCCTTCAATTGATTTGACCAATGCTGGTATGGCTAGACACATTTTGACCTTCCTTCACGCAATCTCTTTCCCAATTGTCAACTGAAGTTCGCCACCACCGCCTGGCCGAGAGATATGCCGCCATCGTTGGTTGGCACCAGGCTGTGGGTAAGCACAGTAAACCCCTCCGCTCTAAGAGCAGAAGTTGCCAGGCGCAGCAGCAGCCGATTTTGGAAGACCCCGCCACTCAGCGCCACCTGGCTGAGCCCCCTTTCCCGGGCAAGGACGCGGCACATCTCTACAATCATCTCGGAAATGGTGTGGTGGAACCTGGCCGATATGATGGGCACCGAAACCCCTTTCTTGATGTCGTCGATCACTGCCGCCAGGAGTTCCGCTAGCTTTATTATCCTAACTTCCCCGTGCTCGGTGATCAAAAAGGGATAACTACCCGGACTACGGACATCGTGCCGGGCGAGCATCTCCATCTCGATGGCTGCCTGGGCCTCGTAGTTGATCTCGTCTCTCACCCCTGCCAGGGCGGCCACCCCATCGAAGAGACGCCCAACACTGGAGGTAAGGGGCGAGTTGATCTTGCGTTCCACCTGTTGTCTTATCAACTGAACCTCGGTGGGGTCAACTCTGCTGAGCAAGGGCACGCCTTCAGCGATGCCGAGGCTGAAAAGATAACCCAGAGCCATACGGTAGGGCTTCTTGATGGCGGCTGCCCCGCCGGGCAGGGGGACATATTCCAGGTGCCCCACTCTCTCAAAGCCCTTCCAGTTGGCTATCAGGAATTCCCCGCCCCAGATAGTGCCGTCCGTGCCGTATCCCGTGCCGTCGAATGCCACCCCGATGACCGGTTCGGCGGCACCGTTCTCCACCAGGCAGCTTACGACATGGGCATGGTGATGCTGAACCGGAACCAGCTTCAAATCGGGCTGCCTCTCAGCCAGTTCGAGGGCATACTTGGTGGCCAGGTAATCCGGGTGCATGTCGTAGGCTACCACCTCGGGATGGATGCGAAACAGACTCTGGTAAAGCTCGATGGTGTTTTCGAATTGTTCCAGAGTCTCCTCATTCTCCATATCACCGACATGCTGGCTCAGGAAAGCGTGGTTCTCCCTGGTGAGACAGAAGGTGTTCTTTTCCTCGGCACCGCAGGCAAGTATCTGACTGGCCTTAAAGGGCAGGCAGATGGGATAGGGGGCATAGCCCCGTGCTCGGCGCACTGCCCTCGGTTTGGCTTCCTCTACAATGTAGACGCTATCGTCATACCGGGAATAAATATCCCGATTATGCAGCAAAAAGTAATCCGCGATGCCACTCAGCCTCCGCAGGGCTTCGTAGTTGTCCCGGGCGATGGGCTCTTCGCTCAGGTTGCCGCTGGTCATGACGAGAGGCAGGCCCGCCTCCCTCAGCAGCAGATGATGCAGCGGGGTATAAGGGAGCACGATGCCCAGATACTTGATGCCCGGGGCCACCTCCGGGGAGACGGGAGAATCACTTCTCCGCTCAAGGAGCACAATGGGACACTGGGACGACTCCAGAAGCGCCTCTTCCTCCGAGGAAACGACGCAATGCCTTTTTGCATCTTCCAGTGTCGGCACCATAACGGCGAATGGCTTGCCTGGTCGCCTTTTCCGGTCTCGCAAGAGATTGACCGTCTGTGGATTGGTCGCATCGCAGGCAAGTAGGAATCCGCCCAAACCCTTGATGGCCACGATCCGGCCCTGTTTGAAGAGATCGGCAGTGGCCACGATGGGGTCATCGCATGTCACCGGATTGCCCCCGTTATCCACCAGAGTCAAGCTGGGACCACATCTCGGACAGGCATTGGGCTGGGCATGGAAACGGCGGTTGAGGGGATCATTGTATTCCCGCTGACAATCAGGGCACATTACGAAGTGGCGCATGGTGGTACTGGCACGGTCGTAAGGGATGTCTTCGATGATGGTAAAGCGGGGGCCGCAGTTAGTGCAGTTGGTGAAGGGGTACAGGTAGCGCCGGTCACGAGGGGAGAGAATCTCGTTCTGACACTCCCGGCAAGTGGCAATGTCCGGAGAGACCAGTTGATACTCACCGACCCTTGCAAGGCTATCCTTGATCACAAACTCGGTGTAGCCCTTGGGGGGATGAATGGTGGTCGTGACCCCTTCGATGCGGGCCATCGGGGGGGCTTTGGCCTTAAGATCGTCCAGGAAGCGCTCTATCTCCTCTCCCTCGACCTCGATATTCACCTCGCCGGAGGTATTGCGCACCCATCCGGCAAGGCCGTGTTCGTGGGCCAGCCGGAATATGAAGGGCCTGAAGCCCCCCCCCTGCACCCCCCCCCGCACTCCTATCCGGGCCAGTTTCCTGGTGCCTGGCTCAATTTGCAGGGCTTTCTCGCCGCGTGGGCGCCTCAGACTCATCAAGTGAAAAATCACCTCAGCTTGGTCGCATTTCCCGGCATTGCAGGGGTTGCGACATGCCCTACT
>JALPYG010000021.1 GCA_023271215.1 Dehalococcoidia bacterium
GTAAATGAAGTAACATAGGTAAGAAGCTAGGAGGCGAGAGATTTGGCACACACTAGATCAGTGAGAAAGAGAGTACGGATCTCCTTAGAAAGAGGTCGTCGGAACAGGTCGATGCGGAGTCAGTCCAAAACCTATGTCGCTAGAGCTGAGAAGACCATCCAGGCCGGTGACTTTGGTCCGGCCGAAGAGGCGGTAAAACAGGCCATAAGCATTCTTGATAGGACAGCGCGCAAAGGGGTTATTCATCCCAACAGTGCGGCACACCGCAAGTCAAGTTTGGTGAGGAAGCTCGTGGCATCTGGCGGCAGCTCTCCCGGCGCCGGGGGCTAATAGGCGTCAACAAGACGCACCGGCAGTTCTGCTGAGGAGAACGGTGTTATCTCGAGAATTGAGGGTATTGGTGGAGTACTTGACATTTGCTCTTTGAAGGTATAATCTAATACAGGCAATTTCCCGAAAGGAGGTTTGGAAACAATGGAGGCATATTGCTTCAAGTGCAGGGCGAAGAGAGAGATCAAGGATCCGAAAAAGGTGACCATGAAGAATGGGAAACCGGCCACTCAGGGTGTTTGCCCCATCTGCAGTACCAAGGTCTTTAGAATCGGCAAGAGTTAGAATTTGCCTGATTTGGCCAGCAAGGTGGCAGGGTTAGTCTGGAGTGCTTCGTCAATTTCGCCTTCAGCCAGGCCGGCACCTTGCAGGATAGCGATTGCCAGGCCGGTGGAAAGCAGGTCTTCCGAGGTGTGCGCATCGGAGCCAAGGAGGAGGCTTGCCCCGGTTGCTCGGGCTATGCTGGCTACGTGCCCGTTGGTGAGGGAGTGCCCCTTGCGGGCAGAGATTTCGATGAAGACCCCGTTTCTTTTCGCAAGGGTAGCTTCCTCGATGGTTATCAGCCCTGGATGGGCAAGTATGTCAACGTAGGGTGATTGCACCGCCGCCTTGTTGGTACCCTGTTCTACCGGTTCGACGATGGTTTCACCGTGAACCGCTACTATTCGAACTCCTGTTTCTCTGGCATATTTTGCCGCATCTGATATAGCCGAGGCCGGTAGGTGAGTGAGTTCCACGCCCGGGATAGCGACGATATCCCAGTATTTCTCGGCCAGCACACAATCCTTGGTGATCTCAGCGATGAATCTCTCCAACTGGCCAATGCCCACGTGGTCGGTGACGGCAATCGCGCGATAGCCGCTTTTGACCGCGCGATGCATGAGTTCCAGGGGTGAGAGGTCACCATCGCTCAGAGACGAGTGGGTGTGAAAATCGTAAATCACACCTGAAGAATAACATAAGTTGTTGCTTGAGGCAAGCTCATGTTCCGGGCTTGCTCGGGAAGGAGATGGAAACATATGGGCAAGATCAACGTGGCCATAATCGGGGTAGGCAACTGCGCCTCCTCACTGGTTCAGGGAGTACATTACTATCGCGACACCCAAGAGAATGATTTTGTGCCCGGACTTATGCACGTAAATCTGGGGGGCTATCATATCAGCGACATCAACTTCGTTGCAGCCTTTGACATCGATAAGAACAAGGTGGGGAAGGACGTAGCAGAGGCCATCTTCACCCAGCCAAACAACACCTTCAAATTCTGTGATGTTCCCCCTTCGGGAGTGGTGGTGGAGCGAGGCATGACCCATGACGGACTGGGAAAGTATCTCTCGGAGATCATCACCAAAGCCCCTGGATCAACAGCCGATATCGTACGCATCCTGAGGGAAAGAGAGACCGATGTGGTCATCAGTTATCTTCCTGTGGGGGCCGAAGAGGCAACCAAATGGTATGTAGAACAGATTCTTGCTGCCGGCTGTGCTTTTATTAATTGCGTGCCGGTGTTCATCGCCCGGGAGAAGTACTGGCAGGCAAGGTTTGCAGAGAAGGGACTGCCGGTCATCGGCGACGACATCAAATCACAGGTAGGGGCTACCATCACTCACCGGGTACTGACCAGGCTCTTCCGGGATCGAGGTGTTAAACTGGAAAGGTCCTACCAGTTGAATTTCGGAGGCAATACCGACTTCCTCAATATGTTGGAACGGGAGCGGCTGCAGTCGAAGAAGATATCCAAGACCAATTCAGTCACCTCGCAACTGGATTACGACGTCGGTACCGGCAACATACATATCGGCCCCAGCGACCATATACCCTGGCTCGATGACCGCAAGTGGTGCTACATCCGGATGGAAGGGCGCACCTTCGGCGACGTCCCCTTGAATCTGGAAGCCAAGCTTGAAGTTTGGGACAGCCCCAACTCCGCCGGCGTAGTGATCGATGCCATCAGGTGCTGCAAGCTGGCCCTCGACCGGGGCATCAACGGCACGCTGATAGGCCCATCGGCCTATTTCATGAAATCCCCTCCCACACAATATACCGACGATCAGGCCCGAATCATGACCGAGGAATTCATCGCCGGCGAGGGACAATCTCCCGATAAGCCTGTTCCTGAAAACGATGAGATTCCCTCTGGTAAACGGCGCAAAGGGACAGCAAACAACTCTTAAGCACCCAGAAAAACAGGGGCAGGCTCGATGAAGATCGTTCAGGTTTCTCCCTACGACTATATGCATCCGGGTGGGGTTAACCAGCATATCTTTGCCCTGGGGGAGCATCTTACTGGCATGGGACACGAGGTGAAGTATATTCTCCCTTGCTCCCGACCCAAAGAACCTCCTAAGAACGGTAACATCATCTTCATTGGCCGGCCCGTCCCTATTCACGCAAGTGGCTCCATCGTTCGATCTCCGGTCTCGCCCCACTTACTTTTCTCGGATCGTATCTGTGAGACTTTAGAGCTGGAGAAATTCGATATCGTTCACCTTCACGAGCCATTGTTTCCCCCGCTGACCACCGCCTGTTTGCGCTATTCCTCTTCGGTGAATATAGGCACCTTCCACGCTTCCCGGCCAAGGAGCTGGGGGTATTGGCTCTGGCGGCCAGTATTCAACCAATGGGTGCCGAAACTTGATGGCAGAATCGCCGTTTCTCAACAAGCGCTGGACTTTATCAGTCGTTATTTCCCCGGGGACTATACCATAATTCCCAATGGGATCGAATTGGAACGCTTTGCCACTCCGGCGAAACCCATCGAGGAATTCCAGGACGGTAAGGTAAACATTCTGTTCGTGGGACGGTTGGAGAAGCGCAAAGGATTTGGGTACCTTCTCGACGCTTACCGATATGTCAAGAGGGAAAATCCCAACACACGACTCGTTGTGGTTGGGCCTCCGGGATGGTCGCGCTGGAAATACGAACTACTGGTAACGAGACACAATCTCAAGGATGTGGTATTTGTTGGCTATGTTTCCGCCGAAGATTTGCCTCGTTACTATTACACCGCCGACATATTCTGCGCGCCGGCCACCGGCAGTGAAAGCTTTGGCATTGTACTGCTCGAAGCAATGGCCGCTTCCAAGCCCATCGTGGCTTCGAATATCGGCGGATATGCCGGCGTGATAAGTCGAGATGTCGACGGCCTACTGGTGAATCCAAAGGACATCAAAACGCTCGCCGGCGCCCTCGATTTGCTCGTCAAAGACAAGGCCTTGCGCGAGCGGCTTGGTGCCCATGGCAAGCTAAAGGCCGAGGGATATAGCTGGGACAAGGTTGCTGGTAGGGTGATGGCGTACTACGAAGATCTTCTGGAGCGACGCCGTCGTTAAGCATGGGTTGAGGATGACTGGCTGATGATCTCCAAACTGCGCCCCGGCCTCGGTCGGCTCCTCACTGAGCCCATTGTTCGCCTCATTGCCCGGACCGGGATTTCTCCCAACGCACTTACTATCACAGGTTTCCTTCTAAATGCCCTTGTGGCCGGGGTGTTGGCCGGCGGCTACCTTTTTCTGGGTGGGTTCCTGGTTCTCTTCGCTGGCTGGTTCGACATGCTCGACGGGGCTCTGGCCCGGATAAGTGGCAAGTCCACCCGATTCGGAACATTGCTGGACTCCACGGTCGATCGTTTCTCCGAGGCGGTCGTGTTCTTGGGACTGCTAGTCTTCTATCTCGCACAGGGAGCCACGCTGGAGATTCTGCTTATCTACTTCACCATTGTGGGATCGATAATGGTGAGCTACGTCAAGGCCAGGGCTGAGGGATTGGGGCTGAGGTCTGAGGTGGGGCTCTTCGCCCGCCCCGAGAGGGTGATCCTGTTAGCGCTGGGATTGCTTCTCAGCCGGATATCTCCCGTGGCTCTCCTGGTCGTCCTATGGATTCTGGCCGTGGGAACGACGATCACGGTCCTACATCGCCTGATTCACGCCTGGCGGTAGATGAAGGATGATAGATCATAAGAAGATTGATAACAATAAGGAACGCTATCCTATTGAATGTGGGCAACCACGGGGGGTTGCCCCTACGTTGCTAACCTAGACTTCAAATAGGCTTTCAGCAGTTCGTCGAGATCGCCATCGAGGACCGAAAAGGGGTCGCTGGTGGTGTAGCCGCTACGATGATCCTTAACCATCTTATAGGGGTGTAAGATATAGCTCCGGATCTGGTTTCCCCAACCGGCACTTACATGCTCCCCTTTCAGTTTAGTTTGCTCCGCGGCCTTTTTCTCCAGGTTCAACTCGAGCAGGCGGGCTCCCAAAACCCGCATGGCCATTTCCTTGTTTCTTGCCTGAGACCGCTCGCTCTGGCAGGTGGCAACAATCCCGGTGGGAAGGTGGGTGATCCTCACCGCAGAGCTGGTTTTCTGCATATGCTGTCCCCCCGGGCTACTCGATCTGAAGGCATCTATCTTCAAATCGTCTGGATTTATGGTAAGGTCAGTGTCGCTTTCAACCTCGGGCACGACCTCGACCAGGGCGAAGGAGGTGTGACGAGCATGGTCGGCATCGAAAGGGGACAAGCGAACCAGACGATGCACGCCGCGCTCCGACTTCAGATATCCGTAGACGTGATTGCCCTTGATCTCCACCATGGCGCTCTTGATCCCCGCTTCATCACCGGGTGAGGTCTCGATGACCTCAGCTTGATGACGGTGCTTTTCGGCCCACCTGAGGTACATTCTGAGGAGCATCTCGGCCCAGTCCTGTGACTCGGTGCCACCAGCGCCGGCGTGCACCGCCAGGATGGCATTCCTGGCGTCATATTCGCCGCCGAGGGTCTCCTGGAATTCCAGCGCCTCAAGATGCTGCTCAATGTCATCCGCCCCGGCAGCGATCTCTCCATCCAGGGAATGATCATCCTCTGCAGTTACCAGGGAAATGATGTCGAGAAGATTACTGCACTTTGCCTCTAACTCATTCCAGGTTTCGACGGTTCCCTTGATCTGAGAGAGCCGGCGCATGGCTTGCTGGGCTTTTCTCTGGTCCTGCCAGAAATCAGGCCTGCTGGATTGGGATTCAAGATGGGCAAGCTCCTTTTCCTTCTGTAGGATGTCAAAGATGCTCCTTCATTCTGGTGATGCGAGTCATCAGATCTTCTATTCGTACTTTCATGTCTTCCATTTATCTCTCCGTATCCCTCATCCATTTATTTGGGTGGAAGCAATTATTGAGCCACACGGGCGCGCCAAGTGTATGATCCTGGATGCGGATTCCAAAGGTGATACTCTGCATTCTCTGCGTTCGCATGGAGAACAGTTAGTTCCGCGATACTCCCTTAATCACTAAACTATCGCTCGCGTTCAACCGCCCGAAGAGCATGCAGCGATTCCTGGTACGCATAGAACGCATTGTTAGGTGCATCCATTTGAGTACTGTCCACCATCTCAGTGCCAGTTTCAAATACAAGCCTATTCAATTACAATCGCACACCGCGCAGTGTTTGGCGGATACTGAGCTTTTTGTGCTAAAGATTCAAGCTGGTGGTAGACACATGGGCCGTATCCAAATGCGCCAACCACAGACGGTTTCCAATTATGATCCGTTGCAATCTGCTTGTAGGAAGTGAAGAACGTCTTCATATTTTCAGCCTTCTCAATCCGGTGAACGGGGTTGAATGCCCAAAGAGGCCTTTCCTCCTCCATTTGTTCTCTCATCTCATCCATCACACGCATACGGGGCGTAGGTCCATGAGCTGAATGTACAAGCGCGTGGCTCCGGTGATTGTATACTTGAGCGTCGTGACAAACCAGAATGAGAGATTTCCCCAATGAAGTTGTGACAAACCTTGGAGAGCGACGCCCTTTGCAGGTACCAAATCCGGCGAGGAAATCTGCTTCTTTATCTACAGGATAGCTCTTCCAAACAACGGATTCTATTTTCCCTGTGACAAATACAACTGCAAACTGCCCAATTCCGAGACCATGAATCAGTACATCTATCCCAATCACATAATCTCGCCGAGCACATCCTAGTGCCTGGATAAAAGGTGTAAGTGGCTCCTTCACCAAGGCTAGTAGTCTTTCCAGTAAACCCGTCTCGGATCTCCACTCGTCAGGAGACACCAGTCCGTCCGCATGGATTTCCACAAATCCACCACCAGTAACGACCACTTTCACGTCTGGGGCTTCCTTTGAAATCCGTGATTCAACCTCTTTGATGCGATCGCTCATCAAGAAAACGTCGTCTCTCTCAACCCCAAGAGGATGTAATACTTGGGCAACAGGTCCTCCCTGGTTGCGCAGAAATCGGATAGCGAATTTCTTGACTGTCGTCTCTGCTCCTATCTTCGTACCCATTTATTCCTCCTTGTTTCAACAAAATACAAATTGACGTGCGCCCATCAACCATTCTACGGTCTCTGTGCCTAAGTGTCTCTGTGGCAGAATTGAAGACCTCAACGGTTATCGTCGGAAATCCTTTTCATGCTGGATATTGGCTCTACCTTGAGCTGCCCTCCGGCAGCCAGGTGGGCCAGACGGGTTGGCTCTGGAAGCCGGTGACCACGGCAACAACAAAGGACCCACCGGATGGCCGCCTCCAAGCTTATCTTGTGTCCCACCGAAACATACAGTGGCTTGCTGTCTGCCCTGGTGCGCAGCACTGCTCCAATGATCTCCTCGCCGTCCAGAAGGTCAGAGAACCTCCCCGGCTCGGTTTCCACAGGACGGTGTTCCCCACACAGACGCGACTTGGCGCAGCCGATGGTCGGCCTGTCCCAGAGTAACCCGAGGTGAGATGCCAGCCCCAGGCGTCTGGGGTGAGCAATTCCCTGTCCATCAACCAGAATCAGGTCAGGGATATTGGTGAGCTTTTCGCAGGCAGCCAGGATGACCGGGGATTCCCGAAAGGAAAGCAACCCCGGCACATAGGGAAACTCGACGGCCTTCTCGGCGATCTGGCTTTCTCTCAATGTCAGTTCGGGGTAGTTCAGGACGACCACCGCCCCCCGGGCCACCCCGCTGGTGTTCCGGACTGAAATGTCCACCCCGGCCACTAATCGGACATCGCTGACCTCGTCCCTGGCTGACACCAGCTCGGCCAACTCGCGCTGAATGGTCATAGCCTGGGAGACGGTTACCAGCCAATCATGCAGATTCTGCGCCTTCACTACTTGCCAAAGAAATCTCGGACCACAGCGAATCTTTCAGGGAGAAGCCCGAGAATGACCGGGAAGGAATCTATCTGGACGGTAGCCAGCTTCGACTCGCTGATTGCAGTCGTGACCGACAGCCTTATCCCCTCCAGTCCACGCCAATCCTCGATCCACCCCCCCAATTCCGGCAGCGGCATTTCAGGAATCTCTGCAGGCAAGGCCACATACCGAGCGAGAAGCACTACGATTACCGAGCAGATAATCCAGCCCACGGCAAACCCGAAGACGCCTCCGCCCAAGCGGTCCACCCAACCCAGAAACACCATCCGGAGCATGCCGCGCAACATTGACCCCAGAACGGACACCAGCACATAGACTGCAATCAATATGAGGACAAAGGCAATGATTCCAGCCAGGCTTTCGCTCTCGATGAAACCCAGCCTCTCCGCCAGAGAGTGGTGCAATCTACCTGCCAGGACTATTCCCAGGACCACCCCCACCAGGGGAACGAGGGATTTGATCAGGCCACGCTTCATGCCGAGAACAGTCAATATGCCCAGGACAACGACGATAACGATATCCAGCCAGTTCATGTTCACCTCCTCGGAACTCACCTGCACCCAGACTGAGGCAGGTTGACCTACTGTGGCTCTTGCGAGGTACCCGTTCACCACGGAGAGCACAGAGACCGCTGAGATGAATCGGAATTTGAACGAGACCAAAACCAGCTTGCCCTCTCTGCGTTCTTTGCGTGCTCTGCGGTGAACACTTATCTTGTGAGCATATTCTATCATATTGGCAGCCATTTGCCAAGTTATGTCGGATGTTCCGGTGCTCGCTAGCGTTGTTATGTCCAGTTCGTGAGGGGGGCCCTCCTTGACCTTTCGCTCAGTATTAGATACAATCCTTATGTGAGTATTGACCGCGGTGAACGCTTGCCCCGGACAGGGTTCCGGGGCTGGCACACAAGTTGAGAGAGGTGGACGCAAACAATGGAGATCGGGACAGTCAGGCGAGTTAGCATCGAGGACGAAGTCAAGAGCGCATATCTCGATTATGCCATGAGCGTGATCGTCTCCCGCGCTCTCCCCGATGTCCGCGACGGGATGAAGCCGGTGCAGAGAAGGATTCTCTACGGCATGAACGAGCTGGGCGTTGCTCACAACACTCCTTACAAAAAAAGCGCCCGCATCGTCGGTGAGGTCATGGGTAAGTACCACCCTCACGGCGACGCTCCCATATACGATGCGATGGTGCGCATGGCCCAGGACTTCTCCATGAGGTACCGGCTCGTCGACGGACAGGGGAATTTCGGGAGTATGGACAATGACCCTCCAGCAGCGATGCGCTACACCGAGGCTCGTCTGGCTGAGATCTCCGGGGAGATGCTGGCCGAGATAGATCGGGATACCGTTGATTTTACATCTAACTTCGATGACTCTCTTCACGAACCGACTGTTCTTCCCACCAAAGTGCCCGGCCTGCTGTTAAATGGTGCAGCGGGTATTGCCGTCGGTATGGCCACCAACATCCCGCCACACAATCTGGGAGAGATATGCGACGGCATCACCAATCTTATCGACAATCCCGACATTACCGTCAGTGACCTTATAGAACTCGTTCCGGGACCGGATTTTCCTACCGGCGGACTCATCCTGGGGCGTGAAGGCATCGAGAATGCCTATGCCACCGGGCGGGGAAAGGTTGTCCTCAGAGCGAAGAGCCATATTGAGGAGGTGGGTAAGGGGCGCTACCAGATAATAATCACCGAGCTTACCTACCAGACAAACAAAGCGGCGTTGGTGGCAAGAATATCTGAGCTGATGCGGAACAAGAAAATCGATGGAATCAGCGAGGTGCGCGACGAATCGGATCGGGAAGGGATACGGGTCGTCGTTGAGCTCAGGAGGGACGGCCAACCGACCCAGGTATTGAATAACCTCTACAAACACACCGCGATGCAGTCAACCTTCTTTGTCAATATGCTTGCCCTTGTCGATGGGCAGCCAAGAGTCATCAATCTAAAGACGGCCCTGCTGCAATTCATCGAGTTCCGACGCCAGATCGTCACCCGCCGCTCTCGCTTCGACCTGAAGAAGGCACAGGAAAGAGCCCACATTCTCGAGGGATTGAAAATCGCACTGGATCGCCTCGATGAGGTTATTGCCTGTATTCGGAAGTCGTCAAGCGCGGATGTGGCCCGAAAGAACCTCGTGGGGGAATTTAATCTGACCCAGTTGCAGGCTCAGGCAATTCTGGAAATGCAACTACGGCGCCTGGCGGCACTGGAGCGTAAGAAGATCAACGACGAGTACGCTGCCTTGCTACAGTCAATAGCCTATTTAGAAGACCTCCTGGCGAATCCGAAGAAGATCGATTTCCTCATCAAAGAGGAGGTGGCGAAGCTCAAGTCGAAGTACGGCGATGAGCGCCGCACCCAGATATGTGAAGACGGGGTGGGAGATTTCAGTGCCGAGGACCTGATACCGAACCAACAGGTTGTGGTTACTCTTAGCAGTCGAGGGTACATAAAGCGGCTGGCGAGTAAAACCTACCGCACCCAGCGCCGTGGTGGCAAAGGGGTTACCGGGATGAAGGTCAAGGAGGCTGATGATGTTCGACTCTTGCTTGTCACCGACACGCATGACGATTTGCTGATCTTCACCAATCGTGGACGGGTCTTCCAGTTGAAGTGTCATCAGATTCCGCAGGAGAGCACCCGCCAGGCCAAGGGTATTCCGGTAATCAATCTCATACCAATCGAGACCAATGAGCGAGTCACCACAGTAATGTCTACCTCCGATTTCCCTCCGGGTGGCTTTATTTTGATGGCCAGCAGAAAGGGGGAGGTGAAGAAATCGGAGCTTGGCGGATTCGCATCGGTGCGCAGCACCGGCATCATCGCCATGGACATCGAGAAGGGGGATGAACTCGTCTCGGTGAAGGCAACCACCGCCGGGGACGAGGCCATCGTGGTCACTGAGAATGGACAGTCGATCAGGTTCGCCGTGAGCAAGCTGCGCACCGCGTCGCGGGCAAGCGGCGGGGTACGGGGTATAAGTCTGAAGGAAGGGGATAACGTTATAGCGATGGACGTAATCCGTCCGAAGGCATTTCTGCTTACCGTCACTGCCAACGGATATGGCAAGCGTACCCCGGTCGACGAATATCGACAGCAACTGCGCGGTGGAGGGGGAATCCGGGCGCATCACGTGAATGAAAAGACCGGGCCGGTAGCGGATGCTGCCATAGTTGACCTCTCTCAACAACTGATGGTGACCACCCGAAATGGGACTATCATTCGCATGCCGCTGAAGGGAATATCGCGATTGGGCAGGGATACCCAGGGGGTGCGGACGATAAGACTCGGTCGTGGGGATGCTGTAGCTTCCATCGCCTTGCTTGATAAGCCCGCGGACAGAAATCAGTAAATACAAGGTAACCGTTCACCTTACTGTCATTCTGAGCCCTTCGCTTCTGTCATTTTGAGGAAGCAAAGCGACCGAAGAATCTCGCTCAGGGTAAACTCCGCGAAGAATCTCTGAGACCCTTCACTTCGTTCAGGGTCAGGGTGACGTAGAGTGGCTGAACAGTTACATACAGGGTAACCGCCTATTCCTGAGATTCTTTCGACAGGCACGGTTATAATGCAAGAACCGGGGGACAAAATGGAAGGCCACCGGAAGAGGCTGCGCGAGAAATTCATAAGATGCGGCGTTTCGGGATTTCATGATTATGAGATAGTCGAATTACTGCTCGCCCTGGGAACCCCTCGCAAGGACTGCAAGCAACAGGCAAAAGAGGCCATCAGAAGATTCAAGACTCTCCGGGGTGTCCTGGAAGCACCGGAGAAGGAACTTCGAGAGATCAAGGGAATTGGGCCTCATAATGCCTTTGGCATAAGACTTGTTCAGGAGGTAGCCCGAGAGTTTCTCAAAGAGAGGATTCTTGAAAAACCCATCTGCAAATCCTCAAGAGAGATATTTGATTATCTTTACCACTCCATGCGTGACCTGAAAAAGGAAGTCTTTAAGGTGATTTTCCTGGATAGCAAGAATCAGATTATAGAGATTGAGGACTTATTTGAAGGCACCCTAAACACATCGGCGATTTATCCTCGTGAAGTGATAAAAAGTGCCATCAAGAACAATGCTATCAGTCTCATCTTTGTTCACAACCATCCCTCCGGAAGTCCAGAACCTTCTCAGAGCGATAGGGATATAACAAAAGACCTGGTTTCTGCCGCCAACCTGATGCAGATCAAAGTCCTGGATCACATTATCATAGGTGACAATAAGTATTTTAGTTTTGCCGATGAGGGGCTGATTAGCGCATATGATCTAAATTCCTTGAGCCTCAAGAGAGGCAATATCAGAAAGAGGCTCTGAGTCAGATAAAGAGACTCTTGTCGCCACTTCCCGCCTGCTCGATCAGCTCGATCACCGTGGCCTTGATCCGTTCCCTGATTTTCTGCGAGACAATCCTGGGATCGAAGGCCTTCTTCACCGGGGACCAACCCTCGATGCCGAAGATATCATCTGTGCTTATCTCGGTGCCTTCCGGGGGGACGATCTCCTGAGAGTGATCCCGATAGAAATCATGGGCCGTGCGGGCATACTCATATTGATAATGGGTATCCTTGTTCAGCTTGCAGACCCCATATCCGATCACGCGGCGAACCTGCTCCGGCAGCAGCCCTGAAGTGCCGTGCAGCACTAAGGGAATCTCCAGGCCCTGCTCCTGCAATGCCCGGTTCACCTGTGCGGCGATGTCCAACCGCAGCTTGATATCCTTCCCCCGGGAGACACCGTGTTGCGTCCCGATGGAGATGGCCAGGAGATCTGCCCCCGTCCTGCGGACAAACTCCACCGCTTCATCGGGCGCGGTGTAGAAGGCCTCTTCGCTCACGATCTCGTCTTCGACACCTTTGATCATTCCCAACTCCGCTTCGACCAGGATGCCTCTAGGGTGGGCCAGTTCAACTACCTCGCGGCTGATCCGCACGTTCTCCTCGAAGGGCTCCTTTGAAGCATCGATCATGATCGAGGAGGCGATCTCCTCCTCGATTGCGGCCTCGACGAAATCCATATGGGCTTTGGTCATGTGATCGAGGTTGAGAAAGACCCCGATCCGATGATTCATGGCCAACTCCTTGATGTAATAGGAAATGGTTCGCAGGCCGGGGATTGCCTGGCCGCCGCCGGCGAACTTGGCCGCGGAGAAACTGATCTGCAGGACCAGATCGGCTCTCTTCTCCTGGGAGCCTTCCAGTAAGCCGATCAGGGTGTTCGGCTCGGCGATATTACTGGCGACGAAGGCATAACCGTCTTTCTTGGCTCTCTGGTAGACTCTCTTGAGCTCTTCTCCACCTTTAAAAGGCATCTTTCTCTCCTCCCTCCGCCATTTCTCCGGGCTTCAGCTCTTTTTTCAACTCCTCGATCAAAGAAACGGGGGTCGGATCGACCCCGTTTAAGAGGGCGAGATAGAAGCTTACGTAGTCACCGAGGTAAATCTGAGAGAAGACCTGGGCGATCTCGCTCGCACCAGCCGCCACAACCTCGGTGAAGCGGAGTTTCTTGCCGAACAGACCCTTCATGATCCTGATGCGGTCAAGGTTTCCAGGCAGGTCGTAATCGTTCCGAAGGAGGACAACGAACTGGTTTGTCAGTAGCTCCGCCTTGACTAGAGCGAGTATCTCGTTATGGTTCAACTCCGGGATGGCGTTCCAGAATGCCGCTTGCTTGGCGTTCTCGTTTATCTGGGTCTTCCATCGCATCGCAACTAGATCGGTGTTGTCCGTGGTCCCGTAGACTAGAGGAACGTTGCCGAACAGGGTGCAAGCCAGCTTCTTCCCCGGATTCTCTGTGGTTGGAACGTCGCAGGTGCATTGAGTCTCTATCGCCCGAAGCCCTTGCAGCACGCCTTCCCAGGGAATTGTTCCCTTCAGGGCTCCGATTATGGACATCACCTCAAGCAATGGGATGGCGAGGTACCCCATTGCCGCCCGGGGCTGGTAACCTGAGGGAATCTTCAAAAACGGGATTTGACGAGTTCTGGCAATTTCCTCCATTCTTCCCCCGCTTGAGATGCAGAGTACCGGGATAGCCCTCTCGATCCCCTGATCGAGAGCCGAGAGGGTCTCCGCCGTATTCCCGGAGTAGCTGATCGTCACCAGCAAAGTGTGCTTGTCGGCAAATCCAGGCAGGGAGTAACTTCGGTTGACAAAGACGGGAATCCGCGAAAAACGCCGCGCCATATCTCCAGCCATTGCCGAGCCACCCATCCCGCAGACGATGATCTTGTCGAGCTTCTCTGTCGCCGGGCGCTCAAATCGTTTCCCGATCTCGATTGCGTCCCGGCACTGGTCAGGAAAGCGGTCGAGGACGGCGATCATCCGTTCCCGGTCGTATCTTGCAAGGAGTTCTCCACTGTCCAGGCTGCTCATCTCAGATCAATGATAGCACGAACTGGAACCCTTTTCAAAGAGATCGGATCGGCTGCTTGACAAAGGAGAGGCAGCGTTATAGACTCTCCTCAGATGAGCTGAGAAATCAACTGCCCCGGAGGATGAGTTTGAGATGAAGAAAATAGTTATTTCCACTGGCGGGGGCGATGCTCCCGGGTTAAATGCGGTAATCTATGCTGTGGTAAAAACCTCGTATCTTCACGGTTGGGAGGTATACGGCAGCCGGTTCGGTTACCGGGGGCTCCTCGATCGGAATGAGCTTGTCCGTCTCTCGCCGGAAACGGTGCAGGATATAGTGTCCCTGGGTGGAACTATCATAGGAACCACCAATAAAGGCAATCCTTTTGAGTTGCCGATAGAAAACCTGGCCGGCGAATATCAGATCCACGATGTTTCTGACCGGATTATGAAGAATTTTCTGAGTATGGGTTTTGCCTGTCATATTGCTGTTGGGGGAGACGGCAGTTTGGAGCTTGCTCATCGCTTTGCCGTGGAAAAGGGTATGCCCGTGATTGGTGTTCCCAAAACCATTGATAATGACCTGCAAGCCACTCAACTCACCTTTGGATTTGATACCGCCGTGTCAACGGCCACCGAGGCGCTGGATAAACTGCATTCCACGGCTAAATCCCACGAGCGGGTGATGGTGGTCGAAGTGATGGGCCGAAATAGTGGTTGGATCGCTGTGAATTCCGGGGTCTCCGGCGGCGCTGATGTGATTCTTATTCCGGAAATTCCGTTTGATATGACCAAGGTTTGTGCAAAGATCAGCGATAACGAGCTGAGCGATAAACATTATGCTATTGTTGTAGTAGCCGAGGGTGCCCACAGTAAAGATGGAGAGGTGATCCACAAAGGACGAGAAGAGGTGGGAAGACAGGATGTTCTGCTGGGTGGTATCGGCGAGTGGGTTGCCAATGAGATTCAACGGTTGACTGGTAAAGATACCAGATCACTGGTACTGGGGCACCTGCAAAGGGGTGGCTCCCCAACCACCTTCGATCGCTTACTGGCTCTCCGTTTTGGAGCTGCGGCCGTTCGTATGGTTGAAGCGGAGTTGTTCGATCATATGGTAGCCCTTTCCGGGTCAAACATCATTTCGGTGCCGCTAGCCGAGGTGCTGAAATCGAAGAAAATGGTGCCCCTCGACAGCGACAGAGTGATGACCGCCCGAGAGATCGGTATATCCTTCGGCGATTGAGGAGGTGCTTTTGTGGGATCAGAGCAACCGGTTATTGAAGTAAATGACCTCTCGTTCAGTTACGGTGAGATGGAGGTCATTAAGGGGATCAGTTTCGCCGTTGAGCGAGGTGAAATGCTCGGATTTCTGGGTCCCAACGGAGCGGGCAAGACCACGACGGCAAAGCTGATTACCGGACAGTTAATTGCGGCTTCAGGCGATATCAGGGTATTTGGTGTTGACATGAAAAAAGACTGCCGCCAGGCTCTGGGCCGTATTGGCGTATCCTTTGAATCGCCGAACCTCTATCCAAAATTCTCCGGGTTCGAAAATCTGGCCATCTTTGCCCGCCTCAATGGGTTAGGCACAACGCATATCCCCGAACTATTAAAGCACGTTGACCTGGACGGGCGGGGCAAGGATCGCGTCTCATCCTATTCCAAGGGGATGCAGCAGCGACTGGTATTCGCGCGAGCACTGGTCAATCATCCAGAGTTACTTATCCTTGACGAGCCAACAGTAGGGCTGGATCCCGTGGGCCGATCATTGATCCATCAACTACTGCGCCAGGAACAAAACCGGGGAACGACTATCTTTATCACCTCTCACGACATGTGGGAAATTGACGAGCTCTGCGACCGGGTGATCTTTCTGAATGACGGACAAATCGTGGCTAACGATACGCCGGAGGCACTAAAACAACAGCATGGTAAACCGTTTGTGGAAGTGGGATTGAAGGACGGAGATGATGTCAGGAAGGTCTCGCTGCCACTCCATGAGCCTCAAACCGCCGACCAGATCGCCCAGTGGATCAGGCAACAAGAGTTGGTAACGATTCACTCTCAGGAAGCAACGCTGGGGCACGTTTTCATTAAACTTGCCGGAAGGAGTCTTGACGATGAGCAGATTTCTGGTGATCTTCGGTAAAGACCTCAAGGTATCCAGTCGCGAGGGCATATTTGTCCTCATACTGTTGTGGTCACCCATTGCTGCAGCGGTGGCACGCCTGATAATTCATTGGATAGGCGCAGACTTTGCCACATTGGGACCTTTCATGCTTCCTATGTGGGTGACCTTCAACCTGATATTCATCGGGGTGATGCTGCTGGCCGGCCTGTTTATCCACGAGAAGGAGAACAATACCTGGCCTGCGTTGCGTCTGACCCCGATTTCGCTGTGGGAACTTATCTCCGCTAAAATGCTGGTGGGCTTGCTCCTCAGCGTGGTCTCAGTCGTCCTGCTCATATTGCTCAATGTCGGGTTGGACAACATATTCCCGTTGTTGGTTATCACACTATTTGGGAGCCTATTTACGTTACCGTTTGGGCTGCTAATCTCTCACTTCGGCAAGACGATGATGCAATTTATGATCACCACGAGGCTGTTTATGGTTCCTTTGATGCTGCCGGCTATACTCTATCTTATCCCCGGAGTGGAAGCTGGTTGGGTTAAGTTCATACCCACCTACTTTATCATGCGGGCGACGGAGAGAGTGGCAGTGCACGGAGCTTCCCTTGTGGATATCGCCGGCTATATGGCCATCCTCACTGCCGTGAGCATAGCGCTCTTCTTCGTCAATTTGAAGGTCATCGCCAGACGTGAGCGCCGTTCTTTCTGAGCGTAATCCCGGGGACATAATACCTGCTTCCTAACCTGGACGAGCCAGAAGCATAACAAAAGATGTCATTCCTGCGAAAGCAGGAATCCACACAGGAGATGTCATTCCTACGAAGCCTGCCTCTGCGCAGGCAGGGGGCAGGAATCCACGGAAAAGAACTAAATTCTAGGGCAAACACAGAATGACTGATGCCTGAGTACTTTGTCTACATATTGGCAAGTGGCAAAAACTGCACTCTCTACATTGGTGTCACAGATGATTTGCTGCGGCGAGTCTATCAGCACAAAGAGAACCTCCTTGAAGGATTTACGAAAAAGTACAATGTTCATAACCTGGTATATTACGAATCATGCGGGGATATCCAAGCAGCAATAATCCGAGAAAAACAGATGAAAAAGTGGAAGAGGCAATGGAAGATTAAGCTGATTGAAAAGGAGAATCCGAGTTGGAAGGACTTATATTTCGATTTGCTGGGGTAGATAGATTCCTGCCTTCGCAGGAATGACATAAAGAACCTCTCTGTGTCTCAGTGTTTCGGTGGTTAAAATCGGGAGGACAGTGGAAAATCCGAGGGTCTTCATCACCAGGGAGCAGATAAGGCAAAAGGTTGCCGAACTTGCTGAGCGAATCAGACAAGATTATGTCAACAAGAATCCCCTTCTCATCGGGATTCTCAAGGGCAGTTTTGTGTTCCTCTCTGATTTAATACGTCTGCTGGACATGCCTCTGGAGATTGATTTCATCCGGATGTCCAGCTACGGATCGGGGAAGGAAAGCTCAGGCAAAATTGAGATCACGTGCGACCTCAAAACACCGATAACAGATCGAGACGTCCTGGTGGTTGAGGACATCGTGGATACCGGCCTTTCCTTGAGTTCTTTCCTCGACCGGCTGCGCCAGGAGAAGCCGGCTTCTATCAGACTGTGCGCACTGCTGGATAAGCCATCAAGAAGAAAAACCCCCGTTCATATTGATTACCCTGGATTTACCATCCCCGATAGGTTCGTCGTTGGCTATGGACTCGACTTCGACGAGAAGTACCGCTATCTGCCCGACATATGCTATCTGGAGGAGGAATAGAGATGGACATCCAGCGTCTGCTCGCGGCCGCCCGGGGCGACACCCCCGCTGATCTGCTCCTGGTGAACGCCAGGGTAGTGAACACCTTCACCGCCGAGATTGAGAAGGCCAACGTGGCCGTATGCCAGGGTCTGGTTGCCGGCCTAGGCGATTACGGGCAGGGCAAGGAGATCATAGACCTCAGGGGGAAATACTTGATACCGGGACTTATCGATGGGCATATCCATCTGGAGAGTTCCCTTCTGAGTCCGGCTGAATATGCCCGGATGGTTGTTCCCCGGGGGGTTCTGTCTGTGGTCACCGACTTCCACGAGATCGCCAACGTCTGCGGGCTGGCCGGGATCAAGTACATGCTGAAGTGCGCCGAGCCTCTTCCGATGGACATCTTCGGGATGGCCCCCTCCTGCGTGCCGGCCACTCAGTTGGAGACCGCCGGCGCCCGGCTCGACGCTGAAGAGCTGAAGGAAATCACGGATCTCAAGAACATGATTGGGCTCGGCGAGATGATGAATTTCCCCGGCGTGATCGGTGGCGATCCTGGTGTCTGGGCCAAGCTCCAGCTTTTCCGGGGCAGGGTTATCGATGGCCATGCCCCCGGTCTCACCGGAGGCGCTCTGAATGCCTACCTCAGCGCTGGTATCCACTCCGACCACGAGTGCACCACCATCGATGAGGCCAGGGAGAAGCTAAATGGGGGAATGCACCTCATGATTCGTGAGGGCTCCTCGGAGAAGAGTCTCGATGCCCTGCTCCCGCTGGTTACCGACCAGACCTTCAAGCGATGTTTCTTTGTGGTCGACGACCGCAGTTGCGCCGATCTCCTGCGCGATGGCGACGTCGATGCCGTGGTGAGAAAGGCGATAGACAGGGGACTCGACCCTGTCCGGGCCATCCAGATGGCCACCATCAATACTGCGGAATACTTCCGGCTGAGCAGATTGGGGGCGCTAGCTCCTGGCTATCGGGCAAACCTGGTGGTGCTCAACGACCTCCGAAGCCTGGAGGCCAGTATGGTTTTCTATGACGGCAAGCTCGTCGCCGAAGATGGCAAGCTCGTCATTCCCACCCCCGCAGTGACCGGTGGCGCACTTTGCCACACGGTCAATATCAAACCCTTCGAGGTAGGCTCGCTGAGGCTGGCGGCAAAGGGGAAAACCGCGCCGGTGATCGAGATTGTGCCCGACCAGATAATCACCCGAAAAAGGGAGGAAGCGGTCAGGATCGAAGACGGGTTCGTTCAGCCGGATATCCTGAGGGACATCCTCAAGCTGGTGGTGGTGGAGAGACACAGGGCAACGGGGAATGTTGGCCGGGGACTCGTCCGGGGCTTCGGCCTCAAGAAGGGGGCACTGGCCTCCTCGGTTGCCCACGATTCTCACAACATCATCGCTGTGGGAACGAATGATGGGGATATACTCGCCGCGATCAGGGAACTTGAGCGGCTTCAGGGCGGGCTCTCTGTCGCCTGCGAGGGTCAGATATTGGGCTCGCTGGCTTTGCCCATCGCCGGCCTGCTTTCCGAGGAACCGCTGGGAACGGTGGTGCAGAAGCTGGAGGAACTCAAAACCATCGCTGCAAGTCTAGGATGCATACCAGCAGCGCCATTCGCTACCCTATCCTTCCTGGCGCTCCCAGTGATCCCCGAGCTAAGATTGACCGATTTGGGATTGGTGGACGTTATGGCCTTCAAGCTCCTGGAGTAGATCGCACCGAGAACATGTACGCAATGCTCAACGCGGGTTCTTCTCAACCTTCCTATATCGACCGGAACTTCTCAGTGGTCTTGTCGGCTGAGCGTATTGCATCCT
>JALPYG010000022.1 GCA_023271215.1 Dehalococcoidia bacterium
AACCTCGCTCCTGCAGCAGCTCCTGTGACTTCTTACAGTGCTCCTCTGGAAAACGCTCGTAGTCCAGGTCGTGCAGCAGCCCGACAATGCCCCACTTCTGCTCATCCTCACCCATCTTGCGCGCCATGTAGCGCATCACCCCCTCGACCGAATAAGCGTGCTTCAACAGGCTCTCGCTCTTGTTAAACTCCTTGAAAAGTGACAGTGCGTCATCGTATGTCGGTGTGTCTCCCTGCATTTATCATCCCCTTACCTTTGTTTTCCGTGCTTTTCGTAGCTACGCCGGTTGTCAGGCCTGCCCCCCGGCCGCAGGCCCAGGGGTTCACGGTTGCCTGCTGGTTAGCGTGTAGGGGGTAGTTACATAGCGTGTAGGCCACCGCTCTCCTATGCGCTACACGCTATGCGCTGCACGCTAATTCGGAACCCCGGAACTTTGAACCTGAGCAGTTACTGCTTTTCCATATGTGATTATAGACTTTCGTGCCTCGAATGGCAAGGGGAGATAGCAGCATGCTATAATAACCCGTATGAGGATCATGAGACCCTTGATGCGCTATGGGGGATTGATCTTGCTTGCTTTTCTGATAAGTGTTTCGTTGGCAGGATGTGTAGCTCCCGGCGATCCACACAGCGTGCTCAGGAATCAAGTGAGTCATCAACTGAGCCCTTACAGATTCAGTTTGGCGCGGTGGGTGGTTATTGCCTTGATTGACCACCTCAGGCCATCCTTTGTCCTCAGAGATCCCCTCGGGGATTTAGGCCAGTCGGAAAGAGTAGCAAAAGTTGAGGAATATTTTGTCCTGGTAGAACAAGCAAGAGAGCTCCGGCGGAAAATCGAGCGGGAAGAGAATCAGGCAAGAGAGGGGATTCTTCAACGAGAGCTATCGAAAATTCAAGAAAGAAAGGCCGAACTTGAGAACAAAGTCGAGAAAATTCTGCAGGAGCAGGTGAGGGCAGCCTTGAGAGCGCAGGGAATCCATCATCCCTGGTTTAGCACACTTCCTCTTAAGCTATTCTTCCCACCGGTCAACGTGGAGATCGATCCAGCACCCTATCTGATGGTGGTTTCACCGAGAGACAGGATAATACCCGTAGCTCAGATTCCACTTAAGCCGGAGATTAACTGGCAGATTGCTGCAGAGTTAGAAGATCAGATCGACGACAGATTCAATGTTTCTTCCCTGGTCTCCGACCGGCTCAGCGGCTTATCAACCTTTCCTATCATGATAGCCGACGACCGAGACCTCAGGGTTGCAATAAGAACGATTGCCGACGAGTGGACCCACCATTTTCTGTTTTTTGTGCCCCTTGGCCGTGCCCTGGCCTTTGATTTCTACAATTTTGACTTAAGAACGGTCAATGAGTCGATTGCCTGCATTGTTGCCGAAGAAATATCAGATATGGTTATCAAGAAATATTACGGCCACATTATAGATGAGCAAGAGATCAGAGCCCGAAATGAAAGGCGAGACAAATTCCATAGCGAACTGAGACAAATCATGGAGGTGGTTGAGGAATATCTTTCACGGGGCAAGATTGATGAGGCCGAGGAGTTTATGGAAGCCAGCCGCATTGATCTTGTTGAAAAGGGCTTTTACGTCCGGAAGTTAAATCAAGCCTTCTTTGCCCGTCGGGCTCCGTATATTTCAACCCCGGTGATCATAAACCCTTTGGCCGAGAGAGTCAAGGAGATTCGAGAAGAATCCCGGGACCTGGGCGAATTCCTGGGAAGGATGTCCCGGATCAATGAGCCAGGGGAGTTAGAGAGCTCTGATCTCTAAGTCAGTTGTTTTTCCGTCTCTGGTTGACTTCTTGAGGGGGTACTCTATAATATAGACAAGATACCAGATGGTTCTGAAACCACAAATGCTACTGGAATATGCGGAATTGTTGTGCGAGATTTTCTGTATAATCAAGAGTTAGAAAGATGAAATTAAAAGAAATCATTATAACCTCAAATTGGGAAGCAGTACGTAAAGTCTTCCTGCACAATTATCCAAGCCAGAAAAAGGCAATTACTGGATATGAAATTGTATATAAAAAATTGCGAGCCAAATCCCCAACAATTTCCACAATGGAATTATTTTGCGACAAAGGGGAACCCATCTTAAAAGGAGATGAGCCATTCCATGATATATATGGAGTTGATGGAACAAGAAGAGAAGATGGGAAATTGGAGAAATTTTCATTAAGTCTTACTCCCTGGTCACAATGGCTTGGCTCTTCATTGTCAGAGAGTATATTAAACAATTATACAAAAGAAGAAATTATTTCTCACTGTCTATTTGATATGACATTTCATGGTTTTTTTGAATCGGAAATAAAAAAAGTTAAGAAGGAATTAGATATAAGAGTAAAAGATTCCCAAGATCCAATAAGATATATTATAGTTTCTAATTTTTCTTCCAAAACGAAATGGCAACATTATTTCAATGTTTCCGATGAAACATGGTGTAGCGAAATCGATTCAGCAACTATTTTTAAACGCAAGAATCATGCGTTAGCTATTCTAAAAACCTTGAATAAAGGAAAAAACAGATCGAACATAATAGCTAAAATCACAATAAAAAACAAAAAACGTAACGTATTGAAATATTTTAAATGAATGTTTCTAACAAAAGTATCCAGCCGACACGAAACAGCGGCGTTTTTTATCAACATTGCTTTTGCTACCAAAGTTTTTAGTTGTTTCGGGGGTTACCTCCTTTCTGTTTCGTGCGGCTGATACTGATCGTTGGGCGGCTAGTCCATATCGTTGCATTTTAGGATTCGAAAGCAAGGGACATGAACTTGAATCTCGAAACGGCAATGTACTTCCGTGATCAATTCAGAGAAGCACGAGCTACAGCACTGCAAGATGCCGAGGGATTCCAAGAAATCTTGTTTGTGCTCGAAAGGTTTGGAGCCTACCTTACGAGGAGTATTGGAACACTCGGTAGTTATGCAAATGAAATTCGAGGAGCGGCGCTCAACTCTCCTCTGGCAGATCATATTCCAACACATTGCCAGTCATGGCACGTACCATTCTCACAGTTGTACGAGTTGGTGAGAGAAGCCCGCAATGATGCTTTACACCAGGGGGCGTTCGCTCGTCACCTAACCGACAATGCAATTCAACTAGCGCTTGTATTGGAGGATGCTCTGATGAGCAATCAAAATACAGCTGGCGATTACATGGTGCGTGAGCCCGTTTGTGCGTCGCTCTGGCAACCCCTGAGCTTCATTCGCCAAGAGATGCTGGTAAACTCATTCACGTATCTACCTGTATGGAGTTCACGGCACTGGCTACTTATATCCGACTACCATGTTGCCCAATATTTGCGTAAAGGTGATAGAAAGGCCAGATTGGCAAAGACACTTGAAGATGCAGTAGATGAAGGCTTGATTCTGGAGCAGGTGAGCACCTGCGTCGCTGATTCCCCTATCAATGAGGTATTGGAGAAGTCTAAAGGCAAGCCAGTGCTTGTTATTGAAAGAGAACAGGTTGAACGACTTGTAGGCATCGTTACACCTTTTGACCTTTTATGAGCAGTTGGCTGCCCAACAAGTCGCTGGAGCCGACCAGGCTAGAGAGCATCCTCTTGAGGTTTGCGTCGCCTGTGGGGCGTTTCGGTTCACGTTTGGTCTCACTGCGGAAGCCGCCTGGCGGCTCAGCTCCGGTCCGTTAGGCGGCTTGCTTCACAGTAACGACAAGCAGCACAATGAGCAAGATAATGGCATGGTCTTAGTAGTTGCGTCATCGACAGGTAGTGCTTTTATTCAAATCATCTTGGTTTCAAATCAATCTGTACTGTAATAAGATTATGAGCAAGAATGCCCCTACAGAGGATTTAGTTTTTGAAGTCCTGACACCTCTTGAGTTTACTGTGCGCGTAACTCGTTCCTATTGGGAATTGATTGTCACCATCAAACATCCAGTGATGTCAGGGCATCAGTCTGATGTGAAAGAGACCTTGGCGAACCCAAGCGAGATTCGGGTGAGTCGTAGCGACCCGGCCGTGTATTTGTTTTACAAGCCGCAACGCAAAGAGCGATGGTTCTGTGCGGTTGCAAGACGCCTTGATGGCGAAGGCTTTCTGATTACGGCCTACCCGACCAACGCTATAAAGGAAGGAGAGCACGTATGGCCCAAGTAAAAGTATTCTACGATCAAGAGGGTAATACGCTTACAGTTTGGTTTGGAGACCCCCAGGATGAGTATGTCTGTGAGGAGACTGGCGACGAGGTGGTTCTGATGAAAGATAAGTCGGGACGTGTTATCGGTTTTGAAAAACTGAATTTTTCGGTTGCCAAGTCTGGGAAATTTCAGGTTGCTTTTGAGACAGTCGCGGCTTGACACAAGAACGCCGCCCAACAATGCGCGCAGCCGGCGCGCTTCGCTACGCTCCGCACGCAGTTGACGCTATACCTTAGGCGAAAATAGTGCCTGAGAAAGGTCGGAGAAACAGTTGAGTATCACTCTGGGTTGCCTCCATTCTGGTGCTGCAAACCGACAGAAAGGATCAACCTGTTCACGTGGTTTGGGGCATACCGAGAGGTTACGACAGCCCAGCAGTGTTGGTTACCGCCTACAGACCGGACCCAGATCGTTGGAATACCACCTTTACGGAGCGTAAACGATGAAAAAACGTAAACAAATCAAATATATTCACGAGGGTGAATACGTGGCTGAGGTGGATGTGGAGTTGATGGATGCCGTAGACGAATGAGCTCCATATTTGTCTCTTCAAGATGCGTACAAGCTCGATGATGTTCGTGAAGCACTTCGTCGTGGTGATCTGAAAGCTGCTTCGAAGAAGGCTCGCGTGTTCACCCTACAGCCAATCGCCATCTAGGGCCTATCGCCTAAGAAGGCGCTACTTTCTTGACGGCCTCTTGCAAGCCGCTCTCGCTCACATGACGGCGGCGGACAACGCCCGTGCGCGGGTCTTGGGACGGTTTGGAGGCAGGGAACACGTACTGCCAGATCCATTCCCGATCGGCATTAGGATACTTTCGTTCCAGAGAGACGTAGGTCTCTTCGGTGCGAATGGAGTAGTGTCTGAGCCGGATGGCCTCTCGGACTTGGTCGAGGAGTTTCCTGGGCCGTCGTTGCATTATTCCCGTTCCTTTCTGAGGGCTTGACGTGGACTGGGACTTGATGTATACTATGTGAAACAACGGTACAGCCTGGGGAGGTTCCCACGAGGCGCTTCCGCAGTGGGATCATACGGAATCTTTCCGTATGATGCAATCCCACAGGGGAGTTAGGCGGAGAGTTTCCGCCTAGTAATTGTTATGTGTTTTTACAAACAATCCTTGAGCATGGATGGAACTGAAGCTTTTAAGGAGATCCTTTGTCGGGCATAAATTTCCAGACATCCTATCATTTGGGCCAAGAGTACGAAAACATCAAGAACCGTGCGACCAAGATTTTGGGGAAATATCTTGAAGACTCAAACTTGATATCTTTCGATGACGTTGAAAAGCGAGTGACATTTACTTCCGAGCGACTTGCCCCAGTTAACCGCAGCAAAAGACCGCCTGTTATGCTCCTGTTCTCTAATCCTCATCCTCACTCCATTAAACAGGGCATGTTTCTATCGGCGAACATTAAAAACCGCGAAAACCTTTTCTGGCCCACCATGAGAAATGCTGGATGGTTTTCAATCCCAGAAGCAAAACGCAATCCGGAAGATCTTCGAGACATGTTCCTTCAGGTCAAATACCCCGGTCCATTCGAGCTGTATTTCTATTGCTACTATGTTTTTCCAACACGTTTGCCTGATGACATTCGCAGAATCTTCGGAAAAGGGGTATTCGACCAAATCATTAAACCGAACGCAAGGGATGAATTCACAAGTGAGTTGAATAAGACAGATGCCAAGGCTGTAGTCACGTTCAACAAAGGTATATTCAATCTTGTTTCTGATGAAAAGATTAAACGTTATATTGCCCAGCTCAATAAGGGGGAGATGGTTCAGGGCCGGATCATAGTATTTGATAAAGGCATTCCCATTTTCTTAACACACCCTACTGGGTGGCGCTATGATAAGGAATTCAAGACACTTCGCGAAACAAGCCTCAAGAAAATCAAAGCCGCTATCCTTAAAGGCGCTTAACTTGGCTACCAATGCAAACACATAACAAAGCAAATGCGGCCGACCGCTAACCGCTGCGGCTGATTTGCGATGTTAGATTACTGAGCGAAACATCACTCAGACGAGACGGTTTTGAATACGAAGTTCAGAAGAGGAGGTGGGAATATGGGCATGACACACGTGACTGTCATCGTCCGGAATCCAGCGGAACCAGAACGCACCTGGGAAGGTCTGTTCCTCGTAGATACCGGCGCGGTGGATTGTGTTGTTCCCGGGAAACATCTGAGAGAGATCGGGCTGAAGCCTAAAGCCCAAAGGACATATGAACTCGCCGATGGAAGCAAGGTAAAGATGCACATCACCACCGGGGAGATCGAATTCATGGGAGACCTCGTTGGCTCCACGATTATCTTTGGTGCTGACGACGCGGAGCCTATACTCGGCGTGACCGCTCTGGAATCGGTTGGTATCGAGGTGGACCCCCGAACGCAAAGGCTAAAGCGCCTGCCGGCAGCCCGATTGAAATGATTACCCCAGAGAGGAAGTGGTAATGTAACAAAGCGTTGCAGCCGACGCGCCATGACGCGCCGCTGAACTCAGCCGTTGGGACATACAGATAAGATATCATATTAATTGACTGAAAAGGTCTCATCTGTTATTTTTTGTAAATTGGAGGTTGTTATTATGAAAAAAGAACAATTGCTTGAACGAATCGTACTAAACCCAAAGGTCATGGTAGGTAAGCCTGTCATACGTGGAACTCGTTTAACTGTCGATTTCATACTTAATCTCTTAGCGCACGGGGCTACAGAGAATGAGATTTTGAATGAATATAAAGGCCTCACCATTGAAGACATACATGCTTGCTTCCTTTTCGCCACCAAGTCCCTCAAGAACACTGAATTTATGCCGCTGATGGTGGAGCATTCCTAATGCGATTCCTCGTGGATGAACGTACGATGACGAGATAATCCTGAAGGCACTTGAAGAAAATTGGATTTTGATACAAACGATAAGGATTTCGGAGAAAGAGTATATCGAGATGGCCGACTTCACAGAGGTATCATCTTACTTCGACTTGAAGATGAACGTTCTCCATCAAAAAATTCAGGTACTATCCCGCCTTCTCAGGACATACCCAGATCGACTGACAAACACATTTGTCGTAGTCACGGAAAAGCAAATTCGTTTTGTCAGAAGGTAGATTAAAGGGAGACGTCCCAACCAGTCAGTGCATCCAACCGGAAAAGCAGGGGCGTTTTTCGCATTAACGTTATTCTGTTATGTAAAAAGTCAAGTCAACAGGCAACCAATCTCCGTTAAGATTGGGTGTTGTTTCAAGATTACGTGAGAGATGATGGGAAAGGCGAGATAAACCGTATACGCCCTCCTTTCTGGGTTTGAGAACCGGGAACAAGCCATAATCATGCTGTTATAAGCAGACACCGCGCAGAAGCGTGCGGGCTGCAAGACATAAATCAGATTAGACTTGAATGCGGCCGCAGTCTGCACCGAGCGATCTCCCGGGGGGAGTCGCAGCGCCTTGTGAACGGTCCGCAATAGATTAAGATTCACGACCAATTCCTGGTTTGAGTTACTCAATCACCCCAACGACATAAGGACAATCGTTCTTCCAGACACACCGGATACGGCTAAGGAGCTTGACCGCTATTCGGATGATGGCATCTTGTTTTGTCATCCGCGTTATCAGTTTATTAAAGGCCTGGAGGAGCGCCGGGTCCTGGCGAATAGCTACCCAGGCCCCTTCGATGAGCACCCAGCGCAGGTATCCGTTCCTTCGATGAGTCAGCCCTCTGGAATTATCGGTTTCCCCGGAAGAATGGGTTGAGGGAACCAGGCCGGCATAAGACTTGAGTTGGTCGAAAATGCGGAAGCGATTGATATCGATGATCTCAGTGTAAAGGATAATGGCGCTTTTGAAGCCGATTCCGGATACTGTCGTGAGATTCCGAATAATCGGGGCACATTCGCATTGACGAGCATAGTGCCGAAGTTTTTGCAAGGTACTGGCCATAGACTGCCGGACTTGCTTGAGTTCCTCCAGACATGAGAGGAGATAATCTCTAGCGGGGCCGTTATCGAGGGGAAGAGCCTTGAGATAGGCGATGAAGTTTCCCGACCAGTAGGAGGTGTGATCGGGTAGGACAACCCCATTGAAATGAAGAAGTCCTTTGATGCGGTTTTTGACTCGGGTAGAATTTTGTACCTGGCGGCCGTAGAGTCGGCAGAGGGAACGCAGATTCTGATCCTGTTCCGGAGGGATAAAGACGCACTGAATATCTCCTTTTTCGAGTTCCCGGGCCAGCTTGTGAGAGTCCACCGGGTCCCGTTTTTGGTCCTTTTCCTTGTGGGTGGTGGGAATATCGGCAGCATTGACGACGATGCAATCGAGCCTAAGCTCATGGAATCTCCGGCATATCCAGAATCCAGAGAAGCCGACTTCATAGGCGAGGTGATGGATACCTCCGGGGTAGTGATTTTCCAAATGCCGCTTGATCCCTTCCGGTGATGGATCGGTGGAGAAGGTCTTGAGGCTCAGGCCATTGTGACGGATAGTTACCACCCAGCGTTTCTTGTGGACGTCGATACCGATATAGAAGTGTTGACCTTTGAAGCTGATTTGGTTATTCTTGGTAGTAGGCATGGTGATCTCCTTTCTTTTGTTTAATTGAACCAGCTCTATAATAACGGGGGGAGGTTGCCATTGCCAATATGTAAATCACCCTTTTAGCATAATGTCTGCAGCGGACCAAAAAGCTGGCGTTTGTTGGCGGGTGAGTTCCATCGTTAGGCGGCTTTGCTAGAGCCGAAGAGAGTACGTCATCCAAGGCATAGCCACTGTGGAATTGGCGGATAGTACAATATGTGAGGTTGAGATACACTGGTACGAAGCACACGGCATAGGCCGTAGGGATCTCAAGATTAAGAGGGTGATACGATGAGCGAATTTGTTATCTGCATCAACAATGACAGCAATCCGGCAAGCCTGATTGTCGGTAAAGTGTACCGTACACTGCCGGATCCAGAAGCGGAGTCGCACAATGTGCTTCGCATCGTGGATGAAGATCTATCAGAACTTGACGGGTATCTCTATCCGGCGTCCATGTTTGTGCCTGTGGAACTGCCGGAGAAAGCAAAGCAAGTGTTGATGGCGGTGGGAAGCTAAGCGATAGAGGTATTTGTTGGGGCCATGTCGAAGCCATCCAGGCTCGTTCCGAGGCCAGGAAGCGCATTCTAGAAGAATTAGCATTTGTTCGACGGACAGAGTATTGACTATCGGGTTTACGTATGAACCGGATGACAGCGTTCACCGAATTCGTGGCGTTGGTGGCACAGAGTTTGTTTTCACTAAGCGAGTTGACTGTCTCGCAGTGGGCGAGCTTCAAATCAATGATTTTCAAATTGAAGTTGGAGCGACGGATTACGGTTTCGACATAGATGGTATCATCGGGATGGGAGCTGGACTTGTTGGGTTTTGAAATTCGCAGGGTACTTTCACCTGGCACAGGCCACAGCCAGTTACGCCCACATCATACTCCTTCAGCAAGTACCCAATATCATCACGTTGATACGCCTGGCACTTTATCTTGTCGTGACCGTTCTCGGTGATAGCCCCAGCGGGACAACGGGCAATACAGGCCTTGCAGCTACCGTCTACATAGAATAGGCAGTCTGAATATGGGTTGTCGGCTGTCCTGGGGCTTGCTGTCATCACCAGGTCGGTGACCACACTGCCACAACGGTGGGCGATACCGCGCTCGGTGACGAAGCCGTCGGAAAGGCTGAAGGTGCCGTGGCCGGCAGCATAGGCAACGTGCCGCTCCGACCAGTTTGAGTAAGCCCCCTTCTCATTAGCATCAACCCTAAAATAGGGCTGTGACACCGGCGCCACTGCCAGATATCCCATCCCGGTGAGAATCTCTACCACATGTTGCCGCAAGGCTTCATTGAACTTCTCGCCATGCCAGCGGGTGTAAGCCCAGAAACGCGCGGGAATAAGCATCTCCCCGCGGTTAGATTTACGGGTCTTATCCGTGATGGGCAAAATCTAGCTTACCACGGAGAGGCGCTCCGGCATATCTTCGGGACTTTTTCTATAGGCTTTAACCAGCGCTTCGCCGGGTGTGAGGTGGCTGGGGGCAATAATAGTCTTATATTCAGCGAAGATAGGGTCATCGCCATCGGGTAAACATCCATTTCCAAAACCACCGAGATGTCAATCGCCAGGTATAACGCCCTCATAAGCCTTGGCTGCCTCACTGATGATAAAATATGTCCTGGCTTTATCATCCGGCTGGCATACAGGAATCATAAGTCCATTGTAACACATATTGACTATAGGAGAGGGGTCTAGTGTTGCGCTTCAATGGAAGTCGGACTGCCGGCTTTGAGGGAGAACGAGAAACTCCCTCCTGAATAAGGTATAATAACCAAGGAGTTAACCCCATTGCGATAACGGGGAGCCGGACACAATACAAGGAAGACCATAGATTCATGGAACATCAAAGAGGGTGTCTTATTTGCGGAGACAAACTGATATATCTCCAAAACTCTGAGAGGCTAACCTGTTTTTACTGCAACAGAGCCTATGACAGTAATGGTAAATGCGTCAATGGACATTATGTATGCGACAGGTGTCATAGTTCGCCGGCAAACGAAATTATACAGCAATATTGCATTACCACCAAATCTGAACTGCCACTTGAAATAGCACTGACATTAATGAGAAATCCAAGAATCAAGATGCATGGTCCGGAGCATCATTTCTTAGTTCCCGCCGTTTTGCTTGCTGCCTATTTCAATATGATGAGAGATTCTGAAGAAAAGGAACGAACCATAAAGAAAGCAAGGGAAAGGGCTGACAATATCTTAGGAGGCTTCTGTGGATTTTACGGAAACTGTGGGGCAGCGGTAGGAACAGGAATCTTCGTTAGTTTGATTACGAAAGCAACGCCCTTGTCTAAGGAAGAATGGCGATTGAGTAATCTGATCACTTCCAAAAGCTTAGCCACGATAGCCAATAACGGCGGTCCAAGATGTTGCAAGAGAAATTCGTATCTAGCAATAATTGAGGCAGGGAAATTCCTGAAGGAACATTTTGGCACAAAGATAGAGGTAGAGAGTCAACCAAGATGTGAGTTCAGTAGTCTAAACAAAGAATGTACGCGAAACAATTGCCCCTTCTTTGTTGGATTGGTGATTGTCACTAAATAAAATTGAAAGGAGCTAGCAGGTAATGGAAAGAACTCTTGTACTGGTCAAACCAGATGCCGTGCAAAGAGGCCTGGCAGGGGAGATCATCTCCCGTCTTGAGCGCCGGGGGCTGAAGATAGTGGCCATGAAGATGATTCAAATGGATGCAGCCCTGGCAAAACGACACTACGCCATTCACCGGGGCAAACCCTTCTTCGAGAAACTGGTTGCCTATATCACCTCTGCCCCGATCATCGCCGCCGTCTTTGAGGGGCCGCGAGCTGTGGATGTGGCTCGAAAAACAATGGGAGAGACCGACCCTGCCGGCGCCGCCGCCGGAACCATCAGGGGCGACCTGTCGGTGGAGATCGGGCGTAATCTGGTACATGGATCGGATTCGCCGGAGAACGCCGAAGACGAGATCGCGCTGTTCTTCTCGCCACAGGAAGTGATCTCTTACGAGCGGGAGATCGATCGCTGGATCATAGAATCTTGACCACCGTGGCGCCCCGGTCCCACATTTTCTCCAGGGCATAAAACTCGCGCTGTTGCGGGGAGAAAATGTGGACGATGACGTTGCCCAGATCCATGATGATCCATCCGGAGTTTATGCTTCCCTCCTGCCGGCGCGGAGAGATATGTTCTTCGGCTAGCACCTGGTCAATCTCATCGCAAATGGCCTGTAACTGGCGTTCGCTCTCACCGTTGCAGATGACAAAGTAATCCGCAAAGCCGCAGACGTCTCTCAGATCAAGCAGGTGAATATCAGAGGCCTGCTTATTCAAGGCGGCATCTACTATCTTCCGGGCTATTTCGGCAGTTTCCAGAACAGAGCACCTCCGCATACCATTATACCACGGTAAGATACCGCTGGAAAGCTGTGTCAATCTTCTGATCCTTGACTGTGCCCCGGTTTTTGGCTATACTTAAATCGCCAATCTAATCTGCGGAGGCAACAATGCTGCGCATCCCCGGTCCCACGCCATGCCCCGAAGAAGTGCTTCAGGCAATGACCAGGCAGATGATCAATCATCGAGGTGTAGAATTCGAGGCCTTGTTGCGCTCGGCAACCGCCCGACTCAAGGAATTCTTCCAGACTAAGGGAGATGTTTTGATTCTGACAGCCTCTGGAACAGGGGGAATGGAGGCCGCTATTGTGAATACCCTTTCCCCCGGCGATAAGGTGCTAGCAGTGATAAACGGCGTCTTCGGAGAGCGATTTGCTGATATCGCTGAGGCATATGGCGCCGAGGTAGAGCGCCTGGCGTTTCCCTGGGGCCAACCCGGCGACCCCGATGCTGTCCGTCGAGCATTGGACTCCGACAGGTCAATCAAAGCAGTGCTCGTTACGCATAACGAAACCTCCACCGGCGTGACCAGCGACCTGGCTGCAATCAGCGCGGTGGTGAAACAGTACGACAAGCTACTGCTGGTAGATGCCATAAGCTCTCTGGGGTGCATCGATCTCCAGACCGACGCCTGGCAATGCGACGTGGTAGTCACCGGATCCCAGAAGGGATGGATGATCCCGCCGGGGCTGGCTTTTATCAGTGTGAGCCCGAAAGCGTGGGAAGCCCATGCCCAAGCCAGGATACCCCGCTTCTACTGGGACTTTGCTCAAGCAAAAAAGTTCCTCGAGCGGGGACAAACCCCCTGGACCCCGGCAGTTTCTATTCTCTATGCTCTGGCTGTGGCACTCGAACTGATGGCCGGAGAAGGGTTGGCCAACATATTTGCCCGCCACGCTCGTATAGGGCAGAGAACCAGAGACGAGATCAAAGCCCTGGGGCTTCCACTCTTCGCCGCAGAGAAGTGTGCCTCGAACACGGTTACCGCGGTCAAAGCACCCGATGGCCTCGATGCCAAGCGCCTGCTCACCATACTCCGCGAGGAACACGACGTCGTCCTTGCTGGAGGACAGCGGGGGCTGGCCGGAAAGATATTCCGCATCGGCCATTTGGGATGGGTGACCGAGTCAGATATTGATGCCGTGATTGAGCGGCTGAAGGCAGCTCTGCCAAAGGCAGGCTTCGCAACGGCCTAAAGGAAGGAACATCATGAAGATACTGATCACCGAGCCCCTGGCTGAGGAAGGTATAAACATCCTCAGTGCTCATGCCGAGGTGGATATCCGGTTGGGGCTGAAGCCGGAAGAGCTTCTAAACATAATCGGCGACTATGAAGCCCTGGTAGTGCGCAGCGAGACCAGGGTCACCGCCGAGGTTATCGAAGCCGGAGAGAGGCTCCAGGCCATCGGCCGTGCCGGCGTCGGTGTGGATAATATTGACCTCGATGTGGCAACCAGCCGCGGAGTTGTCGTCGTTAACGCCCCGGAGAGCAACATCCTCTCAGCAGCGGAGCATACCATTGCCCTCATGATGGCCCTGGCTCGCAACGTCCCCCAGGCCCATGCTCACCTCAAATCTGGTAAATGGGAACGCAAGAGGTTTATGGGTGTTGAGGTTCGAAACAAGAAGTTGGGCATCATCGGACTGGGCCGTGTGGGTTCGGAGGTAGCCAAGAGGGCCAAGGGTATGGAGATGCACCCTGTAGCCTACGACCCTATGGTTTCCCTCGACTATGCCAGGATCCTTGGTGTGGAGCTTGTCTCTCTGGAGCGATTGCTCGAGGAGTCCGATTTCATCACCGTTCATATTCCACTTGCAGAGTCCACCAGGGGCTTGATTGGAGCTGATGAGCTACGATTGGTCAAACCAGCAGTCCGACTCATAAATACCGCACGAGGCGGCATCATCGATGAAGAGGCTCTCTTTGAGGCAATTGAAGAGGGCAGGGTAGCCGGCGCTGCTATCGACGTCTTCACAAAGGAACCGGCTACGCAAAGCATTCTGCTCAAGAGCGACAAGATCGTAGTAACACCTCATCTTGGGGCATCCACACTCGAGGCCCAGGCCGGTGTGGCGGTGGATATCGCCGAGCAGGTCACGGACATTCTGCAAGGCAGGCCCGCCAAGTATGCGGTCAATATGCCCCTGATTTCCGCGGAGATATTGCCGTTCCTGACACCATTCATGAATGTGGCGTCTCTGCTAGGCAGGCTGGTAGCTCAGCTTGCCGAAGGACAACTCAGCACCATAACCATCAAGTATGAAGGTGAGATTGCTGATCACGGGACTGATGCGCTCAAGGCTGCGGTTATCGGCGGGCTCCTGGAATCAACCACCGATGAGCGAGTCAACCTGGTTAACGCCAACGTTGTTGCCCAAAGAAGGGGACTCAAGGTCATCGAGCAGAGGAGTACCGCCTGCGAAAATTACGGCAACCTGATCACGGCAGAGGTTACCACCAGCGCGGGAACTGTTATAGCATCAGGAACCATATTGCGGGGGGAACCACACATTGTGCGGGTCAACGAGTATTGGGTCGATATCGTTTCCACCGGGGGGTATTGGCTTTTCAGCGATCACCTCGACCGGCCCGGGTTGATTGGGGCCGTGGGCACGGTCACCGGGGAGGCCGACATTAATATCAGCTCCATGCATGTGGCCCGGCAAGAACCGCGCGGCAGGGCTCTCATGGTCCTCGCCCTCGATGAACCCGTCTCTGAACAGCAGCGTCAGAGGCTGCTGGCTGTTCCGGACGTTTATACCGTCAAAGTAGTGAAGTTATAGTAGGGGATTGATGACCAGGCCCGCGGGGGTCTTGGGGTAAAAGTAGGTCGATTTTGGCGGCATCCTCATGCCTGCATCGGCAATGGCAAAGACACTGGAGATGGACACCGGATTGAGGAAGAACGCCAGTTGGGACATTCCCGTATCCACCTTCCGCAGGGCTTCCCTTCCATCAGCGGAATACTCCAGACACTCCTTCTCCCTTTCAGGGCCATCTATCCCCAACGTGCCTCGTAGTATCGCCCAGTGGAGGATATTTACATCCAAATCCTTCCAGGCCGCCGGCTTATCACCAGGCAGTATGTTATGTAAAGCCGACTCCTCGCCAGGGGTCAGCAGATAGAAAACGCCTTCCGATAGCCCATAGAGTCCAAAGGCCATGCCTCTATCGCCCACCTCCTTCAGAGCCGTCGTCCAGCGGCGCAAGTTCTCGGAAGCATCGGATGAATACCGGGGTATTTCTTGAATCTGGAAACGCTGGCTGAGGGTTTCTTTCAGCTTGGTGACCGTCCCTGAATCAATACCGCTCACCACACGATGCACCGGCAGCACCACCAGACCAGGATCTTGAGAATCTATGAGGGTCATCATCACAAAGTCAGAGGCTTTATCACCGAGAGTGCCCGAATGAGCAGCGAATCGCTCATCCCTGTAAGCTAAGGCCGTCTCGTATCTATGGTGGCCATCGGCGATGTGGATAACCCTGCCGGCAAGAAACCCTGCAACTCTCCGAACCGTCTCGGCCTCAGTCACTACCCAGACATTGAAAGTCACCCCAAGATCGTCAACGACGGTCAGGGAAGGCTTCTCCCTGCTTACATTGGAGAAGAGTGGCCGAAGACTCTCCTCCTCATGCTGGAATATGCCCATTATGGGACTAAGATTGGTTCGGCAGGCTCTCAGGAGATTGATGCGGTCTACGGCCGGCTCCTTCATGGTTGTCTCGGTGGGCCGAATTCGACCGCTACCTAAATCCTCCAGCCTTACCGCAGCGATAATTCCCCAGTAGTTCCTGAGGCTATCCTCGTATGGAAAACGATGCTCGACCAGATAAAATGCAGGGCGCTGCTCCCGAACCAGAACACCATCGCGGAGCCAGTCTTTCAGGGTATTCGCGGCGCGGGTGTACTTATCGTTGCCCGGAATATCTTCGGAAAACTCCTGGCCAAACTCAAGCCGGATGATATTATAGGGGCTTCTCCGGTAGTAGGAAGCCTGCTGCTCCGGGGTGATGACATCGTATGGAGGGGTGATTACGGAGGACGGATCACCGATCATCCCGGTATTATATCGGATCCCGCGAAAGGGTCGAACGTCCGCCATTACCTCAGCCTCTCGATTGCCGCTCTCTGAATCTGAAGGAGCTCATGAATCCCTTTCTCCGCCAGGACAAGCAGGGAATCAATAGTGCTCTTGGAAAAGGCCTTACCTTCGGCGGTTCCCTGAACCTCGATGAACCGGCCGGCATCGTTCATCACGATGTTGAAATCGACCTCCGCATGAGAATCCTCCTCGTAGGAAAGATCGAGCAGATGGACGCCGTCAACCACGCCCACGCTGGTAGCGGCGAGCGCACCCCTGAAGGGAGAGGTCAGAAGCTCGCCCCTTTCCCTTAAGGTCTGGAATGCCTGGGATAGCGACACATACGCCGCGGTGATAGCCGCCGTTCTGGTTCCGCCATCCGCCTGAAGAACGTCGCAATCCACAACGAAGGTCCGCTCGCCGAGGGCATCAAGATTGACCACCCCCCGAAGTGAGCGGCCGATAAGGCGCTGGATTTCGTAACCCCTTCCCCCGGTTCTATCCCTGGGAATGCGACTCTGAGTAGACCGGGGCAACATCCCGTACTCCGCCGTTACCCAGCCAGAGCCAGTTCCCTTGAGGAAGCCAGGGACTCGCTCTTCCACGGTGACGGCGCAAATCACCCTGGTCTCACCCAGCTCAATTAATGCCGATCCCTCAGCGTACCCCTGAAAGCCGGGGGTGATTCGCACAGCCCGGAGCTCATCGGCGGCACGACCGTCAAATCGGGCCAATCTCACGATAATCTCTCCAGCGGGGCTAGGCTCCCCAGCAGCCTCTTCACCCCCACCCCCCTCCCGAAGGCAACGGTCACCTCGTGGTCACCCCTGGTGGCAACAGCGTTGACCACCGTTCCATCACCAAATTTGGCATGATGAACCTTATCACCGGCCTTAAGTTCCGCAGTCTGCGGGCGGGTATGCTCGCCGCCGGCGCATGGGCTCACCGTTGTTTGTCGATTCGAGTTGCGGACTACCAAATGCGCCGGAATATCCTTCAGGAAGGGGGAAGGCGGGTTCGGCCGGTTCCCCCCATACAGACTACGGCGAAAGGCATGAACCAGATACACCCTTTCCTTGGCCCGGGTTATCCCCACATAGCAGAGCCGCCGCTCCTCCTCCATCTGTTCCGGGTCAGCAAAAGAGCGAAAATGGGGCAGAATTCCCTCCTCCATACCCACGATAAAGACCACCGGGAACTCCAGCCCCTTGGCCTGATGCAGGGTGATCAGGGTGACAGCCTCAATCCCCTCCGCCAGATCATCTACATCGGAGATCAGGGACACTCGTTCCAGCAGGGCCGCCAGGGCATCTTGAGGTTCGAGATCGTTGTACTCACCTGCCATACTCCGGAGCTCGAGGACGTTGCTCCATCTCTCCTCACCTTCATCGCTCTCCAGAATATATTCCTTGTATCCGATACGCTCCAGAAGCAGGTCAAACAGGCCCACCAAGTCCCGTCGTGATCTCTCAGATATGAGCTCATCAATCGTGCCGCTGAAACTGTTTAGGAGCTGAATGCTCCGGGGTGAGTGTGAGGTTTCCTCTCCATTAGCGATGAGTTTCAAGGCGGAGTAAAGCGGTATCTCCCTACTACGAGCCCACCACGAAAGCTTGGCCATAGTGCGCTGCCCGATCCCCCGTACAGGAATGTTAATTATCCGAGCCAGACTCACGCTATCGTAGGGATTGTTGATCAGCCTGAGATACGAGAGGACATCCTTAACCTCACGCCGCTCGAAGAAACGGGTAGCACCCACCAGCTTATAGGGAAGTCCATAGCGAACGAAAGCTTCTTCGAGCGCCCGAGACTGGGCATTAGTTCGATACATCACTGCACAGTCGCCCGTACTATGGCCATGATCGTTTATGAGGCTGTCAATCTCACGGACTACGAATTGGGCCTCTTCCTGTTCGTTATAGGTTTCTATGATACCAATAGGAACCCCACCCCCATTCTGGGCATAGAGGCTTTTCTCCCGGCGCCTCTTGTTGCATGAAATAAGATGGGAAGCGGCCGTCAGAATGGTCTGAGTAGAGCGATAGTTCTGCTCCAGAAACACCACCCTGGCATCCTGATAATCACGCTCGAAGTCCATGATGTGACGCAGGTCGGCAAATCTCCACGAGTATATCGATTGATCAGGATCCCCGACGGCGCAAATATTGCGGTGCTTACCTGCCAACTGCCTTGCCAGAGCATACTGGGCCACATTGGTATCCTGAAACTCGTCGATCATGACGTGCAAGTAGCGGGACTGGTATTCTGACAGGACGTCGTGGTGACCCCTGAAGAGGCAGACCGTTTGCATCAGGAGATCGTCGAAATCCAGCGCTCTGCTCTCGATGAGCATCCTCTGATAGAGTTCGTAGACTCTCTTGGTCACTTCCTCGTGGTAATTCCGGCTTACATACTCCTTTGGTCCCAGAAGCCTTGCCTTAGCTGAGGATATGGCTGACTTTATAGCCCGCGGGGGATTCTGTTTAGGATCAAGAGTCAACTCCTCCAGGCAGCGAGCAATGAGGCTCATCTGGTCGCCGTCGTCATAAATTACGAATCTTCGTTCCAGCCCGATGTGGTCCGCCTCCCGCCGCAGGATACCGGCGCAGATAGCATGGAATGTGCCCAAGGTGATCCCCTCCGCCTGATCGCCGAGCATACGGCAGACGCGCTCCTTCATCTCCCGGGCTGCCTTGTTGGTAAAGGTAACCGCCAGGATACGATAGGGACTTATGCCGCAGACCTTAATGAGATAAGCAATGCGATGAGCGATGACGCGGGTCTTGCCGCTTCCGGGGCCGGCAACGACCAGTTGCGGCCCTTCGACGCATTCCACCGCTGCCCTTTGGGCGGGATTGAGATCGGCTAGAATATCCATAGTAAGTAGTCGGGTTGTCGGGTTCACGGTTCACGGTTGGTGGGCTTATCTTCAAACGGTTCGATCTTCATCGCTCTCTAACTCCTGGGCCTGCGGCCGGGGGCAGGCCTTGAACTGTGAACCCTGGGACTTTGAATCTGTCACGGGATAAACACCGGATTATCCTCGGTGATCACCATCGTCTCACTGTCCATCGCGTCCCGAAGATATTTAGGAATAAAGAAGAGACCTTGATGAGTTTGCCCATCGTAAAAGGCAAGGGGCTTGTTCAAGCGATGGCTAATTCGACGATCAACCTCCTCTGGAGAAAGCCTGAGGGGATCGAATTTGAGAGACGCCAGCGAAAATCCCCAGGGTCCTCCGAAGGAAGGAACGTTTACCTCATAGGGGGCAACTACC
>JALPYG010000023.1 GCA_023271215.1 Dehalococcoidia bacterium
AAGTTTTAATCCTTCAATGTTTTCGAAATGTTTTTTATTAGCTGTAATGAGTACGGCTTTGTTCGCTATTGCCGTGGCTGCAAGTAGTGCGTCTACTTCGCCCGTGGGTTTGCCAATGCTTCGAAGTTTGCTCTTTATAGTTCCAAAAATCTTAGCACATTCCATATCAAAAGAAATCACCTGAACAATATCCAGAAGTCTATACAGCTTTTCAAGATTTTTCCTAGCATTCCGGGATGCCTTTGCGCCGTAATCTAACTCAGCTACTACTAAAGTGCTCAGGGCAATTCTGTCAATTTTTCGCTGTATTCTTTCCGATACTGCATTATTACCATTGAGGAAGGCAATTACAATATTGGTATCCAACAGGATCATTCAAAACTAACCTTTCGACCAAAATAGCGGTGCCTTTCCTGCTCTATTTCCTTGAAAATTGGCGTGATAGTTGGATCGTCAGACCATGCTCCACATAACTCTGAAACAATCTTTTGCTTTTCTTTGGTCTTCAGCACAGGTTCGATCTTTACAATAACCTGTGTGCCATCTGGTAGGCAAATCTTTTGGGGAAATCGAATCACCCCTTTTTCTATTTTACTTTTAAGTGTAATTGTCATTGAATACCTCCTACTTTCACGCTCAACTCCGCTTGTTGCACTCTGTGGATAAAATCTTCCCTGAAGTTGTCTTCCAATTCACCCCTCAGAATATCAAGGGTTTTGTCCACAGCATAGGGATCAGGCTTGCGGATGACAGGCTCACTCCCTCTCCCAATAATACTATCAGATGGACGCCCACTTTACAAGACTATGTTGTAACTACAAGGAGTAATATTATGCCCCAGTCTTAAACCTAGAAACAGCCAATCTTCAACCACCGACTCCAGCTCATCCCTACATTGTTCAAGGCTATCAGCAGCAGCCCACACACCGGGCAGCTCCTCAATCCACCCATAATAAGTTCCGTCTTCCAGGATTTTATACTTGGCCCGACACATAGCTTCACGCAAATATCTAGTAATCATCAAAGACCTCCTTAATCAAGTTAGTTGACCGTCATGCTGGCTTACAATGATCTTTGGCATTGCTAATCACTTCTTCCTTATTGCTTGATATCTCACATTCCCCATGCTGTGTTGCTCCTTCAAGAAGCGCTTGTGTTCCTTGCACATTGGTCTTTATGAACGGCGAGGAGTCCAGGATGCTTCGATCTACGTGGGATTCGGCAGCGAAGTTAACTACTACGTCAAAGCCCTGACCCAACAGCTTATCAACAAGTTCCCTACCGGTAATATCGCCTTTGACGAAGTGATATCCAGGGTTACCTTCGACATCCCCCAGATTCTCTAAGTTCCCGGCATAGGTGAGTTTATTAGCTCCTTCACAGTTCTACCTTAGCATCATCACCGATGAAAAGTCTTACCGCCTTGAAGTTCTGCTGTCCCTTAACTACCTCAGTGCCCCTGCCGATAACACTATCAGCCAGACGCTCGATCTTTAAGATGTGGGAGCTCTCCAGTATTACCGAGTGGTCTATCAGCGTGGGGCTAAGGGCAACCCCCATCCCTTCCCATCCCAGGCTAAGGCCTAAGGGCAATCGGCCCATCCACCCCTTTAGCCTTTCGCCTTTCGCCTTTCACCTTTAGCCTCTCATCCTAAAGCCAAGTTGCTTTTTGGCTCCTTCGGTTTCTCCACCAGGTGCATCACTCTGCCCGAAGCATCAAGTTCGGCCACACCAAAAAGACCGGGGGCGGGAACTTCCTTAAGCAGAATAAGAGCATCGGGATGAAAGCTGTTGAATTCCTCAACAAACTTATTATAACATACCTCATGACCAGGGGGGCAGGCCTCAACCCCGAACGGCGTTCCGGGGTGAACGGTGTCAGGGGGCAAGCCCGCATGTCGATTCTGGAGCATTTACGCCAGCGGGGTGAAGGTCTGAAGCGCGTTTTATTTCCAGACCTGGTGACATTTCCTCCCAGATGCCAGGCTTATTCCCCTGGCTATCCTTTGCAACTGCAGTAAGATAGTAATCTTCTCTTCAAATGGAAGTCTTGCCAGTTGCCGGCGTCTCTCCGTTTTTGCCAAGCTCATCTCTTCGACACCTTTCCATACCTTTTCCTTATTCTTCACGGTATCGCCTCCTGAACTTACTCCACTTTTCCTGCAACCCGTGCCGTTTCAGGACGTTTTCTAGATAAGGCATATCTATTTGGGCTTCCTCTCTCGCCTTTTCTACGGCTTCTTCCACAAGTTCGTTATACGCAGGAATAAACCGGACTGGTATTCCTTCGATAACGATACGTTCTTCCTGAACGCTATAACCCTTCTTCTGCAGATATTCGTAGATGGGGGAAAGCGTGATCAGGCCCCCTCTTTCTGCAGGACTCCCTGACCTGCCTGCAGCAGGCGGGGAGCAGACAGGCAGAAGACAGAAGACGTCCAGATCGTAGGTAAGAATAGGCTCCGCATAGAAAAGAACTGCAATTCCGCCCCCTACGACATACCGTCTAATCTGCCCTGTCTTCTCCAGTTCGTTGAAAACCTTTAGAGTCTTTTCCACGGTCGCATATCGTCCTTCGCGTTTCGCCTTCAGCCTTCAGCCTTTTGCCTTTGTTCTGCGTGATCATCGATTACGCCAAGATTATAGCACGCTTTGTTCGTCGACACTAGACCTTCACCGTGTGAACTGTTATAATCTCCATAAGGAACTCGGGAAGATTAAGGATGAAGGCAGTTATCCTGGCCGCCGGCGAAGGGAAGAGGATGCATCCTCTCACTTATACCAGGCCTAAGGTCATGGTGCCCCTGGCCGGTAGACCCATATTGGAACACCTGGTTCTGGAAATCAAACAGGCCGGCATAAGAGACTTTGTATTCATCGTCGGGTATCGTGATGAGGCGATAAGGAATCACTTCGGCCACGGCGAGCGCTGGGGTGTGAGCATCGATTACACGACCCAGCGGAAGCAATTAGGCACTGCCGATGCCCTGAGACCGGCAAGCGGCCTGATCGATGGCAGTTTCCTCCTGGCCAATGGCGATGCCATAGTCGCAAGTGGGGAAATACGCCGGATAATGACCCGGGATGGGAACACTATGGGGCTGGTCGAGACGGAAGACACCACGGATATGGGTGTGGTGGAGGTGAGAGACGGAAAGGTGGCACGAATCTACGAGAAGGCGGAACCCCCACCCACGCAGTTGGTCAACGCCGGAATATACTTACTCACTCCAGAGATATTCTCCGCCCTCTCCGCCACCAATAAGTCGTCCCGGGGAGAGTACGAGTTGACCGACTCGCTCCAGTTGCTCATGGAGGGAGGAATTCCCCTCTCCTACGAGATGATCGCTTCCTGGATCAGTATCAGTTACCCCTGGGATCTGCTTCGGGCTAATGAGGAGCTGCTCATCCAGATGGAGCCGGCCATCCAGGGCGAGATAGAGGATCGTGTAGTTTTGAGTGGTTCGGTGTCGGTCGGGAAGGGAACCGTGATAAGGTCGGGGTCTTACATCGTCGGACCGGCGGTCGTCGGGGAAAACTGCGAGATAGGTCCCAACTGCTACATCCGCCCCGGCACGGCCATCGGAGATGGCTGCCACATCGGCACCGCGGTGGAAGTGAAGAACTCCATCGTCATGAGTGACACCAATATCCCACACCATAATTACATCGGCGACAGCATTATTGGGGCAAACTGCAACCTCGGCGCGGGCACGAAGGTGGCTAACTTGAGGCTGGATAAGGCGACCATAAAGGTGGGCGGCCTTGACACCGGCCGGCGCAAGCTGGGAGCTATCGTTGGCGACGGGGTTCAAACGGGGATCAACTCCTGCCTCAACGTCGGCTGCAGTATTGGAAATGACAGCATCATCGGGCCCGGGGTGGTGGCCAGGGGCGTCATCCGGCCTGGGGCAAGGATTCTCTGAAAGGGCAGTTGGAGCAGTGCATTTGGGGAAATGTCAACTGACCAGGCAAAATGAACTTGCCGCAGTGTTATGTCAAGTTCTCAGGAGAACAAAATGGAAGGGATAACGCAAGCGATTATACTCGCCGCCGGTGAAGGCCAGAGGCTGAAGCCGTTTACCGGACTGCTCCCCAAGGTGATGTTGCCTATCGCCGGCAATCCCATCCTTCAATATGTGGTCGAGGCTCTGGCCCAGAACGGCATTCGCCGCATAGTGATGGTCGTTGGCTACAAGAAAGAGCAGGTGCAGGACTATTTTTCCTCGGGGCAAGGTTTCGGCGTGGAGATCGACTACGTCGTTCAACCTCAGCAACTGGGCACAGCCCACGCCTTGAGACAGGTCAGGGATTTGGCCGACGATAGATTTCTCGTTCTTGCCGGGGACAACGTCATCGATGCCAATACCATCGCGCCGCTGGTGAATGCCGCGGCAAATACAATGCTGATAAAAACACAGGAGGACGTATCCAAATACGGGGTGGTACTCGTCCACGACGGCTTGATCAGGGAGGTCGTCGAGAAGCCTGCGGAAAAGATAAGCAATCTGGTAAACACCGGGATATACGCCTTCAACAGAGAGGTTTTCGATTTTCTCGATGATGAGGTCAAGTTGACTTCGGTTATCCAGAGAATGATCACCGAGGGCTGCGACGTCTTTGCTCAGGAAACGGACGGGACCTGGTTGGATGCGGTGTATCCCTGGGACATCTTGAAATTAAACAACCTCATTCTGAGCAGAATCTCTCCCAGCCTGGGGGGGAAGTTAGAGAGTGGTGCGGTAGTAAAGGGGCCGGTTTCGATAGGAGATGGAACTATTATCCGGTCAAACTGCTACGTTGTGGGGCCGGCCCTTATCGGTGACGATTGCGAGATCGGCCCCAGTGTGTGTATCTTCCCCTCTACCAGCGTAGGAAATGGCGCGGTTATCTCTCCCTTCAGCATAGTAAGGAATGCCATCATCGGCAACAATGTGCTCATTGGGCCGAGTTCCGCTATTCAAGACTCCATTATCGCTCCCGGGGCAATCGTCCGTGGCCGTTTCACCGCCCGCAGCGGCGAGGCTACTACGATGATCGAGGGTGAATATTATCAGGTGAAGATGGGGGCAATAGTGGGTAACTACTCTGAACTTGCGGACAATGTGATTGTTGCTCCTGGTGTTATCATCGGTAACCATTGCCGTATAAAGCCGACGAAGGTGATAGGCGAGAACATACCCGATGGTGGCCTGGTGGTCTAGTCATGTGCGGTATCGTTGGCTACGCCGGCTATAGGGACTCCCAACCGATCCTGCTGGAATCGCTCAAGCGATTGGAGTACCGTGGTTACGATTCCTGCGGCGTCGCTGTCTCGGTGAACAGCGCGCTGGAGACCGCCCCCACTATTGAGGTGCACAAGGATGTCGGCCGGGTGGTGGATATGGAGAAGAACCTCCCCTGTGTTCACGGCACAGTAGGCATGGGGCATACCCGCTGGGCTACTCACGGCGAGGTGTCCCCGGCTAATGCCCATCCTCATCTCGACTGCAGCGGCAGGATCGCCGTGGTACACAACGGAGTGATCGAAAACTTCCAGAGCCTCAGGGACGCGCTGACCCGGGAAGGTCATCACTTCAGATCCGAGACCGACACCGAGGTCATCGCCCATCTGATCGAGAATTACTATAGCGGAGATCTGGAGGGAGCAGTCGCTAGAGCTCTGGCAGAGGTACTGGGCACCTACGCCGTTATCGTGCTGGCAGCCGGGCATGAGGAGCTTGTCGTTGCCCGGAGGGAAAGCCCGCTGATAATCGGGGTGGGAGATAAGGAGAATTTCGTAGCCTCGGATGTGGCAGCGGTGCTGGACTATACCGGTAGTGTGGTCTATCTCGAAGATGGTGATATCGCCGTCGTATCAGGCGAGAGCATCACTATCACCAATAATGGTGATAGGGTACAGCGAGAGCGGCAGGTGATTCCGTGGAGTGTGGAGGAAGCTCAGAAAGGCGGGTATGAGCACTTCATGCTCAAAGAGATCCACGAGCAGCCCAAAGCTATCGAAAATACCCTTAAGGGACACATTTCACTTATTGAACCGCTGATAGCACTGGATGTGGTGAAGGATGAAGGGCTGGAGGACGTCTTAATAGTGGCCTGTGGAACCTCATGGCATGCTGCTTTGATTGGCGAATACGTTATCGGCAAGCTCTGTCATCTTCCGGTGAGGGTAAAGGTGGCCTCGGAATTCAACCATTATGACATGGCGATGGACAACACCTGGGTGTGGGGCATCAGCCAATCAGGAGAGACCCTCGATACGTTGCAGGCCATCAAGAAAGCCAGGGCGCTCGGATGCCCAACCCTGGCCATCACCAACGTGCCCGGAAGCAGCATCACTCGCATCGCCGAGCAGGTCTTCTACACCCGGTCGGGGCCAGAGATAGGGGTAGCGGCAACCAAGACCTTTATGACCCAGTTAGTGGCGCTGTACCTGTTGGCCATGTCATTTGCCTCGCTCGACATGATGGTCTATGAGGGCTTGATAGAAGGGCTCAGGTTGCTCCCCTCGAAGGTGCGGCAGGTGCTGGATGAGGTGGGAAAGATCGCCCAGCACGCCAGGGAGTTGTCGTCGTATGATAACGTCTTCTTTATCGGACGGGGACTCAATTATCCGGTGGCTATGGAGGGGGCTTTGAAGCTGAAAGAGATCTCCTATATTCACGCCGAGGCCTATCCTGCGGGGGAACTCAAACATGGTCCCTTTGCCCTGCTTGGCCGCACTACGCCGGTTGTCGCCATTACTACGAAGGACGATACCTACGAGCCGATGCTCACCAGCATAAAGGAGATAAAGGCCAGAGGGCCACAGGTCATCGCGCTGGCTGAGGAGGGCGACGAGGATATCGAGCAGTTTGTCGATGCGGTCGTCCGCCTTCCACAGGTTGACCCCCTATTTTCCCCCTTCTTGAATTCGGTGGCGCTGCAACTGCTGGCCTATTATACCGCCAAAGAGCGTGGCTGTCCCATCGATCTGCCGGCCAATCTGGCCAAGAGCGTAACCGTCCCGTAGATGGGGTCAAACCTACACTATACACTGTGCCCCCTTTGCAACATTATCACAGAGGCAGATCATGCTCCCAGAATCCTGGCCGCTTCCTCACTGTCCGCCTCCATCACATGGGCGATGCCCGAGATCTCTGCCGCCTGCCGAGTCAGGGCGACGATGTCGCTGCGGTCAATGAACTTGAGAGCAAACTTGCGGCTCCCGGCCATCAACTGGCGCAGCCCCTGGGCGAGCCGCTCGTAATAAGTGTAAAGTCCGATGGCCGAGGTTGGAATGTTCTCATAATCCTTGCCGTACTCCCTTTTCAGTGCCTCGGCGGTAACGAAGACAGACTCCCTTGTCTTACCAAATCGCCGCAGGTAGACAGGAGATTGACCGTCGTCTATCGCTTGACCGAGAGTCTTACCAACCATAACCGCAGCCAGAGGGGCCCTCGCCATACCTATTGCTTTCACGTAGGGAGCACCTAGCGCCAGGCCCTTAAATATCTGATCCTCCAGAATGTATCCCCCTGCCAGTACGACGTCCGGCACGTATTCGCCTTTCTCCGCCAGCCGGTTACAGTACTGGTAGAGCAGCGACCATAATTCGATACCGGGCACGCCCCACTCGTTCATCATCCGCCAGGGGCTCATACCGGTACCACCGCCGGCGGCATCAACGGTGAGATAGTCGATTTTCGCCAGGGAACAGAACTTGACTGCACGAGCAAGATCGGCGGGCCGGTAGGCGCCGGTCTTCAGCGATGTGTATTTAGCACCAACCTTGCGCAGGTGACTGACGGTCTGAAGAAAGCCTTCCTCGCTAACCATTCCAACGCGTGAGTGCCTCTCGAATTCGGTAAAGACGCCATTCTGGAACTCGTCTATCCGCGCCGGATCAAGTGGGTCAGGCAGAACGATATAGCCTCGTTTCTTAAGCAGTTGTGCCTTCTCCAGGCTGTTGATCTTCACCTCACCACCTATATCCTTGGCTCCCTGTCCCCACTTCAGTTCCACCACCTTAACCCCGAGTTTCTCTATGGCATACTCCAGCACGCCAAGGCGGCCGTCCTCAACATTCGCCTGGACGACAATGGCGCCGTAACCATCACGCTGCCATTCCTGATAAAGTTTCACCCGCCTCTCGAGGTCAGGTGAATGAATCACTCTTCCCTTCTCTACCCTGGAGTTGACGTCCATTCCGCAGACATTCTCACCGATGGTAAGCAGTGTGCCGGTCAGTGCTGCTCCGATGGCCAAACCGTCCCAGTTCTTCCCGGCAACATCAGTAGAACCCAGACCGGAGATAACCAATGGCAGCCGCAGCTTGATCCCCTCGCCCTGTCCCAGCCTTGTCTCGAGATTCACGTTGGGGAAGATAGCCTTATCCGAATCGGCTTCTATGCCGGTCGCACCAACCGCGGTTCCCATGATATTGAAATGGGACAGGTCAACAGGGTAGTCTTTTTGTGATGCGGTGGTAATGATGCCGAATGGTTGCGGGTAGATAACCTCATGACCCCGGTAGGCGCTCTTACCGATTTCGCACATCCCGACGCAGCCTTCTACGCAGGTGACGCACATGCCGCTCACGGGACACCAGTCGCCGCCTGTCCGGTTCTTGGTCAATGTAGAGGCTGTAGCGTTATATCTTGTCAACGTCATCTCTGATCTCCTTCTGTCGTTTTTCGGATTAGCATCTAATATACCTTATAGCCGTGTGGGCCGACACTCTCGGAACATCCGGTGCATACAGGGCAGGTTTCCACCGGTGCCAGGTTCTGACATCCCCCGCATAGACCGTCTATGAGGTTGCCCGCAGTACAGGCTCGTTCGCAAACCGGACAGATCCATTCACAGCCACCGCAGTTGCGGCATTCTTCCGGAGTGACCTCAAAGGCGGTTGCCACCATCCGTGTCGTGCCGCGGCCGGTGAATCCAATGCCGCCGGATTTCATCTGCTCTTTGCAGTAGCGCACGCAAAGTCCGCAGAGAATGCAACCACGGTCTCTTATCCTGAAGCGAATCCTGTTGATACCCATATTGGCTGCCATGTCCTGCAGGGTCTTGGAGTTCGGGCAGGAAGCGATCAGCAGTTCGACGATCAGCTTGCGCTGTTTTCTCACCTTCTCTGAGTTCGTGAGGATCACCTGTCCGTGCTCCACCGGCAGAGTACAGGACGCCTCCAGCGATCGGCGATCGCCTTTGCCCACCTCAACTATGCAGACGCGACAGGCTCCATAAGGGCTGAGACCGGGATGATGGCAGAGGGTTGGAATAACGATGCCCATTTCCTGCGCCGCCTCAAGAACTGTAGCCCCCTCCAGGGCCCTTATTCTCATTCCATCTATGGTCAATTTAACCATACCTTTCCCCCTCAGGACACTGTGACCGCCTCAAACTTGCAGTTGTCGCGGCAAAGTCCACACTGGATGCACTTTTCCTGCTCGATCTGGTGCGGCCTTTTCTTCTCTCCCCATATTGCCCCCTGCGGACATTCTCTGGCACATATCCGGCAGCCGGTGCACCTATTTTCATCAATGGCGAATATAATTAGCGCCTTGCAGACACCTGCCGGGCAACGCCTCTCTCTTATGTGCGCCTCATATTCATCACCAAAATATCTGATAGTTGAGAGAACAGGGTTGGGAGCTGTGTCACCCAGGGCACAAAGGGATGTTCCCTTTAAGACACTGCCAAGCTCCTCCAGAAGCTCGATATCTGTTTCCTCCCCCCGCCCTTCTGTTATGTCCGTGAGGATATCGAGCATCCTATCCAACCCTTCACGACAGGGCACGCATTTGCCGCAGGATTCTTCGGTCAGGAATTTAGTGAAGTATTTGGCCACATCTACCATACAGGTGTCTTCATCCACGACTATCATTCCGCCTGAGCCCATCATCGATCCTGCCTCAGTAAGCCTATCGAAATCAACGGGCAGGTCAATCAGGCTTTCCGGCAGGCAGCCACCCGATGGACCCCCTGTCTGGACGGCCTTGAATTTCTTGCCGCCGCGGATTCCACCACCGATATCATAGATTATCTCCCTGAGTTTAATGCCCATTGGCACCTCAACCAGTCCGGTGTTGTTTATCTTGCCGACCAGGGAGAATATCTTGGTGCCCTTACTCCCTTCGGTGCCGATTTGCGAATACCAGTCGGGCCCGCAGTTGATTATGAGCGGCACATTCGCCCAGGTTTCGACGTTATTGAGATTAGTGGGCTTGCCGTTAAGCCCACTTACCACGGTGTGGATGTGCTTGGGGCGAGGCTCACCTATTTTGCCTTCCAGGGACGCCATAAGTGCGGTCGATTCACCGCAGACGAAGGCACCTCCGCCCCGTGAAATCTTGATATCAAAGTCGAAACCAGAGCCGAGGATGTTCTCACCAAGAAGACCGTATTTCCTCGATTGCTCCAGCGCTATGCTCAGATTCTCCACAGCAAGCGGGTATTCATGCCGAACATAGACATATCCGTAATGTGAGCCTATCCCGTATGCACCGATTATCATCCCTTCTATCACGCTATGGGGGTTCCCTTCAAGGAGGCTTCTATCCATGTAAGCACCGGGGTCACCCTCGTCAGCGTTACAGATAACGTAGCGGATGCCATCTGATGATGGGGCATTGCGGCATTCCCTCCACTTTCTGCCGGTGGGGAAGCCGGCACCGCCGCGGCCGCGCAGTCCGGATCTCTTTATTTGTTCTATTATCTCCCCAGGTTGCCTCTTAAGAAGCACTCTGGACAAAGCAGAGTAACCACCTATAGCAAGGTAGTCCTCAATCTTATGTGGGTCTATGAGTCTGTTATTATCAAGCAAAAGTCTATTCTGTTTACTATAGAAAGGTACATCCTGTTCGTGGATAATCTTCTTCCCGGTAGAGGTATCTGTGTAGAGAAGTCTTTCAACGACTTTATTCATGATAACTGATTCAGAGATTATCTCTGGGATATCGGCAGGGGTAACTCGCTGATAGAGGATTCTTTCCGGATATACGACAACCACAGGCTCTATTTCACAGAAGCCATGACAGCCTGTTGTCTTGACATCAACGGAATCCTTGAGACCAAGGGTCTTCAATGTTCGGAAAATAGCTTTGGCAACATCTGCAGAACCGCGGGCAAGTCCACACGTTCCAACACTAGTAACAACACAAGTACGGTTTGGGTCACGCTGGCTCAGAATCCTATCCCGCCACTGCTCCAGCTCAACTACTGAACTTAATTTCCTCATATTCAGTATTCCTATCGGCTTTTTCTTTTATTTCTTTAGAATTTTCTTGACTTTCCCAGGACCTATATGTCCATGGTATTTGCCATCTATAACCACGATAGGTGCTAGGGCACATGCTCCCAGACAATTTACTGTCTCCAGAGTGAAGCGCATATCTTCAGTTGTCTCGCCAGACTCAATGCCCAGTTGTCTTTTCACTTCGTCGAGCATGGCTAGCGCGCCGCGTACATGGCAGGCTGTACCCAGGCAAACAGTGACCATGTGCTTACCCCGCGGCTTCAAACTGAATGCCTTGAAAAAGGTAGCTACACCGTAGACCTGTATCAGCGGGAGTTCCAACTGAATGGCTACTTCTCTTAAACTATCTTCTGGCAGATAACGATATTCGGATTGTATGTCCTGGAGTATTGAGATAAGACTATCGCGGTCGCCACCGCATTTACTGACTATTGCCGCTACTTTTTGGCATTGGCTCTTTATTTTATTAGCACTTCTCGGCATACCCTTCATTACCTTTTATATTTTTACTGGAATTCCCCTCTCCTTTAGGTATCTTTTGGCTTCAGGGATGGATATTTCACCAAAATGGAAGATGGAAGCAGCTAAAACTGCCGATGCTTTACCAATTACAATAGCTTGATAAAGGTGTTCTAGTTTGCCAGCACCGCCTGAAGCTATAACCGGTATAGTTACCGCCTCAGCTACTGCTTTGGTCATCTCTAAGTCATAGCCTTCTTTGGTGCCGTCGGCGTCCTTGCTGGTGAGCAGGATTTCCCCCGCCCCCAACCCCTCCACCCTCTTTGCCCACTCCACCACGTCGAGCCCGGCACCCTCTGTACCGCTCTTGATAACCACCTCCAGTCTCGGCAGTCCGCTTTCTTTTTTTCTGCCGTCAACGGCCACCACGACCCTCGCCTTACCGAACCGCTGCGAAGCCTCTTTGATGAGGTTGGGATCTCTTACCGCGGCGGTATTTATGGAAATCTTATCTACCCCGCAATCGAAGAGGGCCTCCATATCCCCGATGCCGGCGATGCCACCCCCAACAGCAAGGGGGATGGTCACCTTTTCGGCGACTCGCCTGACCCAGGCGAGCCTGGTCTTTCTATTCTCCACTGTAGCAAATATGTCGAGGAAGACCAGTTCATCGGCGCCCTGGCGGCAGTAGGCCTCCGCTGCCTCGACGGGGTCACGGGCAGCCCTCAAATTGACGAAGTTTACGCCCTTTACCACCCGCTCGTCTTTGACATCCAGACAGGGTATAATCCTTATGTGGTTGATCTTCCCACCTCCTCGAATCTGATCAGGCTCCGATACTCCATTACGGTGCTCATGGCCCGGTTCTCTGCTTCGATGCCGGCCTCCTCCGCTGCAGCCACCGGATTCAGCCCACCGATGAGGACCATTCCGATCTTGTTAAGCTCCACCGGGATTTCGTATACCGGGTCGCTGGCCTTTCCCATGAATAGCAGTCCCCCCAGTCCGGCTTCTCCCAGCCCGGCCACAACCTCCTCAGTTACCGGGCGGCAGATAGCCGGTATCTCTCGAAAGTTGGCCAGTATCTTCCCGTTGCCCTCTCTGGCTGCCTGACTCACAGAGGTCATCTTGCCCCTGATAAAAACCTCGGAGGGATCGAGGGAGGAACCGGCATATTGAATGAGTTCTACAAAGCGTAGTGGCTGGTGATTGCGAATCTCAAGGATGCCACCGAAGCGGGAGTCCATGGGGACGCCGGCCTTAAGCAGGGCACCATTAACCACAATACTGCAAACTGTGGCCAATCCGGTCATCCCCTGAGGGACTGTAAGCTCACCTAATCTCTCCCCTTCCTGGGCCAACGCCACCAGATCGCTGACGCAGAGCCCAGCCTTGAAAGCCGGGCTCATCGCTTGAATTGCTCTCTTGAATTCCTTTCTGGGGAAAAAGGAGATATTGACGGGGATCGAGCCGGTACGGGTTTTCCAGTCGAAGTCCGTGCGGAAGGCCAGCAGCTCGATACGGGATATAACGAATCCGACCTTATCCTGAACCAGGGCACTCTTCAGTTCCTCGATTCCTTGCTTGGTGATCAACCTGCCATCCCTACCTGCCAATTGAGTGAGCCCTCGCTCGTCCATCAGTTTGAGGTGATACCTGACCGCCCTCTCGCTGAGTTCGACACCGCCCTCTTTCAAATGCCGGGCGATGACTCGAGCGCCCACCGGCTCGGCGGACTCACTCAGTATCCTCAGAATAGAGATTACCTTTCTTTCAACCTCTTGAGTTTCAATGCCTATCAAGATAACTTCATCCTATCCGGATTACGGGGCACACGGCAAGCGTTTACCGTCGGCCACTGATTACCTATTATACCGCCACGATAGACGCTCGGTCAAGGGCAAGAGCATCAGGGGGATTCTCCCCCTGATGCCCCCTGGAGCGGTTATGCCCTGGGGTTTTCAAGGGTGGGGGATGACCATTCGCCGCGGAGAGCGATGAGGGGGGACGAAGGCTGAGGGGGAAATCGATGCCTAAAGTATCGGCAGGTACCTCTTCAGTTCATACTCGGTTACCTGCGTTCGGTACTGATCCCACTCGATCTTCTTGTTCCTGATAAAGTTTTCGAAGACGTGGTCACCGAGTGCCTCTCGCACCACCTCGCTTTTCTCGGTGAGCAGTATCGCCTCCAACAAGCTGGCCGGCAGGGTGCCGATACCCCTCTTAGCTCTTTCCTCCTCGGGCATCTCATACACGTTTTCTTCTATCGGGTCTGGAACTTGATATTCCTTCTCAATTCCTTCCAGCCCGGCGGCCAGCATCACGCTGAAGGCGAGGTAGGGGTTACAGGCAGGGTCGGGCGATCTGAACTCTATCCTGGTGGCGTTTTCCCTGCCTGGTCTATATTCGGGAACCCGGATCAGGTCGGACCGGTTGCGCCTCGCCCAGGAAAGGTATACCGGTGCCTCGTAGCCCGGGACCAGCCGCTTGTAAGAATTGACCCACTGGCTGGTGACGGAGGTGATTTCAGGGGCGTGCCTCAATAGTCCGGCGATATAGTACTTGCCTATCTCGGACAGATGATACTCATCATTTCCGTCAAAGAAGGCGTTCCGGTCACCGGTGAACAGCGACTGGTGGACGTGCATACCACTGCCATTGATGCCGAAGACGGGCTTGGGCATGAAGGTGGCATAGACCCCGTGCTTCAGGGCTATTTGCTTGACCACCAGGCGATAGGTCATCACGTTGTCCGCCATGGTGAGTGCATCGGTATATCTCATATCTATCTCGTGCTGACTGGCGGCGACCTCGTGGTGGGAATACTCAACACCGATGCCCATTTCCTCCAGGGTGAGAACTGTTTCCCGTCGCAGGTCGGTCGCTGCGTCCAGGGGGGTCATATCGAAGTAGCCTCCCTCGTCCAACGGCTCAGTTCCCCTGGAGTCTCGGAAGTAGAAGTACTCCAGCTCCGGCCCGACGTAGAAAGTGTAACCCACGTCCGCCGCCCGTTTCAGGTTTCTCTTCAAGACATACCTGGGGTCGCCTTCAAAAGGCTCACCACCGGGTCTTAAGATGTCGCAGAACATTCGAGCTACAGCGTGCTCAGTGGGTCTCCACGGGAGCAATTGAAAGGTATCGGGGTCGGGCAGAGCCACCATATCGCTTTCATCGATGCGGGCAAACCCCTGGATAGAGGAACCATCGAAACCCATCCCATCCTCCAGGGCAGCCTCCAGTTCCTCGACCGTGATGGCGAAGCTCTTGAGGAACCCCAGAATGTCAGTAAACCACAACCTGATGAACTTTACATCGTGCTCCTTTGCCGTCCTGAGGACATACTCCTTGCTCTTCTCCTTGGTTTTGGTCACCATTTCAAACCTCCTTTCGTTTAGATAGCGTTTTCGCCTTCATCGCCAGTTCTGACGCGTGTTTCCCGCCTATCACGTCTCGCTCCTTTGCTCAATAAGCGTAGAGCCTGCCGTAAGGTCGGAGCCAGAGGGGAAAGAGTTTGTAAAAGTCGTGTTTCAATATCTCCCCGGCATCGTATCCGAAATGAGAAGCGAACTCGCCAACGAACTTCTGAAGAATGTGGTAGTCCTTCTCCTCCAGCTCAGCAACCCCTACTTCCTTGCCCAACTGGTGATCCTCGATGCCACCTCCCAGGTAGATGACACCCCCATGCATTCCGGTACCGACGAAATTCGCTTTATGACGAGCCCTTTCACTTAGATTCAGACCGAGTAGAATCAGAATTCCACCCGCCATGTACTCACCGAGGAAATCCTGGGCAGTGCCGCCGATAACCAGCACGGGCTTTTTATCTCCATACTCCTTCATGTGGATACCTGCTCGATAGCCAGCATCCTCTCGGACAAAGATCTTGCCTCCTCTGGCTGAGAGGCCAACAATATCGCCGGCACGACCATAAATGACTATTTCCCCCTCGTTCATGGTATTCCCGCAGCCATCTTGAGCATTGCCGCGAACGATAATCCTGGGTCCGTCCATGAACGCTCCCAGGTCGTTGCCAGGGGTGCCGAGAATCTCAATCTCTACTGGCTTACCTAAGTCCGTGCCGATATATCTCTGACCATAGACATTATGAATCTGGATTCTCTGAGTTCCATTGGCAACTGCATGCCTCAGCCTGGCGTTGAGTTCCCGATGGAGAACACCGCCGGCATCTATTTTCATCACCTGATTAGCCTCTATTCTATGCTTTGCCACTTCAACTCCCTGCCATCCTTACTCCGAGGATTTCCAGCTCGCTATCGGTCAGCCCGACCCCCCTCAGGTGCAGCCGGTTGCCACGAAGGCTTTCCAGGGCATTGACCCCCAGTCCGCCGAGTATGTCCTGGAGCTCAAGGCTCCAACCGCGAAGGAGATTGGCCAGCCTCCGGGCGCCGATGTCAGGGTTGACCCTCTTAGTCAGGGCGAGATCACTAGTGCAGATGCCCCAGGCACATTTACCAGTATGACATTGCTGACAGACGGTGCAGCCTAAAGCGATTAGAGCTACAGTGCCAATATAGACAGCATCGGCGCCAAGAGCGATTGCCTTGGCCAGATCGCCGCTGCTCCTTATTCCACCCGAGACCACAATAGATGCCTGGTTGCGTATGCCCTCCTGCCTCAGGCGGCTGTCCACCGATGCCAGAGCCATCTCGATAGGGATGCCTACATTGTCACGAATAATCTTGGGTGCCGCACCGGTAGCTCCCCTGAGTCCATCGAGGACAATGATGTCGGCACCTGCCCGCACCATACCGCTGGCAATGGCTGCCGAGTTATGGACGGCAGCTATCTTCACCGATACCGGCTTGGTATAGTTTGTTGCTTCCTTTAGCGCGTAAACGAGTTGAGCCAGGTCCTCGATGGAGTAAATGTCGTGCTGTGGCGCCGGGGATAAAGCATCTGTTCCCTGGGGAATCATCCGGGTTGTGGAGACCTCGGCACTCACCTTCTCCCCAGGAAGGTGTCCGCCAATGCCGGGCTTTGCCCCCTGACCAATCTTGATCTCAATTACCCTGGCGGCATCAAGGTACCCGGGATGGACTCCAAAGCGCCCTGATGCTACCTGGACAACAGTGTTGTTGCCATACTCATACAACCGGGGGTGGAGTCCTCCCTCGCCGGTGTTCCACAGGGTACCCATCGCGGTAGCCGCCCTGGCCAGGGATTCGTGCACATTGATGCTCACGGCACCGTAGGACATGGCGGCAAACACGACGGGAACTTCCAGCCTGACTTGGGGGGCTAACTCTGTCTTCAGATTGAAGTCCTCTGGATCGAGTTCTACCCGGTCAGGTTTTTGCCCAAGATAGGTGGTAAGCTCCATAGGTTCACGCAGCGGGTCGATGGATGGGTTGGTCACCTGGCTGGCATTAAGCACCAGATGGTCCCAGTAGATGCGGTAGCCTTTATCGCTACCCATCCCGGTGAGGAGCATTCCGCCGGTTTCGGCCTGCCTGATGATATCCTCGATCACCTCGGAACGCCAGTTGTAGTTCTCCCGGTAGTCCAGAGGATTCCGTCTGATAGTTAAAGCATGGGTGGGGCAGAAGAGGACACAGCGGTGGCAGCCCACGCAGTTCTCCTCGTGACTTCTCACCTCATCGTCCTCGTCATAGCGGTGAGCATCGAAGCTGCACTGGTTGGTGCACACCTGACACTGGATACACCGCTCAGGGTCTCGTTCTACGATGAACCTGGATGGCAGATAGGTCTTCACATAACTCCTCGGCCCTACTGGTTAGATTCGTATCGGTATTCCCCTCTCAGCTAGATACTCTTTCGTCTCACCAATGGAGTAGGTCCCATAGTGGAAGATGCTGGCCGCCAGAACAGCATCAGCCTTGCCCGCAACCAGAGCCTGGTAAAGGTCTTCTAGAGTGCCGGCGCCGCCGCTGGCAATAACCGGCACCGTCACCGCTTCAGAGATGGTACGGGTAAGCTCGATGTCGTATCCCGCCCGATGGCCATCAGCATCCATGCTGGTAAGTAGCAGCTCCCCTGCCCCAAGCTCCACTGCCTGTCTTGCCCAGGCGAGAGCATCAAGCCCGGTTGGCTTCTGACCACTATAGATATAGACCTCCCACCGAGGCTCCTCACTACTTCCTACCCGCTTGGCATCGATAGCTACCACGATGCACTGGCTTCCGAATTTGTTGGCTCCTTCTCCAATGAGGCCGGGCGTAAGCACCGCGGCGGTATTTACGGAGACCTTATCCGCCCCGGCCCTCAGCATACGCCCCATATCGCTGATGCTGCGCAGTCCTCCACCTACGGTAAGAGGCATAAACACCTCCCCGGAGATGCGCTCAACAACATCTACCATGGTATCACGCCCTTCAGGGGTGGCGCTTATGTCCAGAAAGACCAGTTCGTCAGCGCCCTCCTTATAGTAGAAGCCGGCAAGCTCCACCGGATCACCGGCATCGCGCAGTTGGACAAAGCTGGTTCCCTTTACCACTCGCCCATCTTTCACATCAAGACAGGGAATAATCCTTTTAGTTAACATCTGACATTCCCTCCCTGGCAACAACCACCGGTTGTGGCTCAGGTGGCTGTTTCAACCTTCCCACGATAGGTTCACCACCCATTGGGATCCAGGCCCTATCCAGATCCGGGCAGATCAGCCGGATAGCCGATTCCTCGGATGAAAGGTAGAGCATGTCGGCTTTTACTCCCACGGTGAGCGGTCGCAGCCTGATTCTGTCGGTAAACCCGATCATTTCACCATGATGGGCAATGATTACCGTGAATGGTCCGTTTAAGAGCAGACTGCTATATACCTGGCGCAGAGTTCGCAGCAGCTTCTGCTCCTTTGGAGGCCGGCGCTCGATGTCAGCCCAGAAGGGGGCGGCCAGTATCTTTGCCACTATCTCTATGGGGAGGCGGTGCTTTCTCATCAGGAGATCAACGGCATAAGCCACTACCTCGGTATCGGTCTGCATGGTGCAGTGGTAGCCAAATTGCTCCAGGTAGCGCCGGTTTATACCATGATTGTGCTGCCATCATCCAGAGTTACGCTGCTGACGTCCGACCCCGTTGAAGAATGGCCACTGATTTCGGCTGCGGTGCGACCGGTCACGATGCTAACCCCAGCCTGCCCGAGGGCTTCCTCCTCCAGTGCCGATGCCTCCTCATCGAGGATAGTGTTTAATATCCGCTCCTTCATCTCCACAACTGTAACTTCAGCCCCTCGCTTCACCAGCGCTTCAGTCACACTCACCCCGATGAGCCCGCCTCCGATGACTATCGCCCGATCCTTCCGGTTAAGGGATTGGTCAATCGCCCGGGCGTCATCGAGGGTGGTAAAGGTAAAGACCCCCTTCCTCTCAATACCCTTTATCTGAGGAACGATAGGAAGACCACCGGTGGCGAGGAGCAGCTTCTCCCAGGTAATTCTCTCTCCACTATCTAATTCAGCAGTGTGCCCGCCAATATCAAGTCGCTCCACCTTCCTGCTCAGGAGGGTACGAATATTGTTCTTCTCGTAGAAATCAGCCGGGCGAAACAGCATCCTCTCCAGGGAACACCTCTCGGCTAAATATTCCGAGATAAGCGGCCGTGAATAGGCCGGATAGGGCTCATCAGAGATAATGATGATCGACCCTGCATTATCCACCTCGCGGATGGCCTCAGCGGCGGCG
>JALPYG010000024.1 GCA_023271215.1 Dehalococcoidia bacterium
ACATAGGAATCTTTGAAATTCCTATGCTTTCAGGTTTACCGGCACACAGGGAGCACTAACCCAGCGCTACCTTAAGCGCTTCCGATAGTGTCCCCACGGGGCGAAGTTTGATCCCGCCAGAAATCGAGAGGCCTTTGGGGATGGGGGCGGGGAGGAGACAGGTTTCAAATCCGAGCCTGGCTGCCTCCGCGACACGCCTGTCCAGTTGCGAGACGGTTCTCAATTCGCCGCTTAGTCCGACTTCCCCTATGGTAACCAGACGGGGATCTATCTTGATGCTGCGGAAGCTCGAGGCGATGGCCAGAGCCAGCCCCAGGTCAATGGCGGGCTCATTGATCTTGATCCCACCGGCAACGTTAGCGATGATGTCCTGGTTGGAAAGAGCAATTCCGCCTCGCCTCGAGAGTACCGCAGCTACGAGCAGCAGCCGGTTGAAATCAACGCCGTTAGCCGTGCGGCGTGGCAGGCCGAAACTGGTAGGATTGGTCAATGCCTGAATCTCCACCAGAAGAGGCCGGGCTCCCTCCAGAGTGGGAACAATCAGGGATCCAATGGCCCCATCGGTGCGCTGGGAGAGGAGGGCCTGTGAGGGATCGGTTATCTCCACCAGCCCTTGATCCCTCATCTCAAATATCCCGATTTCGTTGGTGGAGCCGAACCGGTTCTTGACGCCGCGCAATAGTCTATAGGCGCTGAAGCGCTCGCCCTCCAGATAGAGCACAACATCGACGATGTGCTCCAGCACGCGGGGGCCGGCGATGGCCCCCTCCTTGGTAACGTGCCCCACCAGAAAGACCGGGACGTCGCTGGATTTGGCCCACTGCATGATGCTCAAGGTGCACTCTCGCACCTGGCTAACGCTTCCTGCAGCCCCGGATCCTTCAACGCAAACGGTCTGGATTGAATCAACGATCACCAAGTGCGGCGATAATCCTTGAGCACGATCCAGAATATGTTCCATCCTGGTCTCGGGAAGGACGAACAGTCCCTTCCCGCCTAACCCCAGTCGGTCTGCCCTCAGCTTTATCTGTGACACCGATTCCTCGCCGGAGACGTAAAGCACCCTGGCTGGGTCTGGTTCTTTCTCAGATAGCCCTGTCTTCGTCTCCGCGACCTCGGCAGCGACTTGAAGGAGGAGGGTTGATTTCCCAATGCCAGGGTCGCCACCGATAAGGACAAGGGAACCGGGCACAACTCCCCCTCCTAAGACGCGGTTGAACTCAGCGAAGTGAAGAGGCAGGCGGGCGGTCGCGGAGAGGGAAACGGTGGAGAGTTCCTGTACTGTGGCCGAGGGCAACCCGGCCGCACTGGTGCTCGCCGCCCTCTCCACGAAACTATCCCAGGCATCGCATTGAGGACAGCGACCTAACCACTTGAGGCTTTCGTTGCCACAGTGCTGACAGACAAAGATGGTTCGCGCCTTGGCCATTTGCAATCCAACCCCCATCCCCTCCTATCCCAGGCAAGGGGCGAAGGGCAAAAGGCCCATCCACCCCTTTAGCCTTTCGCCTTTCGCCTTCAGCCTTTGGTAGCCTCAGGCAATCGGGACTGCTACAGCGAGCGAGCGGAACACGATTTCATCACCCTCCCGCTCCAGTTGCACCACATCACCGGCATGGAACTCGCCCTGCAGAATCCTTTCGGAAAGTGGATCCTCGATCATGGTCTGGATTGTCCTCCTTAAAGGACGAGCGCCAAAAGTGGGATCAAAACCCTTCTCCGCGAGAAGCTCCCTGGCCTCCGTGGTTACCTCAATGCCGATCTCTTTCTCCTTCAGTTGTGTCTGCACCTGGAAAAGCATCAAATCCACGATCTGCAGAATTTGCTCTTTGTTCAGGGAATGGAACACCACGGTGCCATCGATGCGGTTCAAAAACTCCGGGCGGAAGGTTTTCTTCATTTCCTCCAGCAGTTTATCTCTCATCCTGGTGTGCGAGAGTTGTGCCACCTTGCTATCATCGGCACGGCTGATGAAGCCGATGGTGCCTTCCTTACGGATGGTCTCCGCACCGATGTTGCTGGTCATGATGATGATGGTGTTGCGGAAGTCAACCCGCCTTCCTTTGGCGTCGGTGAGATGCCCATCGTCGAATATCTGCAGCAGGATGTTGAATACGTCCGGATGGGCCTTTTCGATCTCGTCGAAAAGTATGGCCGAATACGATTTGCGCCTTATTGCCTCGGTCAGCTGTCCACCCTCCTCATAACCGACGTACCCCGGCGGGGCACCAACGAGTCGAGCCACGGTATGTCTTTCCATAAACTCCGACATGTCGAGCCTGATCAGAGAATCTTCGCTGCCGAACATGAATTCAGCCAGGGCACGTACCAGCTCGGTCTTACCCACGCCGGTAGGTCCCAGGAAGATGAAGACGCCAATCGGTTTCCTGGGGTCCTTGAGGCCTGCCCGGGCTCGTCTGACCGCCTTGGAAATCAGTTGGATGGCCTCGTCCTGAGCTATGATGCGCTTGTGCAGTGCCTCTTCCATGTTGAGCAAGCGACTGGTCTCATCGCCGGCAATCTTGGTTACCGGAATGCCGGTCCACATACTGACGACTTCGGCGATATCCTCCTCGGTAACCTCCACCCGTTCGATACCCTGCTCCTCCTTCCAATCCAAGAGCGATTTACTGATCTTGTCTTCCAGCTTCATCTCTTGATCACGAAGCTCGGCGGCATATTCGTATTGCTGATTCGTGATTGCCTGCTCCTTATCCTTGCGCACCGTCTCAAGCGCTTTGTTCAGTTCCGCCACCGGGAGCGGAGACGTCAGGGTTGCGATTCGGACCCGCGATGCCGCTTCATCGATGAGGTCAATCGCCTTGTCTGGAAGGAACCGATCCGGTATGTAACGGGAGGCCAGCGAAGCCGCCGCCTTTAATGCCTCATCAGATATAAGGAGATCGTGATGCTCTTCATATCGCCCTTTTACGCCGCGCAGTATCTCTACAGTATCCTCCACGGAGGGTTCCTCCACCAGGATCGGCTGAAAGCGGCGCTCCAGAGCAGCGTCTCTTTCGACGTATTTGCGGTAGTCACTGGCGGTGGTTGCTCCGATGCACTGAATCTCTCCCCGTGCCAGCGAGGGCTTTAGAATGCTGGAAGCATCGACAGCACCTTCAGCGGCACCAGCCCCAACCAGGGTATGTATCTCGTCGATGAAGAGCAGGCAGTTTCCCGAGACCTTTATCTCCTGGATCACTTTCTTCAGTCTTTCTTCAAATTCCCCCCGGTACTTGGTGCCGGCAACCAGCGCCCCGATGTCGAGGGTCAGAAGCCTCTTCCCGCGCAGGGTCTCGGGAATATTGCCGGAGGCGACACGGTGAGCGATGGCCTCAGCAATGGCTGTCTTGCCGACACCGGCTTCACCGATAAGGACGGGGTTGTTCTTTCGCCGCCGGCTGAGAATCTGAATTACCCGCTGCTGCTCTTTCTCCCGTCCGACAACGGGGTCAAGCTTTCCCGCCGCGGCAGCGGCGGTCAGGTCTATGCCCAACTGATCGAGGGTAGGCGTCCGGGTAGAGCCCCGGGCTCCAGTTCCGGCACGCTGTTGAGGCAGGCTCTGATTCAGAAAGCGGGTGATTTCGGCACGTGACTTCTCCAGGGTGATGCCAAGGTTTCCCAGGACACCGGCGGCCACCCCCTCGCCTTCACGCAGCAGTCCCAGGAGCAGGTGTTCGGTGCCGATATAGTTGTGATTCAAGTATCTTGCTTCATCAACGGCAAGTTCGATTACCTTCTTGGCCCTTGGGGTGAGACCTACTTCGCCACGGCTCTTGGTTTCACCTCGGCCGATGATGAACTCGACCGATGACCTGATCTTCGGGAGTTCAACCCCAAGGTTTGCCAGTACTCTTATCGCCACCCCACTCCCCTCCGCGCACAGCCCCAGCAAAATGTGCTCGGTGCTGATATAGTTATGGTTAAAGCGTTGGGCCTCTCCTTGTGCTAGTGCCAGGACTTTCCGCGCCCTTTCGGTGAATTTATCAAAGCGACTCGCCATGTCTGCCCCCCAGGTTTCGCATTCAATCTTATTATACACCCCTTTAAGGAGAAAGGTCAAACAGTAATACCCCGCAGCACCGCCCCAAGCTCCTTCTGGAGCCTTGTCAGAATTATCTGCTGTATCTCATCAACCTCTTCGTCGGTCAGGGTTCGATCAAGTGACTGATAGCGAAGGGAAAAGGCCAGTGATTTCTTGCCGTCCGGGACCTGCTCACCCTGGTAAAGGTCAAAGACGCTGACCTGGCTCACCTGAGGAAAGCCGCGGATTATGTCCTCTATCCTCTTTGCGGGCAAGTCGGCGTTCACCAGAAGAGCGATATCCCGGTCGGTACTAGGGAATCTGGTGATGGGCCTAAAGGTGTGAACCCGTTCCACAAACGGCAGCAACTGCTCCACCTCCATCTCGAATAGGCAGATCGGGCAAAGAGAAATGTCGAAGCCGGCGGCAACATCGGGGTGAAGCTCACCGGTTATTCCGATGGCATTCCCGTTAACCAGTATGCTCGCTGCCCGACCGGGAAACAGCAGCCTGTCCTCCGCCGCCTCGAAGCCGGCTTCGATCCCCAGGTGATGGAACAGCGTCTCCAGGACCCCCTTAGCGTAGAAGAAATCGAGAGAGCCTTCATCGGCCAGCCATGACCTCCCATATCGCGCACCGCCGATTATCCCGGCGAGCATCTCCCTCTCCTCCGGCAGACCGCCTTCTCGAGGCAAATAGATTTTTCCGATCTCAAACAGCATTATGCCCTTTTCCTGATGCCTCGCGTTGGCAGCAAGGGCACGAAGCAGCCCTCCCCTCAGAGTGGGACGCAGGAATTCCTGCTCTTGGCTCAAGGGATTGGCCACTCGGATCGGGGATTCCCCGTTGTACTCTGTCCTGTCCAGCACGTCGTGACTGGTCAGGGAATAACTGATGATCTCCTGCATCCCGCAGCCGACCAGAATATCGCGAATCCGTTCCCGCAGCAGGGCAAGGGGGGCAGGTTCGTGCTGGGGAAGCTCCCCACTCAGCATAATGGTTGGGATTTCGTCGTATCCGATAATGCGTGCCACTTCTTCGGCCAGATCGTCGGCGATCTTTACATCGGTGCGCCAGTAGGGAATGCTAACCGATAGCTCGGAGGAACTCTTCTGCGTGCATTCAAACCCCAGAGATTCGAGTGTTTGCCGGATCCGGCCGATTCCAAAATCCACACCGAGTACCTGACTTGCCCGTCGCTCCGTAAGAAGGATTGGCTTGCTCTCACCCTGAAATCCCGGGTAGACGTCGACGATCCCCCGGGCCGCTCTGCCCCCGGTTAGCTCAACGATCAGGCCGACGGCGCGACGAATTGCCGGCATCGGGAGATCCGGACTGAGGGACTTGTCGAAGCGAGAGGAGGCCTCGCTTACCAGCCCCAGCCCGAAGGAAGTACGGCGGATGCTGCCATTGTTGAAGTTGGCCGCTTCAAGCAATATAGTGGTGGTCCTCTCAGTGACTTCGCTTTCTGACCCGCCCATAACTCCCGCTATAGCGACGGGGTATTTCTCATTGGCGATCACCAGGGTGCCGGGCGACAGCTCCCTCTCTTCTCCATCGATGGTGACCAACTGCTCTCCATCTCCGGCACGGCGCACGATGATCCTCTGTCCGCCAATCCCCTCGTAATCGAAGGCGTGCAGGGGCTGCCCGTATTCCAGCATCACGAAGTTGGTGATATCGACGATGTTGTTGATCGGCCGCATGCCCGCTGCCAGGAGACGCTGCTGCATCCACTGCGGAGATGAGCCGATCGTAACCTCCTTGATAATTCCGGCGCAGTACCGGGGGCAAAGATCCGGGTCAACGATCTCGACCGAGATCATCTCATCAGTCGGGGGTTCCCCTTCTTCATAGCGCACTTTGGGTAATCGCACCTTTGAGCCGGTCAGCGCGGCGACCTCGCGGGCGATGCCAATCATAGAGAGGCAATCGGGGCGATTTGGAGTGACCGAGACATCGAGTATAGTGTCCCCCAGGTACTGCGCAAGCGGCGCGCCGATGGGGGCTTCTTCCGAGAGGACTATTATCTCATCGTGATTGTCTGATATGCCGAGCTCCTTCTCAGAGCAGACCATTCCTTCTGAGAGAAAGCCGCGAATCTTCGCCGGCTTCAGTTCAGCAAGCTTGCCCGTGCGCCCGTCGTAGAGTCTTGCTCCCAGCCTGGCGAAGGGAACCCTGATGCCAACCCTGATGTTAGGAGCACCGCAAACCACGGTGTGTTGCTCCCGGCCGAGGCTGACGGTGGCCAGTTGAAGCCGATCAGCATTGGGGTGTTTTTGCAGGCTAATAACCTTTCCGATAGAGACGTTCTCCCACCCATCACCGATAGTCTCGATGCCACCGGTCTCGAGTCCGGCCATGGTAAGCTTTTCTGCCAGCTCTTCCGGGGACAAGGTGATGTCGACGTAATCCTTTAGCCACTTAAGCGAAACCTTCATTTTCTCACCTCAGCGCCTCTTATTGCCCTTGACCGAGGGTGTATGCTCGCTTGCCGTTCATCAAGTAGAGATTCTCAAGCTTAATCCACTCGAGGTTATTTTGCTCAATGTTTTCTAACAGCCATCGGAGATCAGCATGCGTTGGGCGAGGAGCCCCAGCAGGCACCTGGAAACGGCAACGCCAGTGGTCGGTACAAAAAGTCTCCGGGTAACCATCCGGATACACCTTCTGCCCACGATTGGTGATCATAATCAGGCGAAATTTGGGTTCAGCAAGCTGCTCCAATTTCCGGCCAAGCTCATCCGGAGAGAGTTTACCATTTCCAATAAAAACGTCAACGCCGTCAAGCTGCATCTTGGCGTCACGCACGTTGGTCAACTGCGATCTCCGAATTTTAATGGGCTTCCCGCTGTATCTCACTGATTTGAGACGTTCAGGCTCCTGACCCAGCCGAGCGACCACCGCTTTAGCAAACTCCTGGGTGCCGACCTCGGTGTATTTTGTTTCACCCGCAGCCTTTACCCTGCGAACCAGGTCGTAGGTCCAGACGCGGTCTTCGATGGTCTTAAGCCAGGCATTGTGAATCCGCTCGGCGACATCTGCTTGATCGATGCTGATCAACATCATCACTCCGGCAAGAAGCAAGCCGGAGGGATTGGCAATGCCCTTCCCGGCGTGACGGGGAGCTGAACCATGAATGGCTTCAAACATCGCGTGATCATCGCCTACGTTTGCCGCGGGCGCGATCCCTACAGAGCCCGCCATCTGCCCCAGCATGTCGGAAACGATGTCCCCATATAGGTTGGGCACAACGATCACATCGAAGCTGGTAGGTGTGTCCGCCAGCTTTGCCGTCCCTATATCTACGATCCAGTGCTCGCTCTCGACCTCCGGATACTCGGGGGCGATCTCATCGAATACCCTGTGGAAGAGCCCATCGGTGAGCTTCATGATGTTGTCCTTCGTCATACAGGTAATCTTCTTACGGCCGTAGGCGCGGGCGTATTCAAAAGCATAGCGCACTACGCGCTCACAGCCCGGACGCGAGACCAACTTGAGACACTGGACAACCTCGGGCGTCTGCTGGTGTTCGATTCCAGCGTAAACGTCCTCTTCGTTCTCACGGATAACGACCACATCCATGCCAGGATAATTTACCGGCACAAAAGGATGATAGCTAACCGCAGGGCGCACATTGGCATAGAGACCGAGCGTCTTGCGAATGGTAACATTGAGGCTTTTGAACCCGTCCCTCTGGGGCGTGGTAATAGGAGCCTTGTAAAACACCTTGTATTCCCTGAGGATGTCCCAGGTCTCCTCTGTAATGCCTGCGGTATACCCCGCAAGATAAACCTTCTTGCCAATATCAACAAACCTCGGCTCAATGCGAGCACCCGCTTCCCTCAGGATGCAGAGACAGGCATCCATGATCTCCGGACCAATGCCATCGCCTTTGGCCACGGGAATCACCTGGTTACTCTTCGTCATAATCACTCCCCCAGTAATCGTAACCCCCTTGCCCAACTGCCGCCTTCGCTCTCAGATGCTGCATCACATACTGCCCGCAGTTGCTGCCAATGCGGTTCTCCTCCGTCTCCCCGATGCTCAGGATAACCTCGTAGCCGGATGATCGAAGTTCTTTGACTATCTGGTAATCTTCTCGCTCGCTATAGGCATCAACGTAGGACCTGAGCTTGTTTTGGGCCGCGCGGTGGGTGGGATTTATGGGGGTTATCTTGATCAAGAACTTCTCCGGAGAGAAGTAATTCCGGAGAATCTTAACATCAACCGGCATTCCGTCGGCGAGGGCAAAGTTCAGGCCTATCTTCTGATCTCCATTCTCGTGGAAAGACTCGCCGTACCGAGCAATCCGGGCAAGACTCCACTTCTCCACCGGGACGATTCTATGGCGTAACTCTTCGTCAGTTGTATGGATGGAGAATTGAAGCTGGAATCGGCCTCCAGAATATCGGCGACGTTTGAGTTCAAGTAGCCGTTCGAAGAAGCCGTCAGCACCACACGGGGCAACGGTGGAGACCGAAGGAATAAACCCCGGGGCATCGTAGCGTAGCGGCATTTCATCGAGGACATCGATAACGCTGGGATTAAGGGCTGGCTCCCCCATCCGGGCAAACTGAATCTTGAATTTCTCAACGGGCACCACCACATCGGGGAATCGCTTTTTGATAAGATAGTCTATCTGGAGGAACATCTCCTCTTTGGATAGCCTGCCTTTGTAGTCGTCACCGGCGTCGCACATGAGGCATTTGACCGGGCAGCCGAGGAGGGTGGATACGATCAGAACCCACTTCTTATCCCTCGTCAGCGGAGGCTGGGTGGACTCCACAAATTCCACCAGCCTGCCTTGCCCCAAATCCGCAACGTAGACGGTGGCGATATCCTCTCTGCCAATAGTGTTTAGAATTTGCATTGGGACCTCCTGTAAATCTTCATGGCAACGTGAACCCCGTCGCCGACCGCTATCGAGCTCTGCCGGTAGACGTCGTTCCTCACATCACCCACGAAATAAAGCAAGCCCCGCTCCTCCAGTTCTGAAGCCATCTTGGTTAACCTTTCGGAAAAGTAGTCGAGTTGCCTCACCCTGCCAATAGCAAATATAACACAATCAGCCGAAAGCTCCCACTTTCCCGCGGGACTCTTGATGTCCAGAACAAGCCCATCGCGAGAACCCTTTATCGCAGCGATGGAGGTATCCTCCCGATAGCTAATCCTGGGGGACCTCTCCGCCCTCTCCCCAAGAAGGGGAAGGCATCTTTTCTTCTGTCCTCGATTGAGGATTGTCACCTCATTCCGGCGAGCGAGATTCAGGGCGTAGTCGAAGCTGGCATCACCGGCACCAACGATGGCGATTCTCTTATCAGCTACGCCGGCGATGGGATAGACTTCATAGAAAACCCTTTCCGTTGCCTCCGGCGGAATCTCGACGTCAGTAAAACGCCGTGGCTTCGTTCCGGAAGCGACAACCGCTATCCGGGAATGAAATTTTGTATCTCGGGTTTCTATAATGAACGATTCCTGCCAATCCAGCCGCACTACCTCCTCGAAATGAACGGGCATGCCAATTTCTCCCAAGTGCGACTCGAACAGCTTCACCAGATCGGCTCCAGGGATACCCCCGGGGAAGCCGGGGTAATTCTCCACCAGGTTGGCATTCACTAGAAGCCCGCCGATATGGCTTTTCTCCAGCAGAAGCGGTTCCATTCCATAGCGCTTCAGTTGTATCGCTGCCGCTATCCCCCCCGGCCCCGCCCCGACGATGGCCACTTCTTTAAGGTGCATTGGCTTTACCTAAAGGGAGCTTGTCTAGAATTTCGTGAGTCAACACCGGGACGGCAAAGCCGTGGGCTAAATTCAGAAGGGTTGCCCGATGGAACGCCTCGGTATAGGTGGCGGTACCGTCCACAGCGAAGAAAACCTCAAACCCCCGCACGAAGGCGGAACGAGCGGTGGTCTCGCAACAGAGATGACTCATCACCCCGCAGATCACTATCTGAGTAACCCCCTTTTCCCGCAGCATCTCGTCCAGTGCGGTCTCATAAAAAGCGTCATACTGACTCTTCTCAACGACTACCCCCTGGGAGAGGTCGAACTCAGGGACGATCTCGCTAGCGGGGTCATCCACTCTTATCAAATCCTGCCACCATCTGGACATCATCCCGGCGTTGGCGTCAGTGTTCAGGTGGCGAGTGAAGACGATGGGCAGGCCGTCCTCGAAATAGGCCCGAGCGAGCTTTGCTATACCGGGAACGATTGCTCTTGCGGCAGGGATAAAGGCGTGCGAGGAGTCCTCGAGAAAATACCGCTGCATGTCTAGAATCAGCACAACAGACCGTTCGGGGACAAGTGTGAGATCGTGCCTTGCACTGAGTCGGCTGGCTTCCTCCAACATCGCCCGCGACTTTTGCCGGATGGATTCCCGGGTAAAATAGTTTCTCTTCTTCATTACTCAACTTGCTCAATAGCCTGGATCATCCGAATAGCATCCCGCAGTGGCCCCGGCTCATGGGTGCGGATATACTCAACACCGTGGAGATAGGCCCACATCTCCACCGCCAGCGTCCCATATCCCCTCGCCTCGACGGGCCGGTCAAGCACCGCCCCGATGAAGGACTTACGCGACGGGGAGAGATAGATCTTGCGCCCGAACTGCTGGAGCGTTTCCAGGTGCCGCAGGACCATCAGGCTCGACTCCGTCCCTCCGATGAACAAGCCCATCCCCGGATCGATGATTACCCTGTCACCCGCTATGCCGGCATCGTGGAGCGTCTTGAGCCTCTCGCTAAAGAAAGCCACCACCTCGCCCATCACCGTGGTGTGGTCTCGGGGCGTCGTTTGGGCACGAACGTCTGGATTCCGGTTGAACATGACCACTACCGGAAGACCCGCCCGCTGCACCACCCTGATGGCGGTCTCATCTTTGAGTCCACTGACGTCGTTGATCATCTCCACCCCAAGAGCGACAACGTGCTCCATCACCTCGGGCTTATAGGTATCAACGGAGATGCGAACCCCTTCTTTGCGCAGCGCCTCGATGACCGGGGACAGCCGCTCGATTTCCTGGGCGGCGGTTATCTTCCGGCCATAGATACTGGTGGACTCCGCCCCGACGTCTACCAGGTCGGCGCCCTCAGCCGCAAGGCTCAGGCCTTTCTCGATGGCAACGGGGGTCTCCAAATAACGCATGCCATCGGAGAAAGAATCAGTGGTAATGTTGAGGATGCCGACGATTTTCATCTTCCTGGGTGATAATGCCCAATGCTTAGATACGCAATGAGGGCAAGTTCCGCATCCGGCCGGAGCTCATTTGCTTCATCAGTTTCTGCATCTGGCGGAACTGGTTCAGCAGTTGGTTCACCTCCTGCGGGGTGGTTCCACTGCCCCGGGAAATGCGCCGTCTCCGGCTGCCGTCTATGACGTCCGGGTGATGTCGTTCTTCAGGGGTCATGGAGAGAACTATGGCCTCCACCCTCTTAACCTGCCCCTCATCCAGATTCACATTTAGTTTATTCGCCCCCCCGGAGAACCCGGGGATCATGTCCAGCAGTTGGCTTATGGGGCCCATCTTCTTGACCTCCTGGAGTTGATCGAGGAAATCATCCAGATCGAAGCGCGCCTGGCGCATCTTCTTTTCCATCTCCATGGCCTTCTTCTGGTCGATGGCGGCCTCCGCCTTTTCGATAAAGCTCAACATATCCCCCATGCCCAGTATCCGGGAGGCCATGCGATCGGGATGAAACGCCTCCAGGGCATCGAGTTTTTCGCCAACGCCAACGAACTTAATGGGCACGCCGGTGACCGAAGTAAGGGATAGCGCCGCCCCGCCACGAGCGTCACCGTCCATCTTGGTGAGGATAACGCCGGTCAGGCCGACCTTGGCGTGGAATTCGTCAGCTATCCGCACCGCCTCCTGCCCCGTCATCGCATCGGCGATGAGCAGCACCTCGGTGGGATGGAGCGCATCCCGAATCCGCTCTAATTCGTCCATCAGCTCCGAGTCTACGTGGAGCCGTCCGGCCGTGTCCAGTATCACGGTGGTCGAGGATAGTTCCTTCGCCCGCTTCATAGCCTGCTTACAAATGGCATCCACCGATTTAGCCTGCTCATCGGCGTAAACCGGCAGGTCGAGCTGTTTGCCCAGAGTAAGCAGCTGATTAACGGCAGCGGGCCGGTATGGATCGGCTGCCACCATAAGCGGCCGCCCCCCGCCGCGTCTGAGGTGAAGGGCCAGCTTGGCTGTGGTGGTAGTTTTGCCCGCCCCCTGGAGTCCAGTCATCAGGATCACCGTCGGAGGGGTGCTGGACTGGGCGAGTTTATGCGGGCCGCCGCCGAAGATGCCTGTCAGCTCCTGGTTAACGATCTTTATGACCTGCTGGGCCGGCGTGAGGCTCTCCAGAACCTCACCCCCGACCGCCCTCTGGCGCACCCGGGCGATGAAGCCCTTGGCTACCTTGAAGTTTACATCCGCCTCCAGAAGCGCCAGCCTGACCTCCCGCAGTGCCTCATCGACATCCTTCTCAGTCAGTTTTCCCCTGCCACTGAGCTTCTTGAAAACAACCGATAGCTTAGCTGATAGTGACTCAAACATGTCCCGGCCTCTGTCTTATTCTAACCGAGGCTGTGGACTTAATCAAGTATTGCCGGATCGGATATGATAAAATAGGTAGAAAGACTAAAGACTGAAGGCTTTTAGGACTAGATTACGCGTACCTGACCTTCAGCCTTCGGACTTCAGCCTTCAGCCTATACCAATGAACACCGTTTACCTTGGTCTGGGATCGAACCTGGGGGATAGAGAAAGGAATCTGGCAAGGGGACTTGAATCCCTGGCGGAGAGGATGATGATCAAGAAGGTCTCCTCGATCTACGAAACGGAGCCTCTGGGCTATCTGGATCAACCCTGGTTTCTCAACATGGCCTGCTCTGGGACGACTCAGCTCGACCCCTTTGAGCTGCTCCGTTATGTCAAGGACATTGAGGGGCAGCTCGGCCGGGCTGCCGGCTTTCCCAATGCCCCTCGCCCTATCGACATTGACATACTCTTCTACGCCCAGTGGGTGATTGAGGATCAGTATCTGGTTATCCCTCACCCTCGTATTGGAGAGCGAGCCTTTGTCCTGATCCCACTGGTGGAGATCGCCCCCGACCTTGCCCATCCCTCAATCGGGAAGACCATGAGGGATTTACTTTCCGGGCTGACCGAGGCACAACAAGTAAGGAGGTGGAGAGATGTACCGTGTATCCGTTCGGCAGCACTTTGATGCCGCACACTACCTGAGGGGCTATCAGGGCAAGTGTGAGGAACTGCACGGCCACCGCTTTGAGGCCGTGGTGACGGTTGAGAAGTCGGAGCTCGATGATGTCGGCACGGCCTTCGATTTCTCAGAGTTGAAAGGGCACCTGCGAGAGGTCTTAGGGCGATTCGATCACGTCTGCTTGAATAATGTAGCACCCTTCGACAAGATCAACCCTTCGTCGGAGAACATCGCGACCACGATTTACCGGGATCTGCAACCCCGTCTGGAGGCGGTTTCGATCTTCAATGTCGAGGTCTGGGAATCGCCAGACTCCTGCGTGACCTATATACCTTGAGTGTAACTGCTCGGGTCGTCAGGCCTGCCCCCGGCCGCAGGCCCAGGGGTTAGAAAACGATGAGGATAAGGCAACCAACCATCCACCATCAACCATTGTATACACTGTTTAAGTAGGAGGAGCACCGGATGCTTCCTATGGAATCCGTAGAAGTAAAATGGGTCATTTAGATAAGGCACTGGAGGGTATTGAACAGGGCAATGCCTGGAGTGAGACTGATGAGGTGGTGCGGCTAGAAGTGAAGGAGCCTCTGGACGAGGTGATTCCTGTCCGGCTCTCGGCAGATAAGTGGGAAGAACTCCGGCAAGAAGCGAGGGAACTAGGCGTTGGTCCCACCACGCTCGCCCGCATGTGCATTCTGGAGCATTTCCGCCAGCGGGTGAAGGCGTGAACGTGAGCCATATGTTGTGCCCTCTTCGACCTGATCGAGCAGCGATACCGCCTCGCCTAAGGCTCTGTAGTCAAGAAATTGGGCGCCTCGCTGCGTTAACCTGGTAACTCCAAGTCGAGCCCCCGCCGCTTCACGGATTCAGGTATAGCCACAAAAACGAGTTTGTCAAGGCCCGGAGGATGTTCAATTCGTGGATCAAACGCTATCGGCGAGCCAGTCGAATTAGGTGCAATCGTCACCCTTAAACCCCGGAACTTTGAACTTGAGTAGTCACGCACAGACAATGATTATGGGTAGTTTTCCGGCGAACTTTCAGGTGGGAAGCAAAGCAAGGACGATAAAGAGTGCTGCAGGCGCAGCACTACGGCTTCACCGACGAGGAAGTTTCATCATCAACTACGACATCAAATACCGCACGGGTAGGGGGTAGGGGCGCGCTGAATGTCGCCGCCGTTCCATCCGCCTCAAGGGATACGACCATTGACTAGCCGTGGCATAGTGTGTTAGCATTTGCACGTGCAGACCGGGATGGATGTTCGAAGATGTCGGAGTTGGCCAACATATTCCGCAAATCAGTAGGAGACACACAGAATGAAAGCGTACGAACTGCCGGTTAAAGTGACCCACGAAGGCAAACTAGAACTGCCGGAGACTCTACTCACCTTACTCCCCCACGATCAGGTCGTTCGGATGATCATTCTGATCCCTGAGCCAACTGACTCAGAGGAACCGACCGCGTGGGTTCGCCTGACAGCGGAACAATTCTTCGCAGGATATAGCGAGGCGGATTCCATCTACGATACAATTTGAGCCGTGCAGACCTACCGTCCCGGCCAGATCGTCTTGCTCTCCTTTCCTTTTGCTGATGCGATGGGAACGAGGCGGCGTCCTGCCCTTGTGCTTTTGGATACAGGCGATGCGGATATTGTAGTTGCCCGGGTAACCAGCCAGGCAGACCGGGGCCCCTTCGATGTGGAGCTTGTCGAGTGGCACCAGGCTGGCTTGTTGTTTCCTTCGATTGTTCGGGTGCACAAACTAGGAACACTGGAAAAGCGTCTGGCGGAACGAAGGTTAGGCGCATTGACGGCTAATGATTGGAAACGAGTGCGAGCAGTGATCCGACAACTTTGGACGTCCATTTAGGATCGAAATTGAATTGCGGACACCTCGCCTAACACTCCGCTGGCGGCTGACGCCCAAACCGCTTTCAGGGGCTTCGCCACGACGGCGGAAGCGTTAGGTAAATTGCTCAACACGGGAGGGGCAATATGAATAAGGATGGAAACATGATTTTCCAGGAAGTTCAAAAGTTTCGTCAATGGTGGCTCTGGTTAATCCTGCTTCCCAGTTGTATGCTTCTTGTGGGACTTTTCGGTTATGGAATGATTGAGCAACTTGTTTTTGGTCAGCCGTGGGGAGACGATCCAAGATGAGGCCAACAGAGATCTTATCCGGCTTGGGGCACAGCCTCTTACACCGGGACAGGTGTCACACTTAGCTTTTATGTTATAATCTATTCTGAGGGGAGTGAAAAGTTTACCAAGGCGTTCTCAAAAATCTGTTAACGGAGCTTAAGAATGATAGATGATTTGATCCGCAGCACCCGCAGCTTCCGACGGTTCGACCAGAGTGTGACCCTCACCCGCCAGGTACTGGTCGAGCTGCTCGATCTGGCCAGGCATTCCGCATCGGCCAGAAATCTGCAGCCGTTGAAATACATCCTTTCCTGGGAGCCAGAGACTAACGCCCAGATTTTCTCCACCCTCACCTGGGCGGCGGCGCTCAAAGACTGGGGCGGCCCGGCTGAAGGGGAACGGCCATCGGCATATATCATCGTGCTCGGTGATACCGAGGTGACCACTCACTTTGGATGCGACCACGGCATCGCCAGCCAGAATATCATGCTTGGCGCAAGGGAGAGGGGACTGGGAGGATGCATGTTGGCCTCGATCAATCGTCCGAAGCTCCGTGCCGCGCTCAACATTCCTGATCGCTACGAGATACTCCTGGTGCTGGCGATCGGAAAACCGGCGGAAACAGTGGTCATCGAGCCGCTCGGGACGGACGGCGACATAGGATACTGGCGCGACAGTCAGGGCATCCACCACGTGCCCAAGCGCTCGCTGGATGAGATCATCGTGGGTGGTGCGTAATGAGTGTTATCGATTCTATCGGGAATACGCCGCTTGTGGAGCTGAATAGCCTTAACGGGAATCCCCGGGTAAGGCTCATGGCTAAACTTGAGGGAAGCAATCCGGGGGGCTCGGTCAAGGATCGCATCGCTTGCTACATGATAGAAAAAGCCATCACGTCAGGCGAGTTGCCGGCGGACAAGACCATCCTCGAACCCACCTCGGGGAACACCGGGATCGCGTTGGCCATGATAGGAGCAGCCAGGGGTTACAAGGTGAAGTTGACCATGCCCGAATGTGTCAGCGTTGAGAGGCAACATATAATTGAGGCTTTTGGGGCGGAGATCGAGCTGACCCCGGGATATCAGGCAACCGACGGGGCTATCCTGCGGGCGCATCAAATTCTCGAAGAGCACCCTGATACGTATTACATGCCAAATCAGTTTGAGAATGAGAACAACGTTCTGGCCCACTACGAAACAACCGGCCCGGAGATATTTGCCCAGACAGACGGCGAGGTAGAGGTGTTCGTTGCCGGGATGGGCACGACCGGTACCCTGATGGGCGTCTCAAGATACCTCAAAGAACGAAACCCGGCGGTGCGGATCGTTGGTCTGGAACCGATGGAGGGCCACACCATACAGGGTCTGAAGAACATGCGGGAATCCATCGTCCCGCGTATTTACCAGCGAGAGGCTCTGGATGATGTACTGACCGTCACCGATGAAGAGGCATTTGAAACCACCAGGCTCCTGGCAACCAGAGAGGGGTTGTTCGTCGGCATGTCGAGCGGGGCGGCAATGGCAGGAGCGCTGAGGATAGCCCGGGAGATGGATTCCGGCACGCTGGTGGTGCTCCTCCCGGACCGTGGTGACCGGTATCTCAGCACATCCCTCTTCATGTCGATCTGTGCCAAGTGCCCGCCGTAGAGCTGGTGAATGTGCCATGACATACGATGTGATCGTCGTCGGTGCGGGGCATGCCGGCTGTGAGGCCGCCCTGGCTGCCGCTCGAATGGGCTGCCGCACCCTCCTGCTGACCATGAACCTCGACAACGTAGCCCTCATGCCCTGCAATCCATCCATCGGGGGGCCCGCCAAGGGACATCTGGTTCGGGAGATCGACGCCCTCGGCGGGGAGATGGGGCGGAACATAGACAGAACCTTCATCCAGATCCGAATGCTCAACACGGGCAAGGGTCCGGCAGTGCAGGCTCTCCGAGCCCAGGCAGACAAGAAGCTCTACGGCCTGGCCATGAAACACACCATTGAGAGGCAGGGTAATCTTTATGTCAAGCAGGCACTCGTTGAAGCATTGGAACGAAATCATCAGACACTGAAGGTTGTAACCAGTACCGGCTGGGCTTACGAGGGAAAGACGGTCGTTCTCACCACCGGAACCTCTCTGGCGGGACGAATCATTATCGGAGAGAAGAGCTTTGCTGCCGGGCGCGCCGGCGAGTTTGCCGCTTATGGACTTTCCGATAGCCTGCGGCGGTTGGGATTTACCATGAGCCGGCTCAAGACCGGCACCCCGCCTCGCCTGGACGCCGGGACCATCGACTTCTCCAGAACCATCATTCAAGCAGGGAGCGAGGTACCCCTTCACTTCAGCTTTGAGTCTAATTCTAATTCTCTCAACTTCCCTCCCATCAACCCTGTCTACCCCCAGGGAAATTACACCCCCTGGCGACAGCAAATACCCTGCTATCTTGTCTACACCAACGAAAAAACGCACCAGATAATCAGATCTAATCTCCACCGTGCGCCGCTGTTCACCGGTATGATCCAGGGAACAGGGCCTCGCTATTGCCCCTCCATCGAGGACAAGATAGTAAAGTTTGCCGATAAGCCGTGGCACCTACTCTTCCTCGAACCGGAGGGATGGGAAACCAACGAGGTCTATCTTCAGGGTGCCAACACCAGCCTCCCGGAGGACGTGCAACTGGCCATGCTTCGCACTATTCCAGCGCTGGAAAATGCTGAGATCATTCGCTTCGGCTATGCCATCGAATACGACTTCGTGCCGCCGAACCAGATTGTAAGCTCGCTGGAAACCAAGCTGGTTCCGGGACTCTTTCTTGCCGGGCAGATCAATGGCACCACCGGTTACGAAGAGGCTGCAGCCCAGGGTCTGCTTGCCGGGATAAACGCCGCTTTGAAGGTAAAGGAACGACCCCCACTGATCCTCCGACGGGATCAGGCATACATCGGGGTGATGATCGACGACCTGGTAACGAAGGATCTGACGGAGCCCTACCGTCTGCTTACCTCGCGGGCGGAACATCGCCTGCTCTTACGCCAGGACAACGCCGATCTCCGGCTCACCCCCACCGGCTACAAATTGGGGCTCATCAGCCAGGGACGATACGAAGCGGTAGAAAGCAAGCGTCGTGTTGTAGCCACTGAACTCAAGCGCCTGGCAAAGACTCACCTCTCAATCGAGAGATTGGCTGCGTCCCTCGAAGAATGTGGTCTGCCGTCTAGAGCACGCAGCGTCAGTGCCCTGCAGTTTCTGCGCCGTCCGGACGTGGATTATCGCACCGTGATCACGCTCGGCGTTGCAGACAGCCGGCTGTGTCCTGATTGCGCCGAACAGGTGGTGATCGAGGCCAAATACGAAGGCTACATCCAGAGGCAGGAGGCCGCCGTTCAGAGGATGCTGAGGCTGGAGGAGCGGCACATACCCGATTGGTTTGACTATGGGGGCATTAACGGGCTACGCCATGAGGCGTGCCAGAAGCTTGAGCACTTCCGTCCGCAGACACTGGGGCAGGCTTCACGCATCGACGGGGTTACACCAGCGGATATGGCCCTCTTGATGGTGCATCTGGAAAGAGCTAGAGGAAATAGGAGTTAGGGAGGGAAGAATGTCTTGCGTTTTCTGTCAGATCATATCCGGGGAGATTCCTGGAGAAATGCTCCACCAGGATGATGAGATCGTCGCCTTCCGGGACGTCAATCCTCAGGCACCGATACACATTCTCATCGTGCCCCGGAAACATGTTGCTAGCCTGAGCGAGCTGAAGGACAAGGATCTGCCCATTTTGGGTAAAATGGCCGGTGTGGCAAGGCAGCTAGCAGAAGTGGAGGGTATCTCCGAGAGAGGTTATCGCCTGGTGATCAACTGCGGCCCGGAGGGAGGGCAAGTTGTTCCTCACCTGCATATGCATCTCCTGGGCGGCCGGCGGCTCTCAAGCAGGGGAGGGTGAGTCAATTTCTGC
>JALPYG010000025.1 GCA_023271215.1 Dehalococcoidia bacterium
AGTAGACCGGGTGGCCGCTCCGGTGCCGGCTTGCCGTCATCGGGGAGGAAAGTCCGAGCTCCACCGGGCAGGGTGCTGGGTAACACCTAGGAGGGGCGACCCTCGGAAAGTGCCACAGAAACACACCGCCTCGATTTTTTCGGGGTAAGGGTGAAATGGTGAGGTAAGAGCTCACCGCGCCGATGGTGACATCGGTGGCGGGTAAACCCCACCTGGAGCAAGGCCGAATAGAAGGACTATAGGCGCCCGGCCTGTCCTCGGGTAGGCCGCATGACCCCGGCGGTAACGCCAGGGCTAGATAGATGGTCACCACTCCGATTCGTCGGAGCACAGAACTCGGCTTACAGGTCTACTTGGTCGACAGTACACGGAAGCGGTTGCCGGAATAAGCACACCGGTATGTATCCTGACAACCCTTGTCGGCATGTTGTTCAATTGGTTTCTTTCCTTTCGCCATAGGAACCACCCCCGCTATCGGATTTATCTTTTTATACTTTCTGGTATTTTATTCCCGCTCCGGCTTATCATCCAGATTCAGTCTCTTCCAAAGACATGCAGGGAGCTACAAGCTTCTTAAGCATACCTTGTAACTCGTCGAGCACCTCCCCAAGAGGCGGCAATGATTCAACCTGCTGCTTCAAATCCTTTTCCCAGTAGCTCTTCAGTACCCCGGGGTCTCCCGGAAGAAAATCGCTCATAGATCGGAGGCCAAGGCCCTTATGTGCAAGCTTCTCGGCCAACACTGTCCCCAGAAGCTCGAAGTGAAGCTGGGAAGAGTGCTCCCTTAATAGTCTCCATACGTCGTAATAATCTCTGGATTTCCCGCGTTCAAGCAAGCTCCGCATCTTCTCAGCAAGCAACTCCTCCAGTGGGTAGACCAGTACCTCTCGTTGCTGATCAGTAAAGGGGTTAGTTAACACTCTCCGATATTCAGGCTCAAGGCATAATGGTTCGTCAAAGCTCAAGTCCATATAAATCATACCCGGGTAGGACAAGGAACCCAGGAACTGACTTCGGATACGAGCATAACCATCTGTCTTATGAAGCATCTTAGTCGTAAGCTGTATCTGGGACTCCTGTTCTACCTGGCGATACCATCCGTCAAGAGATTGCCGTAGCTCTTCTTTAGCCATGTCATGTCTCACCGTAAAGTCCAGGTCTTCCGAGTAACGCCAGTGCGAGAAATAGACTTTGCGTAGGGCAGTACCTCCCTTGAATACCATCATCTCATTCAGCACTGGCACCTGCGATAGAGTTTTAAGCACCTCTGTAAGCACGTAGTCTTTTTCCAATATGCCTAAAGCTACTTTTTCGCGTTGGGCCATCCTCTGCAGTTCGGCCTTGGATAACACTACTGCTCCTTCCACTGTAAGAGTTCATTCTCCGGAACGTTTATGAGGATTTTCCATCGGTCAAGATATCTACCTTCGGTATTTGCCAGGGTATCAAGTGGGGCATATCCACTACTCATGCCATCACGGAGAATAGCAATAGCCTCATCTCTATCGGGGCTTAGCGTCTCCAGAAGATAGCCCAACCGCTGGCTTACAGCTCTGTTTCCGCTCTTCCATGCATACTCAGCCAATTTCACAAAATCAAGCTCGTCGCGCCCATACCACAGTGCCTTAGCTACTTCTGCTACACCGCCACAGTACCGTAATCGGTCAAGGCAATCCACTATTGTTTTTTCAGGTTCTGAGATGTTAATCCTATGTTTATCCAAAATCACTTCGGTTTCTCCAAAGAATTTACGCTCAGACATATACACAAAGCGGTATGTTACTCCGGAAATCTCCAGAGCTGGTTTTGACTTGCGACGAGTTGAAGCTATGAAGACAGTCCGACTAACTTGTTCCGTATAGCCATAGTAATTGAGGGCACTGCGGAATCCAATATAGTAGGGGTCGATAAGATAGGAGGCGATTATGAATTCATGTTCAGTCCACTCACCTTCGCGTCCGGCTTCAAAGGGTAATATGAGATATTTACCCCGCTCCATGCGTTGAAGCCAGCGTCGCTTAACCAGTCTGGATAGCAGTCTATGCAGTCCGCTATTGCTAGTACCGTAGATTTTAGCAGCATCATCGAAGGCGAAAAGGCGCTTACCTTGACGGGTCAACCCTGTCAAGAGATTGCTCCCTGTATCGCCAAGAGTTCTTATGTTTTGTGCCATAATAGTTACCTCTGCTGTCATTATTATGGCACAAAACATCAATCATCAACCATCATGGATCGTAAATGGGAGAAAGTTCAGACTAGCCCCTTGTCAGGACTGAACAGTACGTCAGATTGTTTATGTTGTGCTATCTTGCTCAAGCTCACGGATTAAGGATTGAGCTCCCCCATTGAATCCTCAGTCTCCTTATGGTAGATTAGAATTGACCAAGTAGACCGGGTGGCCGCTCCGGTGCCGGCTTGTCGTCATCGGGGAGGAAAGTCCGAGCTCCACCGGGCAGGGTGCTGGGTAACACCCAGGAGGGGCGACCCTCGGAAAGTGCCACAGAAACACACCGCCTCGATTTTTTCGGGGTAAGGGTGAAATGGTGAGGTAAGAGCTCACCGCGCCGATGGTGACATCGGTGGCGGGTAAACCCCACCTGGAGCAAGGCCGAATAGAAGGACTATAGGCGCCCGGCCTGTCCTCGGGTAGGCCGCATGACCCCGGCGGTAACGTCGGGGCTAGATAGATGGTCACCACTCCGATTCGTCGGAGCACAGAACTCGGCTTACAGGTCTACTTGGTCGACAGCACACGGGAAAATGAAGAAGACAGCGATCATTATCGTGGACATGCTCAAGGATAACGTGGATATTGGCGCCCACTTCTCCATAGGTGAGGAAGGCAGAAAAATCATCCCCAACATTCAACGCCTCCTGGCGGCAGCCAGAGGGAATGCCTCGCCGGTGATCTTCGCCAATGATAGCTTCTTGCCGGAGGATTTTATCTTTCAAGGGGGGAGAATCAAGCCCCATGCAATCATGGGCACCGAGGGAGCCGGAGTCATTGCTGAGTTTGAGCCGCATGAATCCGACATCGTACTGGAGAAACGACGCTTCAGCGCCTTCCTGGGAACAAATCTGGACGCCACCCTCAGAGACCTGGGGGTGGATTGTATAGCGGTTGCGGGAATAAGCACGCCGGTCTGTGTCCTGACAACCGTTCTTGACGGCATTTCTCACGAGTTTAAGGTCATCATTCTGGAAGATTGCTGTGCCGCATATAGAAAAGCCGATCACGATGCGATTATCAATCTATACCGAAAGGGGGCCCTCTATCCCCTGCTGCAGGCTATGTCCCTGGACGAGTTCCTCTCAACACTCTCTGCCGGTGGGGAGTAACTAAAGCACCGCCCCTTCCCTTCGCAGCCGCTCGATTTCGGCGACGGTGTAGCCCAGACCTCGCAGCACCTCGTCGGTGTGCTGGCATCTCCGCGGCGGCGGCCTCCTTATCCCGCCCGGCGTCTCCGACAACTTGATCGAGATGCCGGTCTGCTTCACCTTGCCAACCTCAGGGTGCTCCACCTCGACGATCATCTGGCGGTGGATGAGATGGGGATCCCTCTCCACCTCATCGAACTGGTAGACCGGCGCAACGCAGATGTCGGTCTGCCTGAGGATGTCCACCCACTCATCGCGCGATTTTGTCTGAAACACCCCGGTAAGGTAGTCAAATATCTCCTGGTGGTGGGATTCGTCCCACGCATGGGGAACGAGATCCTCGCGGCCCACGGCGCGGCAGAGGTTGGCGAAGAACCACGGCTCCAGCGACCCCAGGCTCAGGTATTTGCCGTCGCCACAGCGGTAGGTATTATACTGTGGGAAGCGGCCACTCAGAAAAGTGGCGCCCCGTTCCGGCACCTCGCCGGTCAGGAAATAGCCGGACAGAGCGCTGCTGAGCATGGAGACCACGCCGTCGGTCATGGCGATATCCACAAACTGCCCCCTGCCGGTGCGCTCCCGCGCCATCAGCGCTGCCAGGATACCAATAGCGCCCTGCATACCGCCCCCGGCGAAGTCGCCCAGCAGGTTTAGCGGTATTGCCGGTTTGCCGTCCTTCTCTCCTATCGCTCCCAGTGCCCCCGCCGTGGAGATATAGTTGATGTCATGCCCCGCCAGGTCCCGGTAGGGGCCATCCTGACCGTAGCCGGTGATGGCACAGCAGATGATCTTTGGATTTATCCCCGAGAGGGTCTGGTAGTCAATGCCCAACCGCTTCGATACGCCCGGGCGGAACTCCTCCACCACCACATCGGCCGTTTCCGCCAGCTTGTAGAAGGCCTCGCGGGCATCCTCGTGCTTCAGGTTAAGACCGATACTCCGCTTGTTGCGGTTCAGGACATTGAACGGGGACCCTTGATCCATCAGCAGGTTCATCTCCGGCGCCTGGCCCGCCTGCTCGGCCCGCCGACCGGTGGGCGGGCCGGGCTCCTCGACCTTGATCACATCGGCTCCCAGGTCAGCCAGGATCATGGTGCAGTACGGCCCCGGAGCGAGGCGGGTGAGATCTATTACCTTGATTCCTTCCAGCGCTAACACAAGATCGTCAGGGGGATTCTCCCCCTGAAACCCCCTAAAAAGCGGTTATCCTTGGGATTTTTGAAGGAGCTTCGCCCCTTCAAATGCTCCTATGTCATAACCCTTTCTTAGCCATATAAGCGGCAATGTCTCCGGTGCGGCAGCTATAGCCCCACTCGTTGTCGTACCAGGATAACACTTTGACCATGTTGCCGCCGATCACTATAGTGCTCAAGCCATCCACAATAGAACTGGCGGGATTTCCTTTGAAGTCGATGCTGACCAGCGGCTCATCGCAGAACTCCAGGATTCCCTTCAATGGGCCTTCTGCCGCTGTTCGCAGGGCGCTGTTTACCTCTTCGATGGTGACCTCTCTCTCCAGGTCAGCCACAAAATCCACCAGGGACACGGTGCTGACCGGCACTCTGAAGGCCAGCCCGTGAATCCTCCCCACCAGTTCCGGAATCACCATGGCGACTGCTTTGGCGGCTCCCGTGGTGGTTGGAATGATGTTCATCGCTGCTGCCCGGGCGCGACGGAGGTCTTTGTGGAACATGTCCAGAATCCTCTGGTCGTTGGTATAGGCATGTATAGTGGACATGAGTCCCTTGCTGACCCCAAAGCTCTGGTGCAGCACTTTCACTACGGGGGCAATGCAATTGGTGGTGCATGAGGCGTTGGAGATGATGCGATGCTTTGCCGGGTCGTACCGATCCTCATTGACGCCCAGGACAACGGTGAGATCCTCGTTCTTGGCCGGCGCGGTGATGATCACCTTCTTCGCCCCGCCGTTCAAATGAGCCGCGGCCCTGGTGGCATCGGTGAAGAGTCCCGTTGACTCCACAACGATCTCCACCCCGAAATCGCTCCAGGCGATCTTGCCGGGGTCGCGTTCGGTGACCACCCTGATCTTCTTTCCATCGACGATGATGGCGTCCTCAGTCGCTTCCACCGTGCCGGGGTAACGGCCGTAGTTAGAGTCGTACTTCAGCAGATGGGCATTAGTCCTGGTATCCGTCAGGTCGTTAACCGCCACTACCTCCAGTTCCCCGGCGTGATAGTCATTGATGGCCTTCAACACCTGTCGCCCGATTCGCCCGAACCCGTTGATGCCGATCCTGGTTGCCATATCGATTCCTCCTTTGTTTGATTTTGCTCTGCTCTATGATAACAGATTATCGCCCTGAGATGTCAAGGAACCCTGAAATTTGTGACGCGCCCTCTTGACAAACCCCTGAAAACCTAATAGATTTAAGATGACATGAAAATCATGGTCACTGGTGGAGCAGGATTTATCGGTTCCCACATAGTCGATGCCCTGATTGAGAAAGGTCACCAGGTAGTGGTCGTAGATAATCTGACCACCGGCTCGCGGCAGAATATCAATCCCAGCGCCAAATTCTATGAGATGAGCATCTGTGACTCAGAGCTCGCCGGCGTCTTTGAGCGAGAGAGACCGGAGATCGTCAGCCACCAGGCGGCTCAGGTGGTCATCACCAGATCGGTGGCTGAACCCATCTTTGATGCCCGGGAGAACATCCTGGGCAGCCTTAATGTTATTCTCAACTGCGTTCGCTTTGGCGCAAGAAAGATTATCTATGCCTCCTCCGGGGGAGCAATTTACGGAGAGCCCGACCACCTGCCGGTCAACGAGACCCATCCCATAAATCCACTCTCGCAATATGGAATTTCCAAGCATACCGTGGAGCATTATCTTCACCTTTACGGGCTTCAACACCGGCTCAGTTGTGTGGCGCTAAGATATCCCAACGTTTACGGTCCGAGGCAGAACCCCGACGGAGAAGCTGGAGTGGTGGCAATCTTTGCCGGCCAGATGCTCCGGGGTGAGCAGCCGACTATCTTCGGTTCCGGGGACAAGACCCGGGATTACACCCACGTGTTTGACGTGGTGACAGCCAACCTGCTGGCAATGGAGCGAGACAACGCCGGCATCTACAATATTGGCACCGGGGTGGAGACCTCTGACAAAGAGATGTTTGATACCCTGGCTAAGGTGCTCGGCTATTTCGGGAAGCCCCTTTATGCGCCGGTTCGGGCTGGGGAGGTTTACCGTATCTGCCTCGATGCCACAAAGGCCCAGGAGGAGCTGGGCTGGCAGGCAGGGCTCTCTCTCGAAGAGGGACTACTCGAGACTGTCAGTTTTTACAAGGAACGTTTTGCGCCTGCGGATCAGTAGTCTCTGGTACGGGGTATCGTGTCACCCCAGCCAATTCTGAGAAGCTATCATTACCCTAAAATGGCGGGGAAAGCAGCAAAAGACAAGCTCTGACCCCTCCACTAAAACAACGGGAAGTAATTCATTCGGATGAACGCAAAGTTCTGCACCACATTATTCTTGCCCCGTATGATGTCCCCGTAGTTGGTGCTATGTCCGGGGAGCAAATATTCCACATCCAGTTCCGATAGCTTTTCGATGCTCTGCTTCAGCGTTCGGCTATCGCCGCCGGGGAGATCTGTCCTTCCGACGCTACCGTTGAAGACCACGTCGCCGGTTATGAGAACCTTGTTCTCCGGCGAGTAAATACATATCGACCCCGGGGAATGGCCCGGCGTATGGATTATCTGCAGATTCAACTTCTCGTCTCCCCGGCCTAGATTGAGTTCCCCCTCCTGAAGATAGAAGTCGGGCTCGAACTCCACGGTAAGCCCGAGCATGCGAGACATCTGCTCTGCTATTGTCCGGCGATACTCATCCTCGATTTTGCCAATGGCAATCAGGGCTTGACCTCCACCGGCTCCGCTTTCAGAATTCATTTGGGCTAGAGCCAGGTTTGCCTCACAGTGGTCCGGATGAGAATGAGTGTTGATTATGAGTCCTATCTCCCCTGGGGCGATGTCATCCCGCAGCATAGAGGAGGTGAGCTTCTCCAGACATTTCTCGCTCATCTCATTGACCACATGCCCGGGGTCAATGAGAACGTGAGGCCGTTTCCCCCGCAGCACATCGGCAAAGAGATAGCTATGACAGTTGTTCCCCCTCCCCCTCCAAAGATAAGCGTACAGATTATTGGCAAATCTCATCTCTCTTATCCCCCTCGATATTACGTGGCGCCAAAGGTTCCCGCTTTGCCTCCTCCCACAGGGCATCCAGGTCCTCTGCAGAGAGGTCGTGCAGCGAGATGCCCCGCTTGCGGCTGAGTTCCTCCACAAAAGCAAAACGATGGCGAAAGCGCTCGTTGGTCTGCCGCAGCGCTCCCTCAAGATCAACATCGAGCCAGCGGGCAACATTGGCCAGGGCAAAGATAAGGTCACCGAATTCGTGCACCTTCTGCTGATGGGTTTTAGCCTGCTTCAGTTCCTCCATCTCCTCGCGCACTTTATCCAGCACCCCCTCAATTTCCTTCCAGTCGAAGCCCACGCGGGCGGCGCGCTGCTGGATTATCTGACTGCAGGCCAGGGCAGGGATATTCGCTGGCATGTTATCCAAAAGCGATCCCTGGTTCCTCCCTTCCTCCCCCCGCTTCAACTCCTCCCAGTTCAAAGATACCTCCTGAGCATCGACAGCCTTCGAGGATCCGAATACATGGGGATGACGGCGGATAAGTTTTTCGTTTATATGGCGCAGAACGTCGGCGAGATCAAATTCACCGACTTTCTGGGCGATCTGGGAGTGCAGGCCGATCTGAAGCAGTAGATCACCTAGCTCATCACAGAGTCTGCCCGCATCCCCCTCCTCGATGGCCCGCAGCGTCTCATAGGCCTCTTCGATGAGATAGGGTTTGAGCGACTCGTGGGTCTGGACGCGGTCCCAGGGGCAGCCATCTGGTGCGCATAGCGTGGCAAGGAGGCTCCGAAAAGTGGTGAAACTGGCGAGGTTTTCTTCCATTATGTAGGGACTCTAACCACAGGTGGCACAGGAGGAAGAGGAGCAGGTGGCACAGGAGCTGCCGCCACCAATGGAGGTGGACACCCCACCAGCGTCCCTGGCGAAGGATGCAAAGGATGAGATCAACCTCCTGGCCTCGCGATTACATACGGGACATAAGGCTACCTCATCTACCTGACTGAGGCGACGGAGCAAGTCGAACTTGCCCCCGCAATCCGGACAGCAATACTCGTAGATCGGCATTTCTCTCTTCCCAAGATCATTATATATCCTGATTGAAGCTAAGTCAAGTTCGCGGGTTAACTCAAAAGATGTAGCCGAAGAGGAATGGGGCCCCAAATCCCTTGTGGCACAGATATCTTCCATCCATTGCAATTGGTCATCGCTTGTGTTATGTTACGTCTAGAGACTCAAAGAGAGGATCAACCATGATTATTGTGGCAGAGAAAATCAACACCAGCCGAAGGAGCATCGCCGAAGCCGTCGAGAAACGGGATGCTGGGTTTATCGTTAAGGTAGCCCGGGACCAGGCCGATGCTGGGGCCAATTACATCGACGTCAACGCGGGAACATTTCTGGACCGGGAAGTGGATTGCCTGTGCTGGCTGGTGGAGACGGTCCAAAGTGAGGTGGATCTGCCATTATGCCTGGACAGCCCCAATCCCACTGCCCTGGCCGAAGCGATCAAGCTCCACAAGGGCGAGCCGATGTTAAACTCCATTTCGCTGGAGGAAGATCGCTTTGAGGCCCTTCTTCCAGTGGTCACTTCTCATCCTTGCCACGTTGTCGCTCTGTGCATGGCGCAGACTTCGATGCCCACTACCGTGGAAGAAAGAGTCCATGTTGCCTCGGAACTCATCAATAGACTCACCGGCGAAGGGATTCCACTGGAGAAGATTTACGTGGATCCCCTGGTACAGCCTGTCTCGGTGGACGTCCGGATGGGAATCGCCACTCTTGAAGCCATCTCCCATGTCATGAAGGGTTTCCCCGGAGTGAATACCATCTGTGGCCTCTCCAATGTCTCCTTCGGTCTTCCGCAACGTCGCCTGATCAATCGCAACTTCCTGGCTCTTTGTATGGCCTATGGCCTCTCTGCCGCCATTCTGGATCCGACTGACAATCCGCTCATGGCAACTCTCTTCTCAGTTGAAATGCTTCTCGGCAGGGATGAATACTGCGAAAACTTCATTGAAGCCTATGAGAATGGCCGCATCGTCGGCTGATGAACTATCAACCAATAAACTATTAAGGAGGTTCAAGATGAGTGACTTCAAGGCATTAGCTGAGGCTGTGACGAAGGGAGACATCAAGACTGCTGTGGCGGAGACACAGAAGGCCCTCGATTCCGGCAGCAATGTTCAGGACATTCTGGATAATGGCCTCATTGCCACCATGGATGAGGTGGGCGAAAGGTTCTCCAAGGGGCTGATATTCGTCCCCCAGATGCTGCGCTCTGCCAGAACGATGCAGGAATGCATGAAGCTGCTCCAACCACTGTTTCAAGAAAGCGATGTCACCTCCAAGGGGAAGGTGCTGATTGGAACCGTGAAAGGCGACCTGCATGACATCGGCAAGAATCTGGTGTCCATGATGATGGAGGGCGCAGGATTCACCATCACCGACCTGGGAGTAGACGTCGCTCCCGAAAAGTTCGTGCAAAAGGTGCAGGAAGTTGAACCGGACATCGTGGGCATGTCGGCGTTGCTTTCTACCACCATGCCATCCATGCCCCTGACAATCGAGGCTCTGCAGAAAGCCGAGATCAGAGATAAGGTCAAGATAATGATCGGCGGCGCGCCGGTTACCGAGAAGTATGCCCAGGAGATCAAGGCGGACTCCTATGCATCCGATGCCGGTTCTGCGGTGACCAAGGCGAAGGAGTTGCTTGGCATCAGGGGATAGTTAATGGTTGACGGTTGGACTATCAACCAACAAACTTTGCGAAATGAAGGGGGTGAACCATGAAACCGCTGGATATTCCTACGTTTCAGCCTCGCCTGAAGGTCTTGAACCGTGAACAGGCGCTGGTAATCCACGCCGCTGCCCTGGAAATCCTGGAAAAGACGGGGTTTAAGATGGAGCATAGTGGTGCTCTCGAAATGCTGTCCGATGCCGGGTGCCGGGTTTCTGACGGTGACTGGGTGAGGCTGCCTGCCTATCTTGCCGAAGAGGCATTGAGCTCGGCTCCCAGGCAAATCGCCCTCTACGACCAGCAGGGCAACAAGACGATGCCGCTCAGGGACGGCAACTCTTTCTATGGCACAGGATCGGATGCCACCTTCACTCTGGATATGGAAACCGGCCAACGACGTCGGACCGTCTTGAGGGACGCCGCCAATTTCGCCAGGCTGGTAGACGGACTGGAGAACATAGCCTTTGCTATGTCGATGGCTAACCCAGAAGATGTTCCAGTCGAAGACATCTACGTTCGTGTTTTTGCCGAGATGATAAGAAACACCAATAAGCCCATGGTGTTCATCGCCGATAGTGGCAAAGACATCGCCAGGATATATGAAATCGCCTGCCTGGTGGCCGGGGGCGAGGCGGAATTTCAAAGGAAGCCGTTTATACTCAATTACTCCGAGCCCATCAGCCCGCTGCGCTTCCCGGCGAACGTCGTGGAAAAGCTCATTTTCTGCGCCGAAAAGAAGATACCCATCTGCTTCCCCTCGGGAACCAATGCCGGTGGCGGAGCGCCGGTCACCCTTGCCGGAGCCATGGCCTTAGGAATTGCCGAAAACCTGGTGGGACTCGTGGTGCATCAATTAGCCGGCAAAGGGTCACCATTCCTGTTTGGGCCCAACGTAAGCGTTCTGGACATGAAGTCCACTGTGGTCTCCTACGGGTGCCCCGAATGGAGTCTCACCCAGGCGGCGCTGGCTGATATGCGCGATGAGATCTACGGCCTGCCCACCTGGGCCTATGCCGGAGCTTCGGATGCCAAAGTGATGGATGCCCAGGCAGGAGCCGAGGCCATGTTTTCCATCGTCACTGCCATGCTCTCTCGATCTAACTTGATCCACGATGTGGCTTTCCTGGAATTCGGAAGCACCTCTTCCCTGGAGATGTTGACCATGGCTAACGAACTGATAGCCATGAGTCGCTTCTTTACCACGGGAATCCCGGTCAACGAAGAGACCCTGGCCCTCGAGGCCATAGAAAGGGTAGCAGGCGGTGGTCCCGGTTCGATGTTTCTCATGGATGACCACACCTTTGAGCACTTCGAGCAGGCCCAGTTTCTGCCGAAGCTTCTGGACCGCTCGCGCTATGATTCCTGGGAGGAGGCCGGAGCGATGGACCTCTACAAGCGCTGCAATATCGAGGCCAAAAGGATCCTCGCGGAGCATCAGGTGGCGCCCAAATCTGAGGAAGTCCTCCATGAAATCGAGCGGATTCTCCAGGGTTGATGAGAGGGAGTTCGGCAATGGCAACGAGTTTACCATTACACAGACAACTTTCGCCTGAATCTCTGCACCAGATCGACCGGACGGGGCGCCGGATACTGGAACGCGTCGGAATCCGAATCACCGGCCCCGCCTTTCTCGACATACTGAGAAAGTCCGGGGCAGAAGTCGATTATGACAACGGGAGGGTGCGCTTTGCGGGAGAGTGGCTGGACGAAGTTTTGGGCCGTGCCCCCTCCCGCTTCACCCTCTATTCTCGAGATGGCCGAAACGACCTCCCCCTGGGGGAAGGCAAGGTCCACTTCGCCAATGGAGGACGAGTATTCCGCATTCTGGATATGAAGACGGGCGGTTACCGTTACACCCTGTTACGAGATGTGGTCCATACTGCTACTCTGGTGGACCGACTGGACTACATTCGTTTCTATATCATCGCCTGCCAGGCCCACGACATCAAACCCCTGAACTACCACTTGCTCGACTTCTATCACTCCTTCAATCATACCACCAAACATGTGATGGGAGGCTGCGATGACTTGCACGGCGTGGAGCAGATGTGGAAGCTTGCATCTGTGATCGCCGGTGGCGAGGACCGGTTGCGAGAGAGACCCTTCGTTTCAGTCATCACCAACGTCATCAGCCCTCTGACCATTGACGAGAACACACTGAGCATTCTCAATTTCTGCACCACTCACGGCATCCCCGTTACCTGCGCGCCGGCACCCATCGCCGGAGCCACCTCCCCCGCCACCCTCGCCGGGACGCTTTCTCAAATGCATGCCGAGTCCCTGGCCGGAGTGGCTCTCACCCAGGTGCTCGCTCCAGGGGCCAAGGTGCTTTACGGCGCGGTTCCCTCGACCATGGACTTGCGCACTATGGAATACACCATGGGCTCGGTCGAGACGGGGATGATGAATGCCGCCGCCGTCCAACTGGCCAAACTCTACGATCTGCCCATTTACGCCACGGGCGGGCTCACCGAAGCCAAGAGGCCTGATATCCAGGCGGGATTCGAAAAGCATTTCTCCAATTTGACCGTGGCCCTCAACGGGGCGGATTGTATTCACCTGACGGCCGGGCTGATGGATTCGGGGAACTCGATCAACTACGAGCAATTTGTGATTGACAACGAAATCATCGGGATGATTCACCGCATACTGGCGGGGATCGAGGTGAACGATGAGACTCTGGGCTTTGATGTAATCGAGAGTGTCGGTCCTGGAGGGGACTATGTTGCCGAGGATCACACCGTTGAACACATGATGGACGAATTCTTCTACCCCGATCTGAGCGTGCGTTGTAACTTTGATATTTGGGAGGAACAAGGCCGGCCTGACATGCTGAGTCGAGCCAGGGACCTGGTTCGAAAGATTCTGCGAGAAGGGCAGAAGGGTCTGCTGGATCATGATTTGATCGCTGACATAAAGGAGGCTTTCCCCGACAGCCAAAGCTTTTAGGATGTCCCCGAGGTTCTTCTTGACGAGCGCCGCCGAGGTGTTTATCATAAGAACCGAGGGGCACAAGTTGAAAATCAAAATTCTCGGTGCGCACGGCTTCGAGTCAAGAAATACCAGGCTTTCCTCTATCCTTGTCGACGACATCCTGGCGGTCGATGCCGGAGGCCTGACCTCCAGCCTATCATTCGCTGAGCAGGAGAGGGTCGAATTCGTACTGCTGACTCACGGCCACTACGACCACATTAGAGATGTCCCGGCTATCGCCCTGAAGAACTCTCATCGCACTATCGAGGTCTTCGCTACTGAGTCCACACACGAAATCCTGCTCACTCACTTGATAAACGGCGTCCTATATCCCAGGTTCGCCACGTGGCCCTCGCCTGAAAACCCGGTGCTTAGGCTGCACACCCTGGAACATTACCGGGCCCAGACCGTCGGTGTGTACCACGTATTACCGGTGCCGGTGGTCCATGCCCTTTCCGCCGTCGGTTATCAAATCACCGATGGCCAGGGGAAAAGCATATTTTTCAGTGGGGATACCGGGCCGGGACTGTCTTCCTGCTGGGAGCATATCACCCCGCAGCTCTTGATTATGGACATGTTCTTCTCCAACAAATCGACGGCTGCCGCTCACAAACCCGGCCACCTGTGCCCCAGCTTGCTGCGAGACGAACTCGTCGGCTTTCGCCGGATAAATGGCTATCTTCCCCGGGTGCTGCTTACTCACCTCAATCCAGAAGTTGAAGACGAGATCCGAGACGAAGCCGCCCAACTGGCAAAGGAGCTGGGAGCCGACATAAGCCTGGCTTACGAAGGCAGGGAGATCAGTTTATAAGGATGAAAGGAAACTCACTATGACATCACCAGAGGCCGAGATCCCTAAAGCCTATGAGCCGAAGCAGGTCGAAGGCAAGTGGTACCAATTCTGGCTGGAGCGGGGATACTTCGCTCCCAGGATCGACCCGCACAAGGAGCCCTTCGTCATCATCATGCCGCCGCCCAACGTCACCGGCGAGCTTCACCTGGGCCATGCCCTCACCGCCACACTGGAAGACATACTGACTCGCTGGCACCGGATGAAGGGCGACCCCACCCTGTGGCTCCCTGGAGTCGACCATGCCGGCATTGCGGGACAAAACGTAGTGGAGCAGCTCCTGGCTAAAGATGGCCTGACCCGACATGATCTGGGACGTGAGAAATTCCTGGAACAGATGTGGGAGTGGATGAACAAATACCGGCACGTCATCCGGGACCAGCACCAGAGACTGGGCGCTTCCTGTGACTGGAGTCGGGAGTGCTTCACTCTGGATCCGGGACCCTGCCGGGCGGTGCGCACCACCTTCGTTAATCTCTATAAGAAGGGTCTCGTCTACCGGGGGGAACGCATCACCAACTGGTGCCCTCGCTGTGCTACGGTGCTCTCGGATCTTGAAGTGGAACATGAAAGTATCTCCGGCCATCTTTACCACATCCGATACCCGATGTCCGGAGATGATGAAAGCTTCGTCACGGTAGCCACCACACGTCCGGAGACCCTTCTAGGCGATACCGCCGTTGCCGTCAACCCCCACGACTTACGATTCAAGCACCTGGTGGGAAGGAGCGTCGTTCTCCCGGCAGTCGGGCGCGAGATTCCCGTTATCGCCGACGAGGCTGTGGATCCGTCCTTCGGCACCGGGGCGGTGAAGATCACCCCGGCACATGACCCGGTGGACTTCGAGGTCGCTCAAAGACAAACCCTGCCCCTGGTTAACATAATGAATCTGGACGCCACCCTGAACGAAAACGCCGGGCCATACAAGGGGCAGGATCGCTTTGCCTGTCGCCGGACCCTGCTGGCAGACCTGGAGAAAGAGGGTTTGCTGGTCAAGGTCGATCCCTACACCCACTCGGTGGGTCATTGCGAGCGCTGCCGAACGATGGTTGAGCCTCTGATCTCACCGCAATGGTTCGTCAAGATCGCGCCGCTCGCCATTCCCGCCATCGAGGCAGTGGTTGACGGACGCATTGAGATCATTCCGCAGCGTTTCACCAGGGTGTATCTTAACTGGATGGAGAACATCCGCGACTGGTGCATCAGCCGTCAACTGTGGTGGGGGCATCGGATTCCAGTCTGGTATTGCCGGAATTGCGGCAAAGTTACGGTAGCGGTGGACGATCCTGCCACCTGTGAGCATTGTAACCAGCCGGACATCGAGCAGGATCCCGATGTGCTGGACACCTGGTTCAGCTCTGCTCTCTGGACTCATTCCACCCTCGGCTGGCCGGATGATACCGACGATTTACGCTATTTCTACCCCACTTCGGTGATGGAGACCGGCTACGACATCCTCTTTTTCTGGGTCGCTCGAATGATCGTGATGGGCCTGGAGAACACCGGCGAGATTCCCTTCCGCAAGGTTTATCTTCACGGCCTCATCAGGGATGAGAAAGGCGCAAAAATGAGCAAATCCCGGGGAAACGTGCTCGACCCACTGGCGGCGATGGACCGCTACGGCACCGATGCCCTGCGCTTTTCCCTGATCGCGGGTAACGCCCCGGGCAACGATATGCGGCTGAGCCGGCAGAAGCTTGAGGGAAGCCGCAATTTCGCCAACAAGCTCTGGAATACCGCCCGGTTTGTGGTAACAAGCATAGAGGCAGCGTCCCCCCCGGATCCTCTGGCTCTTAGAGTGCTTGACGCACTCGAAGGAAAAAAGCCGCCGGCAGAGGATCGCTGGATCAAGAGTCGCCTCAACCGGCTGACCGCCGAGGTCAATCAGTCGCTCGAGAGATTCATGCTCGGCGAGGGATTGAGCAAGATCCACGATTTCGTCTGGGGTGAGTTCTGTGACTGGTACATCGAGCTGTCCAAGATTCGACTCCGTAACCCGGCCGGTCCATCTCCACTACCGGTGCTGATCGACATCCTGGATAAGACACTGCGCCTGCTGCACCCTTTTATGCCCTTCATCACCGAGGAGCTCTGGCAGAAGGTCGCCCCATATCTGCCTGAGAGGACCGATTCTGTCATGATTGCTGATTACCCCACCACCGATGAATCCCTGATAGATGCCGCCGCCGAACGGGAGATGGAATCGGTAATCGAGATTGTACGCGCCATCCGTAATGCCCGGGCAGAGGCCAAAGTGGAACCCTCCAGATTCATCGAGGCTCTGATCGCAGTCCGGGATGACGAATTACTGCTTGAAAGCCATCTTTCTGCTATCAGCACCCTGGCCAGGGTGCGTCCTCTGACCATCATCGACAAGCAAGATAGAGCGGCAAGTAAGGATGAGGCCAAGGTGCTGGTGCTGAGGGATGTGGAGGTCATCCTGCCGTTGAGCGGGATGGTCGATCGAGAAGCGGAAAGCAAACGGCTGCAAAGAGAGATCGAGAAGTGGCGCGGTCAGGCTGCGCGCATCGAAGCCAAACTTCAAGACGAACAGTTCCTCTCCAGGGCGCCGGCGGAGATCGCTCAAAGGGAGCGGGAAAAGCTCGTCGAACACAGGGATCGATTGGGGAGGCTGGAGCAGCAGCTTCGGGCGCTTAACGCCTCCGGATCACGATATTGATGCTCTTGGGCTCGGTCTTTAGCGAAGATGCCGTGCCATATATTGTCTTGAGCAGGAAGTTTTGAACGAAGGGGTTGAGCGGCACGGGTTCGTCATCGATGAAGAGGATTGCTTCCGCCTCATCTTTTGGGGCCAAAACATGCTGCTCAATGTGATCCGCTACCCCGGATATATCGTTCATGGAGAATTGAGGCACGCTTCCAAGCGGTTCGTCGGTCACGACGGCCATCAATTCCTGGGGAAGGCAGACCAGTTCTCCTATCTCCCGGCGGTGAACTTCGATCTTTGGTTGATCCGCGTGTTTGAAACCCTCGGCAAGGACGATATCGAAATCCCCGGTGATGAATCGCATAAGCTCCGCCGGGCTCAGATCGTGCTCTACATTCTCAATAATGGCCACCTTGTGCGGGGAGCTCAGCACTACACAATCGCTCCCCGCCTGAGAATGCTCCCACGAGTCTTTTCCGGGGACATCAAGATCGAACCGGTGAGCAACATGCTTGATGGTAGCCACCCGATAGCCTCGCTGCTTAAACTCCGCTATCAGCCCCTTCATGAGGGTGGTCTTGCCCGATTTCGGCCTTCCGACGATGCAAACAATCGGCAGCAACCTGGTCCTCCTCCCTCCAGTCAAGCATCTGAACCGACACCTCATCCCCCACTTCGATGATTCCGACATCCTCGGGAACGACCAGGAGCCCATTAGCTCCGGACATAGAGGTGAGGATTCCCGATCCCTGGGGTCCGGTGACGCAAGCAAAATACCGGCCATCCCGCTTTCTCACTATCGCCCTGGCGAAAATACGGCGTCCCTTAGCGTTCTCAATTCGACTCTCGCTTATCGCTGAGACAGTCGGCTTGGCAAGGTTCGTTTTCCCCAACATCTTGAGAATGGCCGGACGGGCAAACTGCTCGAAGGCTATCATGGAGCTTACCGGATTGCCGGGGAACCCTAGATGAGGAACCTTCTTCCCGTTCCCTGCCAGGATCCCGAAGGCCAGCGGCTTGCCTGGCTTCATGCGCACCGTCCAGAAGGATATCTCACCGAGCTCGGCCAGCACATCTTTCACTATGTCGTAATCTCCCCGTGAAACCCCTGCCGACGTGATCAACAAATCCGAATCCATCCCCCGGGTTATCTTCTCCATTAGCTCCTGTTTCTCATCTGTGGCGATGCCCAAAATGTGGGGGATGGCCCCATAACGGCGCACCTGAGTGGCAATGCTATAGGTATTGCTGTTATAGATCTTGCCCGGCGGCAATGGCCGGCCCACCTCCACCAGTTCATCGCCGGTGGCTAGAACGGCAACCGTAGGACGGCGAATCACCAGGACATTCGCTCTCCCCAGCGACGCCAAAACGCCGATCTCCTGAGGACGAAGCACCATCCCACTTGCCAGAACCAGAGACCCCCTGGTGATGTCCTCCCCGGCTCGCCTTATGTTTGAGCCTTTCACCACCTCTCGCCCTATGCCGATCTCATCAAGAGGTTTCCCCGCCGCTTTTCGTACCTCTTCATCGGTGTCCTCGAACTGAACTACGCTGTCCGCCCCGGCGGGAACCGGCGCGCCGGTCATGATCCGGATGGCCGTGCCCGGGACGACCGTTCGATCTGAGATGTAGCCTGCGGCGACCTCACCGATAACGCTGAGAGTCCGAGGCTGCGAGATGGTGGCTCCACGGATGTCTTCCCACTGAACCGCATAGCCATCCATGGCCGAGTTGTCCAGCGGGGGAACATCAATATCCGAACGAACATCCTCGGCGAGAACCTGTCCCAGGCTGTCCAAGATAGGCTTTTCCTCTGGTTCCAGAACGCTGACGTTGCTTAAGATTTTCTCCAGTGCTTCTTCAACAGAGATCATTTCGTAACTCCTCCCGGCTCACGATCTGCTCCGCTCTTTCCAGATCGGCCGGTGTATTGATGTTAAAGAAACTCAAGTGCTGCGGGTCAAACGAGTCTACTTCGCTTTCCTCCACGTACCTCACCCTGACCCTTTGAAGCAAATCGCTGACCTTGAAATTGCCGTCATCCAACATACTTTCCATGATAGGCAGACATTTCGTCGAATAGACCGCGTGCAGCGGCTCCAGCAGTCCTCCTATGCTGGGAATCACTACGTCGAATCCCCCGGATAGATCCATCATGTAACGGAGCAGCTTGATATCGAGAAACGGCATATCGCACGCAACGACAACGCTGTGGGGGTCTTGAGAGAGTTTCAGCCCGGAGTATATGCCCATCAGTGGTCCTCTGCCTGAATACGTGTCGGTAACTATCTTCACGTGCCGGGGACGGGGCGAGAAGGGGTCCTTTTGGCCCTGAGCCAGCACCACGATCACCTCGCCTCCGAGCCGGCTGAGGCGAATGATCAAACGCTGAAGCACTCTCTCTCCGGCAAGAACGAGCGAACATTTATCCTGCTTGAGGCGGGAGCTGTGGCCGCCCGCGAGAATGATTGAACTCATTTATGCTGCTAAGAAGATTGAACAAGGGACAACCATAGTATAA